>NZ_CACSJM010000010.1 GCF_902706185.1 Roseomonas sp. 18066 | reverse complement strand
CGCGACAGGCCCCGGCCATGGCCCCGGCGCAAAGCCAGCTGGCCGCCGCCATCCTGCCGCGCCCGGCCGCCGCCGCGCCGGCCGCCAGCAGCCAGCGCATCGCCACCGCCTTCGCCGCGCCCAGCCCGGCCCCGGCCTTGGCGCCGGCGCCGAGCCCGGCCAGCGGGCTGCGCGGCTTCAGCCTGGTGGGCTCCGCCCATGCGGCGACGGTCGCGCCGCCGGCCAATGTGCTGCGCCTGCCGTCGCGCGACGCGGCACCCGCCCCGGCCCCGGCGCCGACGCCCGTCGCCGCCCCGGCCAACGGCGCCTGGGGCGTCCAGGTCGGCGCCTTCGCCAGCGCCAACCTGGCCCGCACCGCCGCCGGCGAGGCGCGCACGCGCCTCGGCATCAGCAGCGCGCGGCCGGCGATCGAGCAGGTCAGCGCGGGGAACGGAACGCTCTACCGGGCCCGCGTCATGGGGCTGTCGCGCGAGCACGCCCAGTCGGCCTGCGACAAGCTGCGCAGCCAGGGAGCCTGCATCATCGTCTCGCCAGGCGCCCAAGGGTAAGAAAGCAAGCGAAGGCCGGGGGAACTGAGTTCCCCCGGACCCCCACTACACCAAGACAGTATTATCCGCCTTGAGGACCTCGCCAGCCAGGTAAAGGCTGCCGCAGATCAGCACGCGGCCCGGCGCGCCAGCGGCCGCGGCAATGGCGCGCAGCGCCTCGGCCACCGTCGGACCCACCTTCGCCACGCCACCGCTGGCCTCGACGATCGCCTCGACGGGCATCGCCAGGTGCTGGCCGGACTCGGCGACGGCCCAGACACTGTCGGCCAACCCCAGCAGGGGCGACAGGAACGCAGAAGAAGCCTTGCCCTGCTTCATGCCCACCACCAGGTGACGCGGCCGATCGGCCCAGCCGGGCAGGTGCTCGGCCAGCGCCAGCCCGGCGCCGGCATTGTGGCCGCCATCCAGCCAGAGCTCGAAGCCCGGCGGCAGCAGCATCGCCAGGTCGCCATGCAGCCGCTGCAGCCGCGCCGGCCATTGCGCCGTGGTCAGCCCGGCGGCGATCGCCGCCTCGGTCAGCCAGGGCGGGTTCCAGCTGCGCAGCGCCGCGATGGCGATGCCGGCATTGTCGGCCTGGTGCGGGCCCGGCAGCGCCGGCCGCGGCAGCTCCATCACGCCCCCTGGGTCGGCATAGCGCAGGCCGCTCTCGGTCAGGGTGGCGGTCCATTCCTGGTTGCGCACCGCGAGCGTGATGCCGAGGCGGGCGGCCTCGGCCTCCAGCACCATCAGCGCCTCGGCCGATTGCAGGCCGGTGGCCGCCGGGCTGCCGCGCTTCATGATGCCCGCCTTCTCGCCGGCGATGCCGGCCAGGCTGTCGCCCAGGAAGTCGGTATGGTCCATCGAGATGCTGGTGATGGCGCAGGCCGCCGGATGGTCGACGACATTGGTCGCGTCGAACCGGCCGCCGAGGCCCACCTCCAGCACCAGCAGGTCGGCCGGCACCCGGCTGAACAGCAGCAGCGCGACGGCGGTGGTCACCTCGAAGACGGTGATCGGCAGGCCCTGATTAGCGGCCTCGATGTCTTCCAGCGCGGCGATCAGCGCCTCCTCGGAGACCAGGCTGCCGGCCAGCCGCACCCGCTCGTGGAAGCGGACCAGATGCGGCGAGGTATAGACATGCACCCGCTGTCCGGCGGCCTCGGCGATGGCGCGCAGGAAGGCGCAGGTCGAGCCCTTGCCGTTGGTGCCGGCGACATGCACCACCGGCGGCAGCTTGCGCTCCGGGTGGTCGAGGGCCGCCAGCAGCCGCTGCAGCCGTTCCAGGCTGAGGTCGATCAGCTTCGGGTGCAGCCCGTGCAGCCGGTCGATGATCGCTTCCGAACGGCTCACGAGGCGGAAGGCGTGCCCGGCGCGGGCTTGGCGGCGGCCGGCGGCGTCGCGGCGGGCGCCGGCACGATGGCGGGCTTGGCCGCGGTCGGCAGCGGCGTCACCTTGGCGCCGGCGGCGGGGGCGCTGGCGGCGGGCACCGGCGCGGCGGGGATGACGGCGACCGGCTCGGCCAGCTCGGCCTCGGCGGGCGCCTCGCCGGCCTTGGCCAGGAACGGCTCGCGCAGCAGGCTGATCACCCGGGCCAGGCTCTCGCGCATGGCGCCGCGCTTGACCACCATGTCCAGGATGCCGTGCTCCAGCAGGTATTCGGCGCGCTGGAAGCCCTCCGGCAGCTTCTCGCGCACCGTCTGCTCGATGACGCGGGCGCCGGCGAAGCCGATCATGGCGCCGGGCTCGGCGATGTGGATGTCGCCCAGCATGGCGAAGCTGGCGGTGACGCCGCCGGTCGTGGGATCGCACATGACGACGATGAAGGGCAGCTTGGCCTCCTTCACCATCTGCGTCGCGATCACCGTGCGCGGCATCTGCATCAGGCTGACCGCGCCTTCCTGCATGCGCGCCCCACCCGAGGCGGTGAAGACGATCAGCGGCGCATCCTGCAGCACCGCCAGCTTGGCCGCGGTGACGATGGCCTCGCCCACGCCCGCGCCCATCGAGCCGCCCATGAAGCTGAACTCGAAGGCGGCGACGACGGCGCGGCGGCCCTCGATGGTGCCATGCGCCACGGCCACGGCGTCATCCTGGCCGCCCTTGGCCTGGGCTTCCTTCAGCCGGTCGGCATAGCGGCGCTGGTCGCGGAAGCGCAGCGGGTCGGCGGGCGCCCGCGGCAGCTCGATGCGCTGGAAGCCGGGGTCGAAGGTATAGTCCAGCCGACGCTGCGCCGGGATGCGCATGTGGTGGCCGCAATGGGTGCAGACATGCAGCGACCGCTCCAGGTCGCGGTGGAAGATCATCTGCTCGCAGGCCGGGCATTTGTGCCAGAGGTTGTCCGGCACCTCGCGGCGGCCGAGCCATGTCTGGATCTTCGGCAGCGCCCATTCGCTGATCCAGTTCATGTGGAGCCCTCTTTCCTGATGCCTGCGAAGGGGCCGGTGGTAGGCCCCGGGCCCGCCCGAAGCAAGAGGCAAGGGCTTTCCGGCCCCGCCGGACGGGCGTTGAATGGCCGCGCCGGATCAGCCGGCGCCCTCTCGGAACCTCTGCATGAACATGTCCCTGCTGCTGCCGCCGCTGCTGCTGGTCGGCTCCAACCTCGTCATGACCTATGCCTGGTATGGCCACCTGAAGCAGCCGGGCTGGTCGCTCTGGCTGGCGGTGCTGATCAGCTGGGGCATCGCCTTCTTCGAATACTGCCTGGCGGTGCCGGCCAACCGCATCGGCTACGGCACCTATACCGGCCAGCAGCTGAAGATCATGCAGGAGGTGATCACCCTGATCGTCTTCGGCGGCTTCTCGGTGATGGTGCTGGGCGAGCCGCTGCGCTGGACCTACCTGGCCGCCATGGGCTGCCTGGTCGGCGCGGTCATCTTCATCTTCCTGCCGGTGGATTGAGGGGGGAGGGGGCCTCTCTCCTCCATTCGACAGGGGTTAACATCGCGTAAACGTCAGCCCGCCTAGATGCCGCCGTGACCTGGCGGGATCCATGCCTGGCGCATGGGATTTGCAGGCGGATTAAGGAGCGCTGGCGTGGACGAGGCATTGACCGTCCTGGTCGTGGATGACAGCCGGGTGGTGCGCAAGCTGGCGCGCCGCATGCTGGAGAAGCACGGCGCCGTGGTGACCGAGGCGGCCGACGGCCAGGAGGCGCTCGACGCCTGCCGCCTGGGCCTGCCGAAGCTGGTGCTGCTCGACTGGAACATGCCCGTCATGGACGGGCTGGAATTCCTCAAGGCCGCCCGGATCGAGTTCGGTCCGGACGAGCCGCTGGTGATGCTCTGCACCACCGAGAACGACTTCGAGCGGATCCTGATGGCCCTGGGCGCCGGCGCCCAGGAATACATCATGAAGCCCTTCGACGACGAGATCCTGACCGGCAAGCTGGCCCAGCTCGGCCTGGTGCCGGAACCGGCGGGGTCCTGAACCCCTCCGGCGCAGCCGGCGGCGCCACGCCGGCATCGACACCGCCTC
Organism: Roseomonas sp. 18066; assembly: GCF_902706185.1. Classification (GTDB taxonomy): domain Bacteria; phylum Pseudomonadota; class Alphaproteobacteria; order Acetobacterales; family Acetobacteraceae; genus Pseudoroseomonas. The sequence continues at coordinate 72,334 of NZ_CACSJM010000010.1, read as the reverse complement.
CAAGGTCGCTCGACCATCGCCGCAGCAGCCACGGGATTTCCCGGGCCGGAGACGCCGCATGAACGCGGATAGCTTTGTCCTGATCGCGACGCTGGTGAAGTCGCGCGCCGGCATCGTGCTGACGCCGGACAAGGACTACATGCTGGAGACCCGGCTGGCGCCGATCCTGCGGACCGAGGGGCTGCCCAGCCTCGACGCCCTGGCGCTGAAGCTGCGCGACACCCGCTCCGAGGTGCTGGCCCGCGCCGTGACCGAGGCGCTGACGGTCAACGAGAGCAGCTTCTTCCGCGACGGCAAGCCCTTCGACCACCTGAAGCGCATCCTGCCGAAGCTGCAGGCGGCCCGTCCGCCAGGGCAGAAGCTGCGCATCTGGTCGGCCGCCTGCTCGACCGGGCAGGAGGCCTATTCCTGCGCCATGGTGCTGCGCGAGCTCGGCATCCGCGATGCCGAGATCTATGGCACCGACCTGTCGCGCGAGGTGGTGGAGCGCGCCCGCGAGGGGCTGTTCACCCAGTTCGAGGTGCAGCGCGGCCTGCCGGTGCAGATGCTGGTGAAGTATTTCAAGCAGGAAGGCGGCAAGTGGCGGGCAGCACCCGAGCTGCGCGCCATGGCCCGCTTCGAGGAGCGCAACCTGCTGGCCGACCACCGCGCCCTCGGCCGCTTCGACGTGATCTTCTGCCGCAACGTGCTGATCTATTTCGACCCGCCGACCAAGGAGCGGGTGCTGAACGCCATGGCCGCGCTGCTGCCCCCCGATGGCGTGCTGTATCTGGGCGGCGCCGAGACGGTGCTGGGCCTGACCTCGCGCCTGGCGCCGGTGCCGGGCGAGCGCAGCGCCTATGGCCTCGCCTCCAGCATGGCGCTCGCCGGCTAGGCTTTTTCCGGTGCGGCCCGGGACGGTGTCCCGGGCCTGCCGTTCCTCCAGGCCTACCCCGCGAACCAGCCGTTCACCCGGCTGGCATGCTCCTGGATATAGGCCTCGACGGCGGCGTCGTTGTCCTTCTCCTGGGCGACCAGCATGGCGGCCTCGAGCTCGGCCAGCGGCAGGTTCAGCTTCGACAGGAAGGCCGCCAGCTGCGGCTGCTGCTGCTTCAGCCCCGGACGGCCGAGGGCGATCACCTCCTCCGCCCCGCCCAGCGCGCCGCGGGGGTCGGCCAGGTAGCGCAGCGCGTGCTTGCCGAACATCCAATGCGGGCTCCAGGCGGTGGCGACGATCCACTGCTTGCGGCGGATCGAGCGCTCGACCATCGACAGCATCGCCGCCTCGCTGGATTCCTGCAGCGTGTAGTCCAGGCCATAGTCGGTGATGGTCTGGCGCGACAGCCGGGTCAGCCCGGCGCCCGGCTCGATGCCCTGGATCCGGCCCGACAACTTGCCGCGCACATCGTCCTTGGCGAGGTCGGCGATCGAGGCGAGCTCCGCCTCCGGCACGTAGGACGGCACCACCCAGCCCAGCTTGGCGCCGTTGTAGAGGACGCCCAGGCGCTCCGCCTTGCCCTCGACCCGCTGCCAGTAATCGGCATGGGTCTTCGGCAGCCAGCACATCAGCATGGCATCGACATCGCCGCGGGCCAGGCCCTGGTAGAGCGGGGCGACGTCGGTCTGCACCAGCTCGACCTTCAGATCCAGCTTCTGCTCGGCGAGCCTGGCGGCCAGCCGGGTGATGAACTCGGCATCGGCCCAGGGGGCGAAGCCCAGCTTCACCGTGCCGGCGGCACGCGCCAGGCGGGGGGCGGCGAGGGCGAAGGGCGCGGCGGCGGCAAGGCTGAGGAAAGCGCGGCGTGCATGCATGGGGTCAGCGTTCCAGTTCTTGTTCGTGGCGCAGGCCCGCCGGCCGCCACGCCTTGCGGCGCAGCGGCGGACGGCCCGCGTAGGGGACAGCCAGTCGGGAGGGTTACGCGCGGCCCGGATGGGCGGCGGCGGCGTCATCGCGCTCCGCCTCGGCCGCCGCCTTGCGGCTGCCGAGCGCGGCACGCAGCCCGCCGAACAGGCTGGGACGCGCGGCGCCGAAGCTCTGGGTGATGCGGTCCAGCAGCACGGCCAGCACGACGACGGCCAGGCCACCCTCGAAGCCGGTGCCGACATCGAGGCGCTGGATGCCGGTCAGCACGGTGTTGCCCAGACCGCCGGCGCCGATCATCGAGGCGATCACCACCATCGACAGCGACAGCATGATGGTCTGGTTGATGCCGGCCATGATCGAGGGCAGCGCGTTGGGGATCTGCACCTTCATCAGCAGCTGCGTCGGCGTGCAGCCGAAGGCGAGCCCCGCCTCGATGAATTCCGAATGCACCTGGCGCAGGCCGAGATTGGTCAGGCGGACCACCGGCGGCATGGCGAAGATCACCGTGGCGATGGTGCCGGGGACAGCACCGAGCCCGAAGAACATCGCGGCCGGGATCAGGTAGACGAAGGCCGGCATGGTCTGCATCAGGTCGAGCGCCGGGCGCGCGATGCCTTGCACCGCGTTGCTGCGCGCCATGGCGATGCCGAGCGGAATGCCGACCAGCATGGCGAAGCCGGTCGCGGCCAGCACCAGCGACAGCGTCTCCATCATCCGCGGCCAGAGATTCATGCCCATGATCAGCGCCAGCGCCGCGACGGCAAAAACAGAGAACTTCCAGCCGACGCGCCACAGCGCCAGCAGCGCGATGGCGGCGATGATCACCGGGGCCGGCAGGCCGACCAGCGCGTCACGCAGGCCGTCGGTGACGAGCGCGATGGCAGCGGCGATGCCGTCCAGCGCCGGGGTGAAATGGTCGAGGATGAAATTGACGGCCGCATCGGCGGCTTCGCCGATCGGCAGATCGAGATCCTGCATGGCGTGCTCCTTTCCGCGGGCGTTCAGTCGGTGGACCGGTCGAGGCTCATCAGCAGCGTCGACTTGCTGATCGAGCCCAGATAGCGCTGCGCGCCATCGACCACCGGCAGCGGATGCGGGCTCTGCGCCACGCGGCCCATCACCTCGGACAGCAGGTCGTCCGCATGCAGCGGCGCGACATCGGCGAGGAAGGCGTGGGTGTAAGGATCGGCCGCGCCGCTGCGGGCCGCCATGGCCAGGGATTCGGCGCTGACCATGCCGTGGTAGCGCTTGTCGCGGCCGACGACGATGGCGGTGTCGCGGTCATGCCGGCGCAGCCGCTCCAGCGCCGCATGGGCGGCCATGCCGCGGCGCTCGATCAGCGTCACCTGGGTCTCGCGGGCGATGTCGCGGGCGCGGAAGACCTGGCTGACATCGACATTGCGGAAGAAGGAGCGGACATAGTCGTTGGCCGGCCGGTTCACGATCTCGTCCGGCGTGCCGACCTGCACCACATGGCCGTGCTGCATGATGGCGATGCGGTCGCCGATGCGCATGGCCTCGTCCAGGTCGTGGCTGACGAAGACGATGGTGCGGCTCTGCTCGGACTGCAGCCGCAGCAGCTCATCCTGCATCTCGGCGCGGATCAGCGGGTCGAGGGCGGAGAAGGCCTCGTCCATCAGCAGCACGCTGGGCTCGCTGGCCAGCGCGCGCGCGAGGCCCACGCGCTGCTTCATGCCGCCCGACAGCTCCTCGGGGCGCGACTGCGCGTAAGGGGCGAGGCCCACGCCCTTCAGCGCCGCCATGGCGCGCTGGTGGCGCTCGGCCTCCTTCACGCCGGCGACCTCGAGGCCGAAAGCGGCATTGTCCAGCACGGTCCGGTTCGGCAGCAACGCGAAGGACTGGAAGACCATCGCCATGTTGCGGCGGCGCAGCGCGATCAGGTCCTGGGCGGACAGCTTGGTCACATCCTGGCCGTCGATCTCGATGGCGCCGGCGGAAGGCTCGATCAGCCGGTTGATCAGCCGCAGCAGGGTCGACTTGCCGGAGCCCGACAGCCCCATGATGACGAAGATCTCGCCGGCATGGATGTCGAAGCTGGCATCGTGCACGCCGATGGTGCAGCCGGTCTGGGCAAGGATGTCTTCCTTGCTGCGCCCCTCGCGGGCGAGGGCGATGGCCGTGTCGGGCCGGTCGCCGAAAACCTTGAAGACGTGGCGGACAGCGATCTTCACCTGCGGGCCGGCCTCGTCGATCGACGGCGGCGCGGCAGACAGGTTCGGCCGGGCGTCGCCGCCCGGCGGGGTCGTGGTTTGCATGGCGTCCTCGGGCCTGCCGCCCGCCTTCGGGAGCGGCATCACCTCCATAGAGTTGGCAGATGACAGCGTCTGTGGATTGTGCCCTGAAAATGACACAGTCCAGAGACGCCGCCGGCTAAGGGCCCTGGTCTAGGCATTCGCCCGGTGGATGTCCACCCTTGAATGGGAAAGGGCCAGAACAATCACAGAATCGTCGGGGACGAATGGAGAATTACAGTCGATAATCAGGCGAGTTCTTGCCAGGGTTATCCCGGCATGAATTCACATGTATTCAGGATTTCAATTTTTGAACCAATATCGAAACATAAAGGACTGACCGGATGCCGGCAGGTTCTTCCTGAACACCCCTGTCCGGGATTGGTTTCAGGCTGCCGGCAGGCATGAAAAAGGCCGCGGCCCCGGTGATGCGGGAGCGCGGCCTTGGCGGGGCGAGGGGCCGCAGGCCCCTCCCGGTCAGCGTGTCACAGCAACGACTGGCCGCGCTGGACGCGGGCGCGGGCAATCTCGTCGAGCAGGTCGAACTGGTCCTGCCAGTCGATGTCCATGGCGTCATGCTCGGGCATGGCGTGGAAGTAAGGCTTGCGACCAATCCGGTCGCCGGTATCGCGCATCACCGAGAAGGGCATCATGTAGACGCCGTGATTGATCTCGTAGACCGGCTCGATATCCTGGCTGCGCGGCCACTTCTCGACACTGTTGTCGTAGTTGAAGGGCTTGCCGTCCTTCCACAGGAACTTCTGCAGCTTGGTGGCGGTGATCAGCGAGTCGTGGCCCTGGGCCGCGGCGGCATGATAGGCCGCGATGACCTCCCGGTAGCTGGCCGAGGTGATCAGCGGATGCGTCACATGCGTCCAGACCATCACCCCGTCCTGCTCGAGATAGGCGATGTAGTCGCGGATGAACTCGCCCATCGAGGTGCTGCTGACGCCATACTTGTCCGGCCGCGGCAGCGGCTGCACGCGCGGGTCATGGTCCTGGCGGAAGCGCTCGGCATAGTCGAGGACGGCCGCGTCGTTGGTGGAGACGACGATGCGCGACAGCTCCGGCACGCGCTGCAGCTGGCGCAGCTTGAGCTCGAGCAGCCCGCCGTCGAAGCCCGCGAAGGGGCGCGTGTTCTTGTTCTTCACCCGCTCGCTGCCGGCCCGGCAGGGAATGAACCCGATCAGATCCACCACTGGACATCCTTCTCATGGCCGGCGCCCGGGGATAGCCCGGGGCCGCGCCGTCTGGCGCGACCCTAGACGAGCGCGCGGCATCTGCCCACCACCCCCGCCCGTGCGGCAGATGGCGGCAGCGCATGCCTTGGCCGGGCCGCGACCCACCGCCAGGCCCGCAATGAAGACCGGAAAATGTCCCCGGCGGGATTCGAACCCACGGCCCCCAGATTAGGAATAAGGTGACCTATTTCGCCATTGCGGACCCCGGATCGCCAGAAGTCGCCATATATCTACAATATCTTTGACAGGCCCTCTTACCAAATCGCCTCAAGCCGCTAAGAATCGCCATTGCGGACCCGCCTTTGGGGTCCGCAGCGGGTCCGCAGATCGGGGACTGATGCTGGTGCCGAAACTCACAGAGAAGGCCGTCGCTGCCTTTGCCATTCTCGCTGAGAAGCGGGAGGCTTGGCTCTCGGACGTAGAGGTCCCCGGCTTGCGGCTCAGGGCGACAACAGGGGCCAAAACCTTCTATGCCTGCTGGACCAATCGGGCGACGGGCGAGCGGCAGCGCGAGAAGCTTGGTCTCTGGGGCGCTCTGACCGTGGAGCAGGCCCGTACCGCTGCCCGGATCGTCCTCGGCAAGGTCGCCACCGGCGGAGATCCTGCGGCCGAACGGGCCGCGCGTGCTGCAGATCACGCCAAGCGCAAGGCGGAGGCCGCCCTGACTGCGACCGAGGCAGCCTTCACGCTTGACCTGCTGATCCAGGACTGGGAGACGCTCCATCTGTCGACGCGCCGGGCAAGCTACCGCGCGGAAGCCACCCGCGCCCTGCGCCACGCCTTTAAGGTGCATCTCGATGCGCCGGCGAAGGCGTTGGATCATGTGGCGGTACTCGCTGTGATCGACCGGTTGGCCAAAGCTGGCAAGGCGACGACCGGAGGGCTCGTCCTGCGCTATGGATCAGCCTGTTATGGTTGGGCGGTGAAACGGCGCCGCCTGCTGCTCAACCCCTTTACCGGGCTGCCGATGCCGGAGAGAACAGGGAGCCGCGAGCGCGTCCTTACCAGTCAGGAAGTCGGCGAAATTTGGCGCGCCGCCGGCACGATGACCGCGCCCTATGGGCCCGCGACGCGCTTTCTTCTGTTGACCCTCGCCCGACGCGACGAGGTCTGCGGCATGCGATGGGGTGAAGTGTCGCCCGACCTGTCCACCTGGACCCAGCCGGGCAGTCGAACGAAGAACGGCCGTGGGCATGTCGTCCCGCTCAGTTCACCGGCGCGCGGTGTGCTGCGTGACATGCTTGGCGCGGACCCATTGGGGCCGGTGCCTGCCCGTCCCTCCGCCGATCAGCTGGTGTTCGGCAGTGTGACAACCCTAGGCCTGCGCCCGATCAGCGGACATAGCTGGGTGAAACGCACGCTCGACGCGGCCATTGCCGCTGCCCGGGCAGAGGCCGCCGCGGCGGCTGGACGTCAGGCCGAAGCAATGCCGGGCTGGGTACAGCATGATTTCCGCAGAGCGGGTGTGACCTGGCTCGCTGGCGCCGGCTTCGCCCCGCATGTCGCCGACAGGCTGCTCAACCACGCCAGCGGAACCATCAGCGGCGTCGCGGCCGTGTATCAGCGCAACGACTTCATGCCCGAGCGGCGTGAGGCGCTGGAAGCCTGGGGAGAGCACGTTGATGCTGCCGCGGCCGAGGGCCGGGTCGATGCGCAGCAGCAGGGCGCGGACGACGCTGTGCCCCCTTCGCATGGCCCAATTTTTCGCTCCCGTGCCAGCAAGCGTTGGAGCGACGCCCCACTTACCGAGGGCGCTCGGCGCGATAGCGCGCCGAGCAATCTGGCCGGCGTTAAAGCGGCGAAGAAACCATATCGATGAAAGTGACGGCCGCCTGTTAGCGAAGCTGAAGAGGTAAGGGCCAGATCAGGTGTCGCCGTCCGCGACCGGCTGCAGCGCCTTGCCTTGCATCTGCTGCAGCAGCAGCGCCAGCGGACTGGCTTCGGCTGCGTTCGCCGGCTCCGCCACCGTGCCGTAGACCTTCGGCGCCAGCTTCGCCGCCCGCCATTGCCGGGCCCAGATGCGCAGCCTCACAACCTGCCAATTCTCCGGGGTAGCGCTGTCGGCAAGATCGATCGTGTCGTCGATCATGGCATGCTGCTGCGCTTCCCTCGCGCGCGCGATAGTCGTCCGGAAGTCATTATCGGCCGCCATGCGCGCATAGACCGCCGTCTTGCTTGGGCAATCCGCCTGGGCGCAGGCTTGACCCATACTCATTCCGCCGATGAGAAGCTCGCACAGGCGGGCAACTGCCTTCGTATCATCAGGCGTTGGCTTCACAGGCGGGCGCCCAAGCTGTGGCCGAGCAGCAAGTTGAAGCGCTCGCTGCCGTTGCCTCGTCCTGCATGCCTTTCGTGCCTGCGCCATGGTCAGCCCCTTCGCCATCTATCGAGACCAGGGACCGCACTTCCTGCGCGGCCAATGCTCTTAGTTTAGCACGGCATAAGGCTGGGCTTCCACATAGGCGTTGCGAAGCGCCGCGCATCATCCGTTTTACCTGATGGAGCATACCGTGAAGGCACATCCTCCTTCGCTTATTGGGGGAACTTGGGGAACGTGGGGTACAGCGTTGGAAACAGTGGCTTGACCTGAGTTCCCCGCTGAACCTCGGCGGCGGGTCAAAGGGAACGTGGAGCCACTAGCTTGTCCGGCGCGGGCCTGGACCGAGACCGGCGCCTGCTGCGTGGGCGCTGCAAGCCGCAATGCGGTGCCAGTCTCGGACAGCAAGTGGCCTCGTGCGTTTGGCGCCGCGCCGGTGGCACGCACCTCCGGCAGAGTTACGGCGCCGTCGGTCTAGCCGGCTTCTAGCGCCGGCGGCTCGGCCCCGCGGGCAGGGCGAGCCCGGCGGCGGCGAGCAGGACGAGGAGAGGCGCCATCCGGGTCGTGCAGCCCAATGGCGCGTCGAGGGGGGGCCGGGCGCGGCGTGAACACCAGCGCAGGTTCATGCCGGCGTCGAGCAAGAGGTGATCCACAACCCACCTTGCCTGAGAGGATCGATCTCTTGACGTGGCACCTCACTAGATGTCGTTTCCAAGGACATTGTCCCTGGTGATGCGGCGGATGGGCGGCAGTCCGTTGAGGGCCGAGTGAGGCCTGAGGGTGTTGTAGGTGTGCAGCCAGGGATGCATGGCGCGGCGGCGATCGGCTGAGGAGGGGAAAGGCGAGGCGTAGGCCCATTCGCGGATGCTGGTCTGGATGAAGCGCTCGGCCTTGCCGTTGGTCTGCGGGGTGTAGGGCCGGGTGCGCTTGTGCTTGAGGCCATGGGCGGCGATGGCGGCAGCGAAGGATCTGCTGCGGTAGGCGGAGCCGTTGTCGGTCATGACGCGCTGGACGATGACGCCGTGGGCCTTGAACCAGGCGATGGCGGCGTCAAGGAAGGCGACCGCGCTCTCCTTTTTCTCGTCGGGCATCATGGCGGTGAAGGCCAGCCGCGAGGCGTCGTCGATGGCGACATGCAGGTACTCCCAGCCGATGCCGCGCTTGCTGCTCTGGCCCGTGCGATCGCCGGTGATGCGATGGCCGATGCCTTCGATGCGGCCAAGCTTCTTGATATCGATGTGGATCAGCTCGCCGGGCTGGTCGCGCTCATAGCGGATGACCTCGGGCTTGGGGTCGAGCGCCCGCAGCCGTCCCAAAGCGAGGCGGCGCAGGGCCAGCCCGACGGTAGAGACCGGCAGGCCCAGCGCACGCGCAATGGCCGGGTGTCGGCCTCGCAACCACAGCCAACCAACTCAGCCCCGGAGGGACAACCTCCATAGCAGCGACAACTAGAGCTAGCCTCAAGGCGGAGCGGATCGAGATCGTGACGCGCGGCGAGGGTCGTCGGAGCTACACGCCGGAGGAAAAGGTCCGGCTGGTGGCGGAGACGCTGCGCCCGGGTGCGTCAGTGCAGGCCGTGTCGCGTCGCCATGGTGTCTGCTCCAGCCTGCTGCACCGCTGGCGGCGTGATGCGCGGGCTGAGGCGCGCGGGCCGGGTGGTGCGGTGCCAGGGCTGCTGCCGGTGCGGCTGATGACCCCCGAAGTCGCCGAGGCGGCCGAACCTTCCGGCAAGGCTGCCGATGGTGGCGCCCCGCCAATCGAGATCGTGCTGCGCAACGGGCGAGTGCTGCGGGTGAGCCCGGCCACGGATCCAGCCGTCCTAGCCCGCCTGGCTCTGGCTCTGGCTCTGGAGGCATGATCACACCGCCTGCCGGGGTGCGGGTCTGGCTGACGGCGGGCCCGACCGACATGCGGCGTGGGTTCAACGGGCTCGCGTGGCTGGTGCAGGAGGTGCTGGGGCGGGATCCGTTCAGCGGCCATGTGTTCGCCTTTCGCGGCCGCCGTGGCGGTCGCGTGACATTCTGCACCCTCCTTGTAAGAGACCCGGCAGCTGCATGGTCTCATCTCGGTGATATCCCTGCAGGTTCTTCGGCCGCCGCTCCTTCACGCGCCGTAGTCCTGCCAGAACCGGCTCGGCGACGAGCGCCTCGAGAGGGATCTTCCAGGGTGCGTAGGCCATGGCCTGCTCGGCAGGCAGGATCCCCTCGCGGATGAGCCGCAGCACGGAGGGGATGCAGATCCCGAACCGCCGCGCCACCTCCTGCATCCCAATGCTGGTCGGAGCCCCCTCCGGCGCCTGGAACGGCGGAACACCTAGACGCTCCCGTACCTCCCGTACGGTGACCGAGGTCCAGTTCTCGCCGACGGACGTCCTGCACCGCATCCGGTTCAGCGTCACGGCGATCTCCCGGTCCGGCCACTCCTGGGCGAGGCGGCGTACCACCTCGGCCGGGGAGCGGGCGGGCTCGGCGCGCCGCGGCTTGCACCGCACCCGCGGGACGCGGGCCTCGGTGTGCTGCCCACCGGCCCAGTGGACGATCACCACGGCCTCATGCGTCGCGTCGTCGAGGTCGATCACCACCTCGCGCACCAGGATGTGGATCAGGCGCTGACGCGCGCGATTGTCGGCCGTTGGCGCATTCCAGGCGGTGGGAAGGTCCCCCGCCAGGCGCAACAACGCGTCGCGGTCAACCTCCGGCCGTGCCAGCGCCGAGGTCTGGGCGGCGGCGATCCGTCGTTCCAGGGCAGCGACCCGCTCCAGGGCGGTGTTCCAGCGAGCCTCCAGCTCGCGCGCGACATGCCGCCTGGCAGGATCGACAAGGTCGTACCGTCGCGCGGCGAGCGACGCGTCGTAGCGTGCCGCCTCGAGGTCGCGCCCGAGGGCCACGGTCAGCGCATCGTCCTCCGCCACCACCTTCTCGGCAGCGAGGATCACTGCCTCGACGGCATGGCCCGAGACGGCCTCGAGCATCAGCGCCGTCACGGCCTGGTCCACACGCACGCCGCCGATGCCAATGCACAGGCCCGCCCCAACATGCGCATCGTCGCCCCGGCACTGGTAGCGGTGGGCATGGCCCGAGCCTGAGCCGTAGAACACCCGCATCATGCGTCCGCAGCGCCCGCAGCGGACGAGACCCGTCAGGAGGGCGCGCCCGCCGCGTGCCGCCTTACGCGACGCCCGTTTCTGCATGTGGGCATTCTCAACCGGATCGGTGAACTCGCACCCTGGAACCTGAAACTCGCCGACGGCTAATCGCCGTCAGACCAGTGTCGCCGTAGCCGTCGGTGGACGCTTACGCGCAGATCGACTTCCGGCTTTCTGCCCCGCCGTGACGGCTTCGGCAGCATCGGCTCGATTCGCGCCCATTCCTCATCCGTCAAGTCAGATGGGTAGCGCTTCGCCTTTCGGCCAAGCTCGGCCATCCGGTCTCGGGTCTCTCGGGTCCACATCCCGAGCTTGAATCACCTCCGTCGCGTCGCGCCAAGCCATTCTCAAACGGTCACTGAGTGCATGGGGACGATACGGTCGATTTCAGCGAAGCGCTGCGCCATCCGGTTCCGAACTACTCTGGCCGGTTGACCGGGGTCCGATCCGGTATGCCTCGCCCCGCCCGGACCGTGCGGCCTGAGCGACGCGCTCGAGCTCGGATGCTACGTCGGCTAGCCGGGTCTCTCTGCCAGGCAGCTCATTGATCCGTGAACGCGTCTCGTCCAGAAGCGCTTCAGGCTGCCGGCGCATGACCTCTTCGGTTAGAGTTACCAGACGTGCAGCTAAACGACGTTCGGCGAGCACGGCAACGGGCTCTGCACCACGCAGCGTACGCAACGCGAGTTCGGTATCGCCTCGCAAGCTGTGCACGCGTGCCATCAGTTCCATGCGGATAGCCCACATGGGCGCCGCATCGCTGGCTAGAAGTTCCTCGTACCGGATGGAATCGAGCGTCGCCTGAGCGAGAACGAGCCATCCGTCGCGTTCGGCGGGCCTCGTGACAGCAGATGCCGTACGATCGTGCAACTGGGCTAGCGCCACGTAAAGCGCAGCTCGGGAGAGCCGGAAGCGTGGTGGCCGGAATCGCTCGGCGGCTTCCCCGGCCAGCCCCGCGGCAGCGCGCAGATTCAGGTCGCGCTGCGCCAGCCCGGTCTGAAAGTAGCCGACGAACTGAGCGCCGCGACCGCTGGTAAAGGGCGGCACATCGAGGTCGCCCTGGAATACAAGCGTGGCATCCGGACCGGATCTGCTCAGGCATGCATCGCGCGCGACCGTTGTGAGCCAATCCCTGTAAGAGCTCTGCCCCGGCAAGCCGAAAGGCTGACGGAGCAGCGCGCCGGCGAGCGGCGAGGCGACCGGTGACCCGCTGTCGTCAAGGCAGGCGTGCGGCGGCTCGTCGGCCGACTGCGTAAGGCGCCCTTCAAGCCAGATATGGACCTGCCGATCCGGCACGGTGCCGCGCGCAAGAGCGACTGGGCGCACGTTCTCGGATACGGTGGCCGGCCCGGCCGAGGAGACTGGCAATGGCCTGGGTCGCACTGAATCGACGTGCTTGTCGAGGATCTGGTTGCCCCGCTCGGGATCGAGGAGCGGCGTTGTGAATTGCGCATCGTAGATGCCTACGAACGCAGCCGGCCCGACCACGCGGGCAATGTCCCACAGATCCACTAGGCCGGCGGCGTCCCAGCGGAGGCCGACTGCCGGCGCGTGGGCGCGCGCCGATTGGCCCTGCGCCATCACTGAGCGAGCCCCTACCTGTAACCCTGACGTGGCTAGATAACGCCGGCCGTCCAGTTCGATGCCACGGCCACTGAAGACGAGAACAAGCAGATCTTCGGACCGTCCTGCAAGGCTGGCGCGCGCCTCGGCCAGCTGCGTCATGAAATCCGATGCCAGGCGCGGCTGGACCGCGGGCCTGACCTCCACCTGCGTGTTCCCGACAGCCAGTCTGTCACGCAGGCGCTCGGCATAGGCAGTGACGTCGGAGAGCGCGTGCGGGACATCCGCGACGAGCGGCGAGACGTAGTCCTCCGCCGCTACGGACAGGATGACGACACGCCGGCCCTCCTTGTCAGCGACGCCCCCTGCGCGTGCGTTAAGAGCCTCGGCGATGCTGTTGACGGCAGCGGCGGCTGCGCTCGCCCCCAGACCCTCTCGACTGGCTTCCTGAACGGGCGTCGCCGCTACCCGGAGTGTGCGCGCCGCTTGCTCGTAGACGGCGGCTGCGTCGAATGGATTGCGGCGTCCGAGATCCAACTCGGCCGCACGCCTCATGTCGAGCAGGGCGTCGGCTTGGCCTTGCATGTCGCATTCAGCGAAGGACCGGGTTGCGCAGCCTCGTGCGGCCGAGAACGCGAAATGTGCCAATGGGGCGAGGTCGGCTACAGCCCTTTCGCCGAGCTCCGTCCCGCGCCAATCCGGTACCCAGCGCGGAGTTCCGGCCACGAACGGTCGAATGCCGCGGACTTGGCGATGACATGCGGACACCTGAGCCAGCGCCTCCTCGTCATCCAATTCAAGTCTGAACACCCTAGCCATCGCAACAGAGGTGTCACAGGAGTTCCCCATCCCCCCGCCAAAGGTCATACCATTGTGTTCTGATGCAGCAACGAAAATCGGCATAGGCCATGCGGATCTCGGTTTTTCAGTTAGCAAGTATCCACCAAATGGCACATCGGAAATTAGGGCGAGCGGGCCTTGCCATGCCTCGGCGAATGCGGTGGCGACTTCCGCATTCATGGGCCAGACACGGCAGTCGGGTGCTATACCCCCTGTATAGCAAGAATTATTTGGCCTAAGGGTGCCGTCCTGCGAACGCTGGTCAACGTACGCAACCCCGGTAGAAACAACTACCAAAGGGCGTTCGCGCCTAGGGTCCGTAGGGCTGTCCTCCAATCTCCACTGTCTTATTGTCGCCAAAATCGCTGCCATGTCCACGCGCGAGTTCGGACTAGAAATATTGGACACCACGAGGTGAGGGGTTGCCCCGCCCAGTCCCATAAGTACTTCCTGCCAGGAGGCTGCATCACGTTCAGCATGATTATTTTGAATATTGACAGAATTTACTATAAGAGAACGGAAGTAAGGGGTCTGCCTTAGTTGTCGATGCAAACTAGTGAGAGTCGGATAATTTAGAGCATTCTGCTCCGCGAGCTCCGCAGCTTGCCGCCGCTCGTCCGCGGCCAGCAAATCGCTTCGAGCGGCATCCCTTAAGGCGCGCTGGACCTGCTCGCCGCCAGGCTCCAGCCCTGCTTGGGCGCGCCGCAACGACGCACGCGGCCGCAAGCCAGGGTGGCGGGGGTCTACCTGCGTCAGGTGCTCACGGGCGAGATCTCGCAACAATGCCCTCTGCGCCGACAGCTCGGCCCGGGGGACCGTGGGCGAACCACCGGGCTGCTCAAGTTCCGTGGCCCCGCCCGTCCCCTCGAGGGCCTGCGTCGCGGCGAGCAATCCAAGGCCGACCAAGTAGTCGGCCTCACCCTCGGCGCGCCTCGTCACCCCGACCACGATGTTGCCGGCGAAATCCGGGCTCCGTGGTAGCGCTTCCCCAATGCCGGCTTCGATGTGGTCGAGGAGGCGCGCGGCGCTGATCACGCCATCCGGCCCCGCCGCTGCGCCGCGCAACCCGTTCAGGAGATGATGGGCGAAGCGGCTGCTACCGAGAGCGCGGTCCTCGAATGTGTTCTGGTTGCGCGGCGCCGCCGGCAGGATCGCCCGCTCGAAGCGGCCCGGGCGAAGCTCCTGCGACAGCCGCTGCACGCGCTCAATCAGCGCAGGGTCATCCCGGTCGACGGACATGGAGCCTTCGGCATTCCCGGCGCCGCACATGTTCACCAGGAAGGTCAGCCTGACACCGATCAGCTGCCGCCCCTCCACCTCCTCCTGCACGCGTTCGGCAATCTCCGCGAAGGGAACGGCGCGCTGCTTCGTCGCCGGGATGTAGTCGCTCGGCAGGTACCAAAGCCGGCCGCTGGAGGAGAGCGTGCCGTGGCCACCGAGGTAGATCACCACATGCGCACCGTTCTCGATCCGACTGACGAAGACCTCGAGGTTGTCGCGCAGATTCTGCGCGGTCACCAAGCTCCTGGTGCCGTCCTCGGCGAGCAGGAGCGTGCTGGCAGGATGGAGCTCCGTCAGGAGCTGAAGCTGCCCATGCACGCGTCGGGCGTCACCGGCTGCAAAGATCAGCCCGTCCAGGACCGTATCCTTGTAGTGTTCGATCCCGACGACGAAGGCCATCGTGGGCGGCGGTGCGGTCTGCGCCCCGGCGGGCCGGGGCGGCGTGCACAGCCCGAAGAGCAGCGCAAGTACGAGCATGCGTGCGGCAGCCACCACCACCTCCTAATCGACGATGCAGAGCCGGCCGTCGGCGAAGCGCTCCCGCATCGCCTCGGCGATCGGAATGCGGCGGAGGTCCTCGGCGCGGCAGTTGCGCCCGGTCGCGACCAGCGTCGCCGTATGCGGGCTGTTGCGCAGGTCGCGCAGGATGGCATGGACCGGCAGCACGCGCTCATGGACCTTCCAGGTCGCGGAAAGCCGGACGCCCGTATCCGGCATGCCCCTGTTGAGGATGCCGACGACGCACTGGCCGCGCTCGCGATCATAGACGGGGCCTCCGGAGTTCCCTCGGAAAGTGTCCGCGACAATCCCCATCCGCGGCTGCCCCCCATCCCGGACATCGGAGAACTCGCGGAAGCGGGAGAGCTCCAAGGGTTGTGCCTCGAGCAGGTAGCTCTCCTCGAACTCCCTCAGGACCTCCGCCCGCTCCGCCGCATCGGGGAAGTCGGCCGCCACGTCCATGCGGAGTAGACTGAATTCGTCACCGTCCATCACCCGGCTCGGCAGATGGACCCTGGCGTTGTCATGCACGGTCACTGGGCCGCCGCGCGGATAGCCGACGACATAGAGCGGATCGGCGCGGTCGGGCGGCCTCATCCGGAGGCAATGCGGCCTCACTCCCTCCGGCAGCAGCGGTTCGCCTTCAGGCGCGAGAATGCGGACGATGGCGTAGTCGAAAAGGGAGGCTCCGAACCGGCCGGCGAGCAGGTCGGCCCAACGCTCCGGCGCCGGCGCGACCGGCTCCTGAGCAATGGCACGGCGGACGCGCGGAGGCGAGGAGCCATCCGGTTGCCGCATGTGCTGGAACCACACCTCAAGCTGGCCAGGCGCATGTGCTGGCGGCCCGGAGAAGCAGTGCCCAGCGGTGAGCACGAGGTCGCGGGCAATGAGGACTCCGCTGCACAGAGCCGTGTCCGCATCGGGCTTGCCGATGGCGACGACCGCGGCCGAGTCCCGATAAATCCAGTCGTAGCGCCAGGGCGGGTAATTATCCAGGAAGCCGAACATCGCCTTGTACTCCGTGCCGTCCGGCAGGCTTTCGACCACGCTGCGCCGCACCTCCGCCCAGCGCAGCGCGATGCGCCCCTCAGCCGTGCGGTCGCCTGAGCGGACTGCCTCCGTGTGGGCGGCCGCCAAGCTACGCATGTCGCGGAGGGTCAGCCGACCAAGATCGGTGTCGTTGCTGAGCGTGCGGCTGGTGACATTCATGCTTCCTCCCGGCTGCGCCGCGGCATTCAGCCGGCCCAGGATCGCGTCTGCAGCGGCGTGCGCCACGGCTTCGGCACCGACGGCGGCAGCCCTGGCCGAAGCCGTGGCGGGGGCTGGTGCCGAAGCGGCGAGCGCATAGTCCTCGACCACCAGGGTACGCGCGGCGACATCCGCCCGCCCTCGCGCCAGCAACTGGGGACCGACCGCGAGGCTGGATACCCGGTCCGGGTTGGTGACCGTCAGCAGCGACAGCGAGCGGTCTTCCGGTACGAAGACATAAGAGCCAGCGGCGCGCTCGATGAAGCGGCCGAGCAACGGGCCGCGCTGCATGGCCTCCACCACGGCAGATGCGGCCTGCCCAGCCCGCTGCCGCAGTAGTGGCGCGGCGTTCGCGGCCCCGTCGGGCGGCGGTTGCACTCCGGATTGCGCGCGCGCTGGAACGTCCGTCCCGCTCAGCACGGCCGCAGTGAGTACCACGAGGCAGGCCTTGGCAAGCGGCGCGTACCGGCCAGGGTTGCTGCTCGCCATCCTCGTCCTTCGCATGGCGGATCCCTCCAGCCGCGCGGCAGAGCCCAATCCGCTGCGCGGCGCCAAAAGATCGTTGCATTTCTGTCACTAAAGTGGAAGTGTGATTTGAAAGAAGAGCTTCGATGCAATTGGGAGCGAATTTCGGACAGGAGAACGCGATGACGGCCAAGTACTCCCTCACCCTGCTCGCCCTCTCCCTTCTCTTCCTGCCTGGCACTGCCGCCACGCAGGAATGGCCGCGACCTGTTGACGAGGTCGCTCCTGGCGCGCCGCCTGGGGCGGCGGCGACGACCAACAAGATCCTCAATGGTCGGCCGGCGGCGCCTGGGCGCTTCCCGTTCCAGGTCGCCTTGATTCGTTCCGACACGCAGGAGGGGCGCGAGCACCAAGGGCAGTTCTGCGGCGGTTCCCTCATCGCCCCGAACTGGGTTCTCACCGCGGCCCATTGTGTGCCGCGCACGCAACCCAACGAGGTCGATGTCTATATCGGCTCCACCGTCCTTCCCGAAGGTCAGGGCACGGGCGGGGGCGCGGCCGGCGTGCGGCGCTCGGTGGCGCGCATCGTTTCGCATCAAGGCTACCAGCCTGAGACAAACGACAACGACATTGCTCTGATGCGGCTGACCGAAGCCGCGCCCAGTCAGCTGCGCTCTGTGTTGTTGCCGCCGGCCGGGCAGGCCACGGTGGCGAACGACACCGTGGTCACGGTCATCGGCTGGGGTGCGATGCAGGAAGGCGGAGGAACCACGCCCCGACTAATGAGCGTCGATGTGAAGGTCCAAGACTCGGGCATCTGCCAGCGCAACTACCGGCCCTTAAGACGGATAGTCACGCCTAATATGCTTTGTGCTGGCTTGCCACAGGGCGGTTCGGACAGCTGTCAGGGCGACAGCGGTGGCTTCCTCGGTCTGCCGGCAGCGGACGAGCGCTGGACGCAGGTGGGTGTGGTGAGTTGGGGTATTGGTTGCGGACGGCGCGACCTCTTCGGCGTCTACACGAGGGTATCCAATTATCTCGATTGGATCGCGGAGGCGCAGCGGTTGAACTAAGTCAGATCTCCACCTGCATCCGTCGCAGGTCAAGACGAGGAAGGCCGATCCGATGTGCCTATGCCTGCTGCGCAGGTCCTTCCTCCGGACCGCCCTTTTCGCTCCAGCCCTTGCAGCCTGTGAGGGCGTGGAGAATCGCCGCGTCGCCACCCCCGAACCACCGCCGGAGCGCAAGCGGTGGTTGGATGTGCATTGCCACGTCTTTAATGCCGCTGATGTGCCACTCTACGAATTCATCAAACGAACGCGGCTGCGCGGCGGCGCGGGGCTGGCGGCGCCGCTGCTGGCGATTGTGGCCGGCGGGTTGCGCTATCAGGCGAGCTCCACCGTCGAGGAACTGACGCGCCTCAACGCCGGTGCCGCTCCGCTGTTCCGCGCCGCACCGCCGACTGCCGCATCACTGCGCGCGGCCGTTCCGGACGCGGACGCCGGCGTCGGGCTCCGGCGGCTACGGGATCTCGCAGCACCTCGTCCGGAATCGCGCGCGTTCACCGTGCGCTCCCGTGCGGAGGCAAACGTGGCGCCTGAGGGCATGGAGGCGCTTCAGCTCTTCGACTCAGCCTTTCGGGAGGTTGGCATTCGCTCACCTTCACCCGGGCGGCGCGCACGTTTGCCCGCGCCTCCGACGAACGCCGAGCTGCAGCGCTTCCAAGCGCTGATCGACCCGCGGTCCCGATCTGCAAGTGGATTGCTGGCACGCTACTTCCGATGGGGACTGATGTTTACGGAGGACCGGAACAGCCTCACGAGCCGACTTGCCGCGCTTTACGATGGGCAGGAGGTGATGCTTACTCCTGCGCTAGTCGACTACGACGCTTGGCTCTCCGCGCCGGACAACGGCCAGCCTGGCCAGGTGCGGGTCATGGAGGCCATCGCGGTGCAGCGCGGGACAGCAGGTCTTCCCGTGCATGCCTTCCTGGCCTTCGATCCGTGGCGCTGCATCGCTGAGCATGCGCAGGGGCGGGACACGCTGGCCGAGCTGAAGGAAGCGGTCGGCAAGGGTGCCGGCATCGGCGTGAAGCTTTATCCCCCGATGGGCTTCTCCGCCGCCGGCAATACGGATCGTGCAGCCGGCGAATTCCCAAGGGCCTTGCGACGCCTGACAGGAGGACGGCCCGGGCCGGCGCTTGACGCTGTGCTGGACTCGCTCTTCGACTGGGCGGCGCGCGACGAGGTGCCGATCATGGCACATTGCGGACAATCGAACGGGAGCCGCCGATCCTACGAGATGCTGGCACATCCCGATTTTTGGAAGCGCGCCCTGGACGCGCCCGGGCGGCGAGGGCTGCGCGTCAACCTGGGCCATTTCGGCGGGATCTGGGATCTCGGCGCGGCACCTGGGCGGGACTGGGCAAGGTCTGCCGCCGTACTGATGGAGAGCTATCCGAACGTCCATGCCGATGTAGCCTATTTTAACACGGTGCTCCAGCAGGACCCCGCAACGGCGCAGGAGGCGGTTGGCTTCCTGGCCGAGCTTAGGAGGCGGCCCGGCTCAGGTCTGGCCCGGAAGGTCATGTACGGCTCCGACTGGTCGATGATCGGGCAGGAGGAGGGATCCGACCGGTATCCGGGTGCGGTGACCACTGCGCTCGCCCGGCTCTGGCCCGACGACCTGGAGGAGGACCTGCGCTGGCGCAATGCAGCGCGCTATCTGGGCCTCGATGCCGGCGGCGGCACGCGACAGCGCCTCGCCGGGCTTTACGAGCGGCACGGCTTATCCGACGAGCCACTTCGCCGATTCAGCCCGACGGCCGCATGAGCATCCTGCCAAATTGGAGGTCCGGCATGCAGACCAGGGCACCGTCGAGTCCTGCGAACCTTGTGCGCCTCCCCGTGCTCAGCGCCCTTGGCGCTTTGTGCTTGGTTGGCTGCACTTCGCTGTCGGATGCTCCTTCAGCGACGCCGACGCCAAGCTCCGCGCAGGTTTGGTACCTCCCGAGGACACTTGTGGGCGGAGAGATAGCTTACGAGCGCATCTCCTGCACTTCTACGTCCGGCAGCGCCCCGAGGCTGGAGGTGGAGGTGACTGGCGCGTTGTTGCCGCTGCCGGTTACCGATTTCGGAACGCGGCAAGAGGTATCGGACGATGATTTGCGTGAATGGAGGACCTCCAATCGCCTTCAAGTCGTGCGCCACCCGAACGGAACCCTCCGTTCTATCGGGGCCCGGTCCTCCGACCAGACTGCGACAATAGCGGGGAACGTTGTCACGGGTGTGGCAAAAATCGCGTCGATCGGCCTCACGGGCTACGTTGCACCGCGCACGCAGCGTGACGCCCGCGAGCGCCAGGTTGCGCGTTGTGGCGAAGCAACCACGATACTCGCGCGGCGCAATGCGCTGCGCCACCGTTTGCTAATCTCCGACCTCACGCCAAGACAAGCACAGGAGACGTCTGCCCAGCTTGCCCGCATCCGGGAGCAGCTGACCATCACGGTGCCGATCAGCGCAGATCCGGCCGAGCTTGCGTCCGGCCGCGGCGGCGAGTTCGCAAACGTCGTGCCGAAGTCCGAGCAGCTTATCAGGGCGCGTTGGGTGGCCGGCATTCCCGATCCCGACAGCTCGCCGGAGATGCGCCGAATCCTTGACGAGCTGCGGGTTGTCCTGGCTCTTAGGTTGGAGGCGAGTGCACCGGCCCTGGCGGTGGTGCCGTTGCCAGCCGATGCCCACTACCGCGAACCACGCTCGGTACTGGTCGTCGCGACCAATGCGCCACTGGACAAACCACCTGCGCAGATCGTCGCAGCGCGCATGGCCTTCGGTCAGTTCGGCACGCCGCGGCGCTTCCGAATGACGGCCGGGGTCTTCGAGACGTTGGAATGGAGCTATGCCTTCGCTCCCGACGGGAGCTTTGCGGAGACGTCTTTCGGCGGCAACGCGCGCGGGGAGGGCGCGACCGCGCTATTCGGTTCGGTGGTAACTGCTGGCGAAGATGTGGTTGCGGCGCTGCGGGAGAGGCGTGACCGCCCGTCCGAGTTGTCGCAGATCACGGCCGAGACCCAGCTCTTAGAAGCGCGCATTGCTCTCCTCGATGCCCGGCGCCGGCTACGCGAGACCGAGGAGGCTTCAGCTTCGGCCGGCGGCATCATCCGCACGCAGGACTAAATTGCCACTGAATCTGCTGCTATCGGGGCCCCGCTGTATCACCGTCTGGGCTCCGCCGGTGACCTCGTTAAAGGGAGACAATTGATGGCACTTTCCCGACGCGACCTGATCAGCACCGGCCTTGGCCTCGCAGCCGAGGGAAGCGCGATGTTCGGCCGGCGTGCGGCCGCGCAACAGACGCTACCGCGCCTGCGCCTCGAGGTCTTCGTGCAGGACACCCCCCGCGTCGCAGCGCTGAAGCGCGGCGTCGCCGTGATGAAGCAGCGGCGTCCCTCCGATCCGACCAGCTGGTTCTTCCAAGGTGCCGTTCACGCAGTCTCCGATGATGCAATCGCCGAAGCGGCGAGCAGCGATCCCGGCGTGTCGCAACTAGACCGCACACGCTTTTGGAATCAATGCCCACATTTCGGTCAGTCCTCGGCCGACTTCCTCCCCTGGCATCGTGCTTACCTTCACTATTTCGAGCGCATCCTTCGTGCCGCCGCTGGCGACCCTACCCTCAGCCTGCCTTATTGGAACTACGGCGAGGTGCAGCAGCGCGGCTTCCCCCAAATTTTCGCCGATCCAGAACCGAGCCCGCAAACTGGCCAGCCGACTAATCCGCTTTACGACGAACGGCGCGAACAGGCGTTCATGGCAGGCCTCTATACCCTCTCGGACGGAGCGGTGTCGGCCAGATCCGCCTTCGGTCAGGTCGCCTTCTTTGGGCGTTCTGAGGTGGAGGGCTTCGCAGGCGGAGTGAGCGACGATAATTCCCGCACACGTGGACAGATTGAGCGGAGTCCGCACGATTTGATCCACTTTGCCATTGGTGGTTGGATCCCGGGAACGCTACCGGGCGAGGGCACGGGCGGCCTGATGTCGAATGTTCAGACGGCAGCATTTGACCCCATCTTTTGGGTGCATCACGCCAACATCGACCGGCTCTGGACAGCGTGGGAGGCCGAGGCCGGCCGTGTATGGGGCCAGGTGCCGCCGTCAGAATGGCTATCCGATCCGGCCTGGGCCTTTCACGATCAAGATGGGTCGGTGCAGGAGCACCAGCGCGCCTACTATCTCCGCCGCAGCAATCTTGGCACCCGCTACGACACAGATGTCTCTGGCAACGTGCCGCTGTCCGAGCGTGAGCCGCTGGACGCAACGCGCGTCGGGCCACGCGTTGCAGACGGATCACCGCCGGCGGAAAGCGCAGGCACCCAGTCACTCAGAGTCCGCGAGGAGGCCGGGGCAGCACGGGAAGCCTTTGTGGTCGGGCCGGATGCGCCAGCCCGCCGCAGCGTCGCCATCACTGAGCTTCCACCGGGTGGCCCTCAGTCGCTCGGCGCCATTCTGCGCAGCACACAAGGCGGCGTCGGGTCCCGCCGCATCTTCGTGGAACTTCTTGGTATCGAGCATCCCGCCGTGCCGTCTGTCGGCTACGACGTCTACGTTAACCTACCACCCGGCACAGTCCCCAATCGCGACTTGCCAGCCTATCTTGGTCCAGTTGCACTTTTCGGCATCGCAGGGGTGGCGTCACACGGCGCGCATGCGGGGCACTCTGGGTCCGAAGCGCAGATCTTCGACGCCACTGATGCGATCGCTGCCGCAGGGAACGGCCAGAATCTATTGGTGGACATCGTCCCTTTCGAATTGTTCCAACGGCCACCACGGTCGGGCGGCTCGCGTCGAGCGGAGGAGCTGCGGATTGGGGGCATCCGCGTGATGGTCCGGGAGTTGGCGCCTGGCAACAATTAGTCCCAGCAATGCGACCTGTCCCTGCTGCGATGGCCTGCTGGTGGAGATCGGCGCAGCCAGCGCCGAACGGCTTGATGTGCTGCCAGCCCGGTTCTGGGTGCTGGTGACCAGGCGGCCCAAGCTGGCCTGCCGCGCCTGTCCCGGCGTGGTGCTGCAGGCGCCCGCTCCAGAGCGGCTGGTACCCGGCGGGCTGCCGACCGAGGCGACCGTCGCCCAGGTGCTGGTGGCCCGCTATGCCGACCACCTGTCGCTGTACCGCCAAGCGCAGATGCTGGCACGGCAGGGGCTGACGCTGGTCGAGAGGTGCTGGCCGACTGGCTGGGGACCGCCGCCCAGGAGATCCGGCCGGTAGTGCGCCGCCTGCGCGAGATCCTGCTCGCCTCGGCCCGGCTGTTCGCCGATGAGAGGACCCTGCCGGTGCTCGACCCCGGACGCGGCAAGGTGAAGAAGGGGTATGCCTGGGCGCTGGCGCGCGACGACCGACCCTGGGGCGGCACGGATCCGCCCGCCGTGGTGTTCCGCTACGCGCCCGGCCGCGGGCAGGAGCATGCCAGGGCGCTGCTGGCGGATTACCGCGGCATTGTCCAGTGCGACGGCTACGCCGCCTATAAGGCACTGGCCACCGGCGGGGATGTGACGCTGGCATTCTGCTGGCGTATGTCCGCCGCGGGTTCTTTGACCTAGCCAAAGGCGGCGCGGCGCCGATCGCCAGCGAAGCTCTGCAACGCATCGCTGCCCTCTACGCCATCGAAGCGGAGATCCGCGGCCAGCCACCGCCGCAGCGCCTGACGGCGCGCGCCAGCCGGAGCGCCGCCCTCGTGCATGACCTGTTCGCCTGGTTCGCGCAGCAGCTGGCGCGCCTGCCTGGCCGCAGTCCCACGGCTGACGCCATCCGCTATGCCTTGAACCAGCGAGAAGGCCTGCTGCGGTTCCTCGAGGACGGCCGCGTAGACTTCGACACCAATCCGGTCGAGCGCGCCATCCGCCCCATCGCACTCAGCCGCAAGAACGCGCTGTTCGCAGGCTCCGACGAAGGCGGAGAGAACTGGGCCGCCATCGCCTCGCCGATCGAGACCTGCAAGCTCAACGCCTTCGACCCCCAGCGCTACCTCACCGACCTGCTGACCCGCCTCGTCAACCGCTGGCCCAAGGCCCGCATCGATGATGCTCATGCCCTGGTGCTGGGCCACGACCAGCCCACGCTGAGCGCTGCTACGGGCCCCGGAGCAACGCTTACGGTGGAATGAGGTTCGCACCATAATTATCGATCCGCTGCTTCTGATCATTCAAAGCCGACCTCTTTGCCGCTTGCGCACGAGTCCATCTTGGAAAACGCAGTCGCAACTGCTCAGCAGCCCTTGGCGACGCCCACACGAGCCATCCTTCCGCCCTGCTGTCACTGTGAAATTGTCCACGCCCTAATCTGCCGTCCCGCCACCAACGCGATTCTACCATTGTCCGCCCTTCCGCATCGGCCCAGCGGAATAGACCCTCCGGGCTGATACGCCATCCGCAGTCTGCGGCAAGCAGCGGGTTGATCGCCAGCCATCGAGTCCTGCCCAGTTCGACCCTCAGCGACAGCCCTTGGACGACGTGGTTGTCGGCTAGGCTCCAGCGTGCACCGAAAACCTCCGGATAGGCCGCAGCTGGACGGAGAAGACCACTCGGGATCAGTTCGCCGAAAAGCTGATTAGCGTCCTCGACACCTACGTCTGGAGAACGATATGCGCCGCGTCGCTTCTCCTTTAGCTGGCCCCAGTCCGGCATATGCGCCTGGAAATCGAAGCCGATGATCTCCCCATCGTCGCCAGGCCAAAGGACAGGCCAATCAAGCGCCGCCGTATCTGTTACCGCATCCACCCATTCGACGGGCCGAATGGAAACACCTGGCCCGAGCTTGGTGCCGAAGAGATGGAGCCCGCAACCTGCGAGCCGTCGCTCTGGCCTAGCGTCCGCGAGCACCCGGTCCCGTAGGACAAGCGCCGGAACGAGGATCGCAGCCAGATCCTCTTCGAGTGCACCTTCTTCGAGCAGCTCGCCCACGATAATCGAAGCGGCGCGGAGGGCCGCAGCCGCCCGCGGACGTCGGTACGCGGTCTCGAGGCCGAGCGCACGGCATCGAGCCATTAGCGCCCTTTCCGTCGCTGCGTCCCAAGGTTCACCAGAGCCGAAGGAGTGCATCAGCGAAACGGCACGCTCGATAACGTTGCGTGACGGGATACCGCTTGCGCGAGCGATCAGGTCCAGGGCTGGCTGGGCTGCCCCCACCAATTCTAGAGGGTCCGATGTCTCCGGCAGGACAGTGCCCGGCTCCAGTAGAACCGCATTGCGCGGCGTACGGTCAGTTGCGAAAGGGGGGAGCTTCATGCCGTAAACCGCTGGCAACGCCCTAGGGGAGCCAAGCGGCGGCTGCACATCTAATTTTTGGAGTAACCGCATGGCCACACTGCGCGCCGCAGCGTCCGTGGAGCTTGCTGTCGACATGATCCGATCCCTCATGCGGCCGGACGCAAGCAAGGCTGGCTCCGGGACCCCGTCTAGCAGCGATAATCCGAGCAGAAGCCCTTCCCCGGAGGAGTCGAGTAGTTTATCGATTCCATTGGATATCGCGGCAACGCAGGCACTCGCGGTGGCGGCCGAAATCAGTGCCCGGTAGGCGTCGTCTCTAAGTTCCGGCAACGGTAACGCCAGTGCCTGAAACATGATCCCGACCAGCACGTCCGTAAATGCGGCTTCGTCATCCTGATTCTTCGATTCAGCAGGAGGCAGCCTAGCAGACGGCGCACGGAACTCCTCGAGCTGAAAGACATGTTCACAGATCTCCCGCCAGATCTCCGTGGTGGGCGGATTGGCCCAGAAAAGATCCGCCAGCTCATCGAGGCTGCGTGCAGCATCCTTGGGATTGCGCGCCCCACCCAAGTAGTCGGTGACAAAAGTCCGCAGCGCGAGAGTTCTGTATCGTTCGTCGAGCCCTGCGAGAGTCTGCAGGGGCGTCAAGCGCGAGCCTCCGTCGAAGTGCCTGTACCAACCATAACGCTCGCCTGAGTCGACGAACGCCTTGGCCTCGGTCTCGAGGAGATCGGTCCGCCCAAGTTCCTGAAGACGCATCCAGAGGGGCTGTACATCCTTCGCGCGGGCACCAACAGTGCGTAGCGCGGCTGATAGCTGAGCAGCCTCGTTAGCATCGACACCAGATGCAAGGGGCCGAACGAGCGAAAGCCAGTCGTAAAATCGACTGTGGGTGATAGTGGCAAGCAGGCTGAAAAGGCCTGCCTTGTCGCTACCGCGGCGTCTTACCTCTGCGGCGGGTAGGTTGGCACCATTACGGAGCGTGACGCTCGCATGTTGGTCGCTTTGGCTAGGACTCAGCCCTGCGATGGCCATGCCCGAGGATTGAATATGGCCAAAGAGGTCCTCATGGCGGCTTGCTCTCCCGCCGACGGCGACCTCCTCCCACCAACCCGCACGCAGATCTGGTGCCAAGTCGATGTCGATTGCATCTTTGATGAATGACAGGAACCTCGCCGCCAGTGTGCGGTCCTCCATATCGCCCACCGATCGGCCTAGATCCCGCGCCAAAGCGGTCCGGACCAACTCTGTGTAGGGAAGGCACAGGTGCACGACGACGGCGCAAGTGGCGGGCACCGCTTCCGGTGTGCGAACGGCGGCGCTGCACACAGCAGCGACGCCTGCCTCGAAGTCAAGCGCCCGCTCCTCGATGAAGGCTTTCCGATAGACGTCGGCGGCCGCGGGAGAGTACGCCCGAGCGACCGCCGCAATCGCCGCCTCTGCAGATTCCGATGGCCTGTAGCCTCTTCTTGCGGTCGCTGCAGACGCTATCCCCGACATGAAGGTGGCGATGTCGGGCCTGACCTGGCCGCCATCACTGCGCAGTGCCCTGTCGAACCAAAGCACCCACTGATCAAGTTGCGTGTCTTTTTCGTGGTAGATACCGAAAGAGCCCGCAAGCATACGCGGAACAAGTGCCGTCGCACGGTGGATTTCGCCAATTTCCGCCCATGCCCTGATTTGGCTTTCGAAGCTTGAGAGGCGGTCGTGCGCCTCTTCGCCTTGTCCGAGGCTCGGTTCGATCCTCTCTAGTGTACGTCGCAGGCGCTCAGGGGCATCCCCAAGGCGCATCAGCTTCAGTGCAATTTGCCGCTTAAGGTCGGGCGGCCAAAAACCGGATGCGGTTGGGTCGGACCATCGCGCTTCGATCTCGTCTCCGAAGTGGGCTAGTGCCGCGCTGCCGTGCGCGGCCGCAGCTTGCACGATTAAGTTAAAATAATCCTCTGCCACGCCCCGATACCCATACCAGCGGAGTGGATCATGTGCTCGATCCGACCTGCTGATCTCCTGAATTCGTATCGCAGGCAGCAAAGAGCGCCAAACGATAGCCGGCTCACCGCCGTGGCCGCGGCCGCGCCATGCCATGCCCCATACGTTTGCCACCCTGACAATCATACGCTCGAGCAGAACATCCGGCTCCCTGTCCTGATCGGCCGCCTTCGGGACTGCAATCTCAGGCTCGACGGGACGACCGAAGGCCGCAAGCAAACGGTTCAGCCGAATGAGGTATAAAAATGGTTCTAAGGTTCTCGGCAGTCTGCTGTTGGAGCGCCATGCAAGGCTAACCGGCTGATCAATGCCATCCATGAGTTCGGCGGCAGTCTCAGCGTTCCCCCTTACGCGGAGCACCCTGTCAGCCAGGAGGAGCCGTAGGTTTGTAGGCAGTGGGGAGGCAGCGTGCATCGCCAGAAGCCGGTCGAGGGCTGCTACTCCTTCCGGGCTCCCTGGGTGGTGTGCGAGACGTACCTCGTCCATATGCTTGCCGAATGCGCGAACGAATGCAGCATCATGCTCTGCAACAACTATATCGAGAAGGTCGCGACCGTGGTTCTGGCCACCCTTCGTCAAAACGCTATCGGCCAGATAGACGAGAAATGCCTCGCGCATCCGCTGCACTCTCAACGCCGAATCCTCAATGGACCGCTCAGAGCGGCTCTCGTCGACGTCGAGGCGGCTGATGACCACTACGATGTCTGCTAGCGGTAGAAAGTGATGGGCGACGTCAAGCCACGCTTTAATTAGTTCTCGATCCTGCCTACCCCAGCGTTCCACCTTACGGCTGCCGGTCAGCAGGTCGAGCGGCTCGGCAGCCAAGAACACCTGTCGAGCGTGCGACAGGTTACCTGCACGCAGGAATTCGGCGGCAAGCCTCAGTGCACGCACGCGACCAACTAGTAGCTCGCCATCGTGAACGGTAGCAGTTAGAGCACCGTCTGCGTCTCCTAAGGTGAGGCGGAGTTGGGGCAGGTTCAGGTCATCTAGGACATCGATACGTGCCGACGCCTCGTCATCTGCCAGAACCAAGCGCACGAGGGCCAGCGGATCGTTGAGTTCCGATGCTGCCCGCATGGCCCAGCCGATGTCCTCTCGGACCAGCGGAGGAGATCGACCATCCAGAAATTGCCGCCTAAACCAAGCCTGGGTTGCAGCGGCTATGAGGGTAGCGAAATCTCCAGCGTGGAAGCGGTGGTAGATTTCCTCCCAGGAGAACGGGTCGCTTGGCCTGGCCTGCCGTGTCAGATCCGCTAGCTGACGGTGATATCGGCGATCGCGCTCTGGGTCGGCTGCGTCGCGGAAAGGACTTCTTCCCGTGCGATCGAGGACGAACTGCCTGAAGCTATTGTGGAAGAAGCTCCAATGACCATCGCCATGCGCCGTGAAGTACTGCTGCCCAGACTCCACCAGCCGACGGACCACATCCTCCCCCACCCAGTCCGAAGCTGCGGACAGGATGAGCGTTCCGCGGAGGCGCGATGCCAAAGCCAGAAGATCAAGCACTTTCTTCTCGGCCGATAGGTCCTTCCAATATATCTCGTATTCTTCTTCGATGTTGTCCGCATAAAGAGGCGAAGCTTCAATAGCGAGCTTCGCCTCGGCAGGGGTTCTGGCGTTTTGGAGCCGATTGATGAGGTACGCGAGCGCCAGTGGATGCCTAGCCGAGCGACTGACGACCTCCTGCAAGTCGACGGCGTCCAGCGGAGCCGGGAGGCAAGATAGGTCGAGCACCGCCCGCACGGCGCGAGGCGACAGCGGGCGCATCCGCACAATCCGGCTATCATCCCGAAGTTGCTGAGCGATGCGTGGGTTCAGTTGGTGGAGCTCCAGCTTTTGGGAGCCGAGCAGGACAAGCACGCCGTCTGGGATCGATGCCGGCGGTGGAAGCTCCGCCAGAAGCGAACGCTGGGGACTTTGCTCGCGCTCAATATGGTCCAGTCCGTCTACGAGGAGAATTGTGCGGTGGCCGGCGGCAAGATACTCGCCGTTCAGCTCGGCCAGCTGGGCGCCGAAAAGCGCGCGGCATTCCGGAAGGCTTGAGGAAAGTGACATCCTGCTTGGCCGGACCCCCTCCTGCCAAAGCGCTATGGTGAGGTCGTGCAGGAAGTTGGCTGCCTCTCCTCGCGAAAGCCCCCCGTCATTTGGTACGAAGCAGTAATATCGGATTATCCGGAAGCCTGCTCTATAGCGGAAGGCCGCTGTCAGGAGACTTGACTTGCCCGACCCGGGTGTGCCGAGCAGGGCCACGTACCCTCGGGTGTGCTGGCCAACCGTTCCTTCCAACTCGGAAACGGTGTCGTCGATAGGTTGGTAGGCGCGGGTAAGAGGAAAGTCGTGCCGAGCTTTGAACTCGAAGCGATCACCCCAGCCGAGCCGGCGGAGAAGTTCCCGCCCGGTTAGACGAATAACCGCGCGCTCACGCCCCACGACATTGAATAAGAGGTGAGCCAAGGCCTCAATATCGCGCTGGCGCTGAGATAGCACATCGTCACTGCTGGGTACGGTGGCGACGGGAAGCCGTTGGCCGGTCTCAATCATGCATGCACGTCGGAAAGACTCGAACTCGACACTGTCAGTGAGTGAAGACGCGACACGCAGTTCGTCAAGGCAAGGCTGCCAGCGACCGGCATCGGGGCACGAGGTGGCTATCGGTTCCTGCTTCCCCCAAGCTTCAACAAGGAAAGCTGCCAAATGGCGGGGTAGTCCACTTCGGCCGGCCTTTTTGGCAACTTGAATCGTCTCTACTGATGGGACTGAATTTGTGAACAAGTGAACCCGTACTCTTCGGTCCGAATTCGCTTCGCATAGCCGCACCCAGCCATCGGCCATATGCGCTACAAGCCCGCCACCGGCAGTACTGCCCTTTAATTCACCGTAGGTCAGAGAGGGAGGATATCCGTGCCATTTAAATTGGTATGCGTCGAGCAATCCTGGCACAGCAATCTGCAAGTCGTCGACTCGCCCCGCCTCTGGGTCGGCAACAGCGATCCATTCGAGCCTAGCATTAAGGATGTGGTCATAGATCAAACCTGCAGCGAGCAGATACTGTGCTGTGTAGCCCAATGCTGCATTTCGCTCACCCATCGCAGGCGCGCGTTCAGTCTCATTCACGTTTAGCCCCCAAAGGATGAGAGTCACGCGAAGTGTAACACGCGCTGTACCGGCGAAGGTAGGGTGATACAGGCTGGCGGTAGAGCCCAGTCGAATGATCTGCATAAATGGTCAGGAGAGCGCAGCGTGCTGTCGCTCCCTTTGCTCCATGACAGGCGTAATGAGTCTTGGTAAGTCAGCCTCAGCAGCAACTTCTCAAAGGATGTTTTAGCAGGCTTCTGAACAAGTCGGCGGAAGCTCGCCGAGCCCGAAATGCTCGACACAAACGGCATTGGGAAAGATCTTAAACGAATCATACGGTCGTGGACGGGCCGCTGTACGTCAGCATCTGTCGCACGGCGTTCGCCTCAATCGTTTTTCTGCAGCCTGCTAGAGTAAGCGTTCACTAGCGGCTACGGTGACACTGCGTGACGGCCATTAGCCGTCGACAAGTTTCCGTTTCCAGGGAGTGAGTTCGCCGATCCGGTTGATCGGCGATGCAGTCGAGGAACTCGCGCAGATAGGCCTGAGGGTTCCGGCCAGTGAGCTCGACCGTCCCTATCAGGGTGTAGATGGTCGCGGACCGCCTGCCGCCTGCCAGCGACCCGGCAAAATGGTGGTTTTTTCGCCCCAGGGCGAG
Organism: Roseomonas sp. 18066; assembly: GCF_902706185.1. Taxonomy (GTDB): domain Bacteria; phylum Pseudomonadota; class Alphaproteobacteria; order Acetobacterales; family Acetobacteraceae; genus Pseudoroseomonas. Next base: position 41,655 of record NZ_CACSJM010000010.1, on the reverse strand, counting down.
TGGCCGCATCTGACGTTCGGCGGCGTTGTTGTGGAGGCAGGCGCGGCCGTCTTGCAGCACCGTCGTCAAGGCAGTCACCACTCGGCGCGGAGCGATCGACCGCCGGGTCGCCGCACGGCTCGAGACCGCGGCGGCGCCGGCATGCGGCAGGGAAGACGGCGCCACTATGTCTTCTGCCGCGCGGTCAGCACGAAGAACGGCGTGTGCGCCGGATACGGCGGCGCGGCGAAGCGGTCCTGCCAGGCCTGCAGCCCGCCCCCATGGCGCCGGCGATGGATCACGCCATGCCGTCCGACATGGGGCGGGGCGATGGTATCCGCTGGATGGGTGACGAGCAGATCGCCTTGCTGATGTACCCGGGCATGACAGTGATGGACCTGATTGGGCCGCAGTCGATGTTCGGCGCGATGATGGGAGCCAGGGTGTATCTGGTCGCCAAGACGCTGGAGCCGGTCACTAGCGACGCCGGTGTTACCATCACCCCGCACGCGACCTTCGAGACCTGTCCGCGCGACCTGACGGTCATCTTCGCGCCGGGCGGCACGGACGGCACCATCGCGGCGGCCAGAGATCCGGCAACGCTGGGCTTCATGCGCGATCGGGGCAGCCGCGCCAAGTACGTCACCAGTGTCTGCTCGGGGTCGCTGATCCTGGGTGCAGCCGGCCTGCTCGAAGGCTATAAGGCGACCTCCCACTGGTCGTGCCGTGATGCGCTCGCCGGCTTCGGCGCCATCACGACGGATGCGCGCGTGGTGCGCGACCGCAACCGCATTACCGGCGCCGGCGTGACCTCCGGCCTCGACTTCGGCATCACCATGGTCGCGGAGATGCGTGATCGGACCTATGCCAAATGCACCCAGTTGATGAGCGAATACGATCCCCAGCCGCCCTTTAACGCTGGTTCGCTTAGAACAGCGCCGCCCGAGGCGGTGAAGCCGATGATGGAGCTGAGCGCGGGTTTTAGGCAGCAAGCAGAAGTTTTGACGGGTCTGAGAACGAGACGAAAGAAATTTCCAGTATATAACGATCAAATAGGCAGGATTCTATCGATATTGATTGTATTTCTTGAAAAACACATGATTTCATAGAGTTGTATTTATCAGTTCTCATTTCTGCGTTCGATAGATCTGTGGCCCCATGGCAGCCAACGGTGCTGCCATGGTGGAGTTGTTCTGGCATGCGGAGGCGCAGGCCGCGGGAATTTCGTCTTCCTTCCCGGAGCCGCACGGCCTGCCGTGGGGGGGGGGGGCAGTCTCCGCCCCTGATGCCAAGCCGTAAGCCTGCTAATGCCTCGTCCGAACGGGGAAGGAGGGCTTCCTGACGAAGATGCAACGAAGCGGGCGATGCGGTCCATCATGGCGTCCGCGGCGAGCATCCAGATCGATCAGGTTCTCGCTACGCCGACCAATCACCAATTTCGTATGATGCCGACTCGTATCCCTTGCTCAGGGAACGGAAGCGAAACGCCGAACAGCACTGCGATCGGCTACCTGTCTCGCCCTCCACGATGCCCGAGGACTACAGGCAGCAAGAGAACAGCATCATTCGCTGCCCATGATCGCTTCACGCACAACATAGAAACGTGTCGATACGGGCAATCCTGGTACTCGTGCCTTGCGCTGCAGTTTGCCGTCTTCGCCCGCCATCAGGAACCCGACGCGCTGCAGCGTCCTGGCGGCCATGGTGGCATCGGCGCCAGCGAAAATCTCGCGGCTCCATACCTCAGGAAACACCAGATAGCACATCTCCCCGTTGATCGGCTTGCGGAAGCCGGCGCGCCGCACTGCTGGACGGCCATCGACAACGGGGGCTTCGCCTTCCTCGTTGGATAGGGGGAACCGCGACTCGCCGTGCTCAGCGATCAAATGGCGGACCCGCTCCAGTGCCTCGGCATCCTCGGCGGCACCTCCTCCTTGGGCTGCGAGCCAGGCCCGCATCTGTGATTCCGCGGCGCGGATTGCCTCGCCGACAGGCCATCCGGTCACCCGCCATTCCGTCGCCAATTCACCGGCAGTAGCGACCAGGGCAAAGCGTCGCGCTACATCTCGTGCCTGTGCTTCAGCATTCTTGGGCAGCAGCGCATCGAGCTGATGACGCGCTGCCTCAAAGCGAGCCACCAACCGCATGGTGGCATGCGACCATTCCCGGGCAAGCCGATCAATGAAGGCGCGGGCGGCGTGGCCGTGATGCGCCTGCATAGCGGCGTGCAACTGGCTCATGAAGTCGGCGAAGTCGGCAGCGCCATGCAGATTGGGCCAGGCTTCGCCGCCCTTCTCGACGGGGATGGAAGGCAGCCGGACCGCCGCGCCTGCCGGCAGCCGCTGTCCCGCCCTCGCCGCGACGCTTGTCAGGTCGATCTCACCAGTGCTCAGGATGAAGATTCGCCACGTACGACGACGCCTAGCAGTCGCGTCCTCCTTCAGTCGGGATTTGCCGCCCTCGCCGGCTAGCGCATAGACGGTGCCGACCACGCTGGACGGGTCTGCCTGGTGGATCTCATCCAGGACCAGCAGGCCATCGCCCGCCTCCTCCGCCATCGCTTCGACTGCATTCCCTGTGCTGTGCCAGTCGCGCAGGACCGCGCCTTTCTGCGGTGGCCCCCACACCGTGGCCGCCACCTTGCAGGCTGTCGTCTTGCCGCCCTTGCTGCCTCCGGCAAGATGAAAGCCGCCGGAGACTTCTTTCAGAGGCTGAAGCAGCGGGCCGGTGAAGGCACAGGCCATGGCGAAGACCGCTACCGGGTTGCCAATAGCCTTCACGGCGACACCAGCCCGCCATCCAGCCAGGGTTCCGGCTGTGCTGCAGCGGCGCGACGCTTCCTCGCCCAACCCAGCCATCATCAGATCTTCGCCCGTATCGCCGAGTGTCTCACCGTTGGGGAGGACATACGCATTGGGCGCGCCTGGGGTGGCGTGCCATCCTGCACGATCGACGATCGTCACGGTCGTGCCGGAACGCACCTCGCCCAAGGCTTTTCGGAGTTGCAGCCGAGCCATCGGCTCCGGGTTGATCCGCAGCCCCAGATCAACCATTCGCGCCTCCAGTTCACCAGGCGCAATCATCAGCAAGCGCCAGGGCATAACCCAGACCACGAGCCTTCCGTCACGATCGCACCAGCGCAACGCCAAAGCCCAGCCAGTGCCATCCGGCCGACGTGCTTCTCCCAAAACATCGAAGCGGCTCGATAGCCAGAGAGGTGGTTCCTCTTTGCCGGCTTGGTAGTAGAGGCCATCGTCCTGGACCTTCAGCCAGACCGGCCAGCGAACTTCGCCAAGCTTCGGAAGCGGCATTGCGCGAGCCGCGGCCGCCCGGCTCGCGCGATCCGTCCTTCTGGCCAGATCTACTGCACGATCGAGGTCGCCACGATTGATGCCAAGGCGCTTAGCCGCCTCGGCTCGAGCAGCCTTGTAATTTAGGTGGCTCAGTGCAGCGAGGGCTGCAACCTCGGCCTCTGGACTCGCCGTGGGGTCCATCTGCGGCTCCGGCGGCTGTGTTGGCGGGGCGTTCTTCGCCGCATTATTCGCGTGCAGATCGACCGGCTCCGGCATCATATCGATCGGAATGTCGGTGGGCGTCTCTGTCTCAAGTGGGTCTGCGATTCCGGAGATGGCTGCCACGATCTCGTGCTGAAGGTCGATCGCTCCGCTTTTGGGCTTCTCGGCGGCCGCCAGCGATTTGGCAGGCATTGCCTTCGACCTGCTCATGCCCGCCCTCCATTATGATCCAGTGCCCATTTGGCCAAGGCTTCACCCTCAGCACGGTCCTTCCCCGCTGCCTCGATGCCATCTTCGATCGCGCTGATGGCTTCGGCGGCAGTTAGCTTGCCTTCACGAACGAGATTAGCCAGGAAGGCAGCCATCCGCTTGGCGGTGTCGTGCCGGGTGTTGATGGGCGCAGCTGCGATGGTCCGCTGCACATGCTTCATGGCTGCCGTCCCATCACCGCGGAATTCTCCGAGGGATGGGCTTACGGCAGGCTTCTCAACCTTTACTGCCCGCAGGGTCATCGGCGGCGGCACCTGCACCACCTCGCGTGCGCCACGCAGCACGAGCAGACGCTCCGGGATCGGGTCTTCCCTGCCGGCGGCGAAGAGCGGTTTGGCGGTGTAAATCGGCTGAACCGGTCGGAAGGTTGAGACATCGACAGGGAAGCCGGCGAACCATTGCTCGAGCTCGGCACCGGTGGCCGACCTCGACAACCAGGCCCACCACCGCAGCCTGGCGCCTGGCTTGATGCCATGCGAGGCAGTAGCGCAGATGATGGCAGCCGCATCGCGGAACGCATGAGGCAAATACCGGCGGACCGCGGCCGCGCAAGCCGCGAGGTCCTGCGGGTCGGTACCATCCGGCAACGGGATATCGTCCAGATCCAACGCCACCCAGCGGCGGGGAACCTCACGCAGGGTTGGCGCATCGCCGGTTTTCTGGTCCGGGTGCAGTAGGCGGCGGACCTGCTTCATGATTTCGCCATTGACCGTGGCGCCGCGCAAGATGCATGCATAGCGCAAGGGCAACAGCCCACGCAGCGTCTCGGCCAAGGCGCCGAGATCTGCAACCGGGTGAGGATGCAGGTTGAAAGTCCGCACGGTGTCATAGGGCTGGCAGGTGCCGTCCAGCTTCCAAAGCTTCGCCAAACGGCCACCGTGGGCTGCCACTGCGATGGTCAGGCTGCAACCATCAGCGTCCCCGGGCGGGCTCGCGGTGGAGTACGTGTCAGGTTCCGGAGAAGCAGCCTCGTTCCCTGCGTTCCCGTCGGTTCCCTGTGTTTCGTGGCAGTCTAAGCCGTCAGAGCAGCGAAGCGGCGGCTGGATGGGTGTGGCCACCGGATGATCTGGAGAGAGGGCAACTGAGTCGGCTTCCGCACGAGCAGCCTTTTGGGCGTAGATTTCCTCAAGAACGTCTTCTGGAATGTCATCGAGGTCGTCCCAGCCGCTGCCGTACATGGCCTCAAAAGCTGCCTCTTTAGAAAGCCGATGCGCTTCTTCAGCGGAAATCTCCTCATCGGAGTACGACCAGGGATCAGCGTCGTCCGTCGGCAGCAGCGGAGAAAGGACGTGCTGAGTAGTCTGACAGCCACGGGGAACCGGCATCTCGTCAGCCATAATGGCGCGCCCCCGACTTGGCGGCATGCGCTGCCGGGCGCATCGCTAGTTCCGCGGTTCGATGGGCGAAGGTCCTCTCAGCCGCCCAGCGCTCGCAGTCCTCCAAGCGATAAGCGATTCGCCGAAGGCCCATCCGGACGAAGGCTGGGCCGTCGCCGCTGACGCGCCACCGCTGCGCAGTGCGAGGCGCAATGTGGTAGCGGTCGCAGAATTCCGACTCTTTAAGGTACGTCGCCATGACCTGTCCCTCGTTGTCACGGGACGTCTATGACAGCGTCTAGTCTAGTCAGTCCTGTCAGTCTGGTCAGTTCTGACCAGACTGACCGACGGCCTTCTGAATGGCCAGAATCAAACGCTTGCGGCGACTGTCGATCGAGCCACGTCCAGCTGCGCGCTCAGTAAGAATAAGGGCTGCATCATTGATGTTTCTTGCTCTTCCATCTTCGATCATCGCCAAGGCCTCTTTGGCCAGAAGCGCATCTCGCTCGCCGTAATCAAGGCCGCCAGACTGGCGCCGCTTAGACGCTGATGGCTTAGCGGGTCCTGTCGAACTGACGCTTCGAGTTTGACCTGCATCGGCTAAACCATCGTCTACGCGCTGAAGTCCGCAGCTAGGGAAAGCGCGTATGAGAGCTGCGCTCCAGATTTCAACGCACCCCCAAAATGGCCCCTCATAATCTTGATTTTCGGGATCAGTAAATCCATCAACATCAACAATAAATTTTGGTGAAGATGCGAAATATATTGCGGGTATCTCTTCTGCGGCTCGGTCGTTTGGTACTTCAGTTCTATCTAAAGTAATTATTCCTGTAGCTTTAACGCTTCCTTCCGCTAGCGCTCTCTGAAGAGAAATCGAAGCTTTTTCTATCGCCTCCTGTGCAGAAACCCCTGCCTTAAGATCCTGGCGAAGTTTGTTCGCCAGAACACCAGCTTCCAGGCCTGTCGAACGAACGAGGCGGCGGGCGGCAGCTCGATAGAGCCAAGCTCTATAGACGGGAGGACACGGCTTGCTAGGCCCTGGGCTTCGCCGGGCCCTTGCTTCCAAGGCCGCGATCAATGCTGGAGCGGTTACGAGCCAAATGGTTGCGAGGGTTCCTGCCTCCCATTCGGCAGGCGGTAAAACATTCCAATCCCGCGACGGCTGCGTCTCGAGCAGGTCGGTCCATAGCCCACCGGGCAGGTATCGCCTGAAAGCAATCCATGTCAGCGCTTCGAGGGCACTGAAGGTTACGGGCCAATCGCTCGCTTTATTTTCCATGCCATTCTTCATCTCGCGTTTTCGGCGGTATGCGGCGGCAAAGGTCTCCTTCGATGCGGAGACAACGCCTAGCCGAAGGTTCGCCACCTCGAGCGGGTCCGTGGCGGGTCCGCAGCAGTCAAGTCACCAGGAGAAAGAAGGCGGCATTCCCGATAAGTCATTGATTTTGAAAATGTCCCCGGCGGGATTCGAACCCACGGCCCCCAGATTAGGAATCTGGTGCTCTATCCGGCTGAGCTACGGAGACGCGGGCGGCAAGCTAATGCAGATCGCGCCGCAACGGAACCCGCTCTCGGCCGAGGTGTCACCCCCGGCGGCGGAAGCGTTCCACGGCGGCGACCAGCGACACCCGCACTCCCGGCTCCAGCGCCGAATGGCCGGCGTCGGGCACCACCGTCAGCCGGGCGCGCGGCCAGGCGGCGGCCAGGTCGAAGGCGCTTTCCGCCGGGCAGACCATGTCGTAGCGGCCCTGGACGATCTCGGCCGGGATATGGGCGATGCGCTCCATCCCCCCCAGCAGCCCCTCGGGCGGCAGGAACAGGTCGTGCGCGAAGTAATGCGCCTCGATCCGCGCCAGGCCCAGGGCGGTGCGGTCCTGGGCGAAGCTCGCCACCGTGTCCGGGCTCGGCATCAGGGTCGAGCACATCCCCTCATACTGGCTCCAGGCGCGGGCGGCGGGGAAATGCACCTGCGGGTCGGGGTCGGTCAGCCGCGCCAGGTAGGCGCGCAGCAGGTCGCCGCGCTCGGGTGCCGGGATGAATTCGGCGAACTGGCTCCAGGCGTCGGGGAAGACGCGCCGCATGCCGTAGAGGAACCACTCCACCTCCTGGGCGCGCCCCAGGAAGACGCCGCGCAGCACGCAGCCCTGCACCCGCTCGGGATGCGCCTGGGCATAGGCCAGCGCCAGGGTCGACCCCCAGGACCCGCCGAACAGCAGCCAGCTGTCGACGCCCAGGAACCGCCGCAGCGTCTCGATATCGGCGACCAGGTTCGGCGTGGTGTTGCCGGCCAGCTCCCCCAGCGGCCGCGACCGGCCGGAGCCGCGCTGGTCGAAGATGATGATCCGCCAGTGCTGCGGGTCGAAGAAGCGGCGATGCACCGCCCCCGCCCCGGCGCCCGGCCCCCCGTGCAGGAACAGCGCCGGCTGGCCGCGCGGATTGCCCACCTGCTCCCAATACATCACATGGCCCCCGGACAGCGGCAGCAGGCCGGTCTCGAAGGGCGCGATATCGGGGAAGAGGTCGCCACGGGGCATGGGGCTCATGTTTGGCCCGGCCGCCCCGCTCACGCAACACCCGCCCACGCAACACCAGGGCGCGAGAACTGCAATGTTTGCGGGTCGTCACCCCTTCGCGCGGGCGGCGTTGATGCTTAGTTTGGAAGGATGGCGATGCCTCCCCCCGCTGGTCCGTCTTCCGCCGGCTCCCCTTCGGCCAATGCCCATCCGGGCGGCGCCGCGGGCGCGCTGCGCTGCGCCGTCTGCGGCGGCGAGAGCCGGCAGCCGCCCTTCCGCCCCGGCCCGCCGGAGCAGGCGCCCGACCTGGACCTGCGTCCCGGCGAGCCGCTGCGCGGCACCATGGCCCGCTGGCTGCAGCAATGCCCGCATTGCGCCTATGCGGCGCCGGATATTGGCCGCGCCCATCCGGCGGCCGCCGACGCGGTGGCCGCGGCGCCGTTCCGCGCGCTGATCGCCGATACCAGCCACCCGCCGCTGGCCCGCCGCTTCCTGGCCTGGGCGCATGTGCTGGAGGAGACGGGCGCGCTGCATGCCGGGGCCGAGGCCACGCTGCATGCCGCCTGGGTCGCCGACGACATGAACCGGCCGGACCTGGCCATCGCCTGGCGGCGCGACGCGGTGGCGCTGTGGCGCAGCGGCCCGCCGCTGGATGCCGAGCAGACGGTGCGGGTGATCGACGCGCTGCGCCGGGCCGAGGCCTGGCGGGATGCGGCGAGCTCCGCCGAAAGCCTGGCCGCCCACCACCCGCCGGAGGCGGTGGCGCAGGTGGTGGCGCTGGAGCGGCGGCTGATCGCGGCGCAGGATGCGGGGCGGCACACCCTGGCCAGCGCGGCGCCGCCGGCGCCCCGGCCGCATGTGGCGCAGCAGCGGGTCAGCCGCGCGCCGGTGGCCAGCAAGGGCGGGCTGCTGGGCTGGGTGAGACGGCTGTTCGGGGGGCGGGGCTAAGCCCGCCGGGCCCTATCCCTCGAGCTCATGCGACAGCGCGATCAGCTCCCGCGTGTGCGGGTGCCGGGCGGTGCCGTCCCGAAGCTGCGCCTGGCTGACGATCTCGACGATCCGCCCGCCCTGCATGACGGCGAGCCGCCCGCAGAGATGCCCGATGACGGCCAGGTTGTGGGAGACCAGGATGCAGGTCAGCTGGCGGGCCTCGCGCAGGTCGGCCAGCAGGTTGAGCACTTCCGCCTGGACCGAGACGTCGAGGGCCGAGGTCGGCTCGTCCAGCAGCAGCACCGAGGGGTTGGCGATCAGGGCGCGGGCGATGGCCACCCGCTGGCGCTGCCCGCCGGAAAGCTGGTGCGGGTAGCGGAAGCGCGCCGCCCGCGGCAGGGCCACTTCCTCCAGCGCCCGGGTGATGCGGGTCTCGGCGTCGGGGATGCCGTGCACGGCCAGCGGCTCGGCCAGGATGCGGTCGACCGTCTGGCGCGGGTGGAGCGAGCCATAGGGGTCCTGGAACACCATCTGCACCGACTTGAAGAAGGCGCGGTCGCGCTTCGGGCCCAGGGTCTTGCCGTTCACCGCCAGCCCGCCATCCCAGCCGGGGACGAGCCCCGCGATGGTGCGCAGCACGGTCGACTTGCCGGAGCCGCTCTCGCCGACCAGCCCGAAGGTCTCGCCGGGGGCGACCTGGAAGGAGACCTCGTGCACCACCTGGTTGTGGCCGAAATGCACGTTGAGGTGCTGGACCTCGATCATCGCTTCGGCTCCAGCCAGGCGGGGTCGCGGTTCAGGGTCGGCAGGCGGGGCCGCGGCACCGACAGGCTGGGCATGCAGTCCAGCAACCCGCGGGTATAGGCGTGGCGCGCGCGGTGCAGGTCGCGGGCGGGCAGCTCCTCCATCACCTGGCCGGCATACATCACCACGACGCGGTCGCAGAAGCGGCTGACCAGCGGCAGGTCGTGGCTGATCAGCATCAGCCCCATGCCGCGGGCGGAGACCAGCTCCTCGATCAGCTTCAGGATCTCGGCCTGGACGGAGGCGTCCAGCGCGCTGGTCGGCTCGTCGGCGATCAGCATGTCCGGGTTGGGCGCCAGCATCATGGCGATCATGACGCGCTGGCCCATGCCGCCTGAGACCTCGTGCGGGTAGGAATCGAGCACCCGCAGCGGGTCGCGGATGCGCACCTGCTCCAGCAGCGACAGGGCGGCCTCGCGGGCCTCGCGCTTGCCGCCCTTGTTGTGCGCCAGCCAGGCCTCGGCGATCTGCCGGCCGACGGTCATCACCGGGTTCAGGCTGTATTTCGGGTCCTGCATGATCAGCCCGATGCGGCCGCCGCGCAGGCGCCGCATCTGCCGCTCGGAGGCCGCCAGCACATCGATGCCGTCGAAGCGCAGCGCCTCCGCCTGGACCCGGGCCGAGCCCGGCAGCAGCCGCATCAGCGCGCGCCCGGTGACCGACTTGCCGGAGCCGCTCTCGCCGACGATGCCCAGCTTCTCGCGGCCCAGGCTGAAAGAGATCCCGCGCACGGCCTGGGTGAAGCCGGCGGGGTTGGGGAAGTCGACCCGCAGCTTGCGGATCTCGACCAGGGGGGCCTCGGTCATGCCGCTCACCGCTGCTTCGGGTCCAGCACGTCGCGCAAGCCGTCGCCCAGCAGGTTGAAGGCCAGGGAGGCGGCGAAGATGGCCAGGCCCGGGATCACCGGCACCCACCATTGCTCCAGGATGAAGCGCCGGGCGGAGGCGATCATGGTGCCCCATTCCGGGATCGGCGGCTGCGCGCCGAGGCCGAGGAAGCCTAAGCCCGCCGCGGTCAGGATGATCGAGGACATGTCCAGCGTCACCCGCACCGTCAGCGACGGCAGGCACATCGGCGCGACATGGCGGCAGATGATCCGCCAGGGCGAGGCCCCGGTCATCTGCACCGCGGCGACATAGTCGGTGTTGCGGATGGTCAGCGTCTCGGCCCGCGCCAGCCGGGCATAGGGCGGCCAGGCGGTGAGCGCGATGGCGATGATGGCGCTCTCCACGCCGGGCTTCATGGCGGCGACGAAGGCCAGGGCCAGGATCAGCCGCGGGAAGGCCAGGAAGACGTCGGTGACGCGCATCAGCAGCTTGTCGGTGATGCCGCCGACATAGCCGGCGACGCAGCCGACGATCAGCCCGAGGGGGGCCACCAGCACGACGACGGCCACCACCATGCCGAGCGTGACGCGGCCGCCATAGAGCATGCGCGACCAGGTGTCGCGGCCGAGCTCGTCGGTGCCCATCCAATGCGCGGCCGAGGGCGGCTGCAGCCGGTCGGCCAGGCTCTGCACGCCCGGGTCATGGGTCGCCAGCAGCGGCGCGGCCAGGGCGAGCGCCAGCATCACCAGCACGATGGCCAGGCCCGCGACCGCCAGCGGGTTGCGGCGGAAGGCCAGCCACAGCTGGTAGCGCCGGCCCCAGCGCGCCTGGGCGCGGGAGGCGGGGGTGTCGGAGAGCAGCCAGGCGCGGGTGACGACGGCCATCAGGAGACCCTCGGGTCGAGCAGCCGGTACAGCAGATCGGCCAGCAGGTTCAGCGCCACATAGATCAGCCCGACCACCAGGGTGGCGCCGAGGACCGCGTTCATGTCGGCGTTCAGCAGCGAGACGGTCAGATACTGGCCGAGCCCCGGCCAGGCGAAGATGGTCTCGGTCAGCACGGCGCCTTCCAGCAGCCCGGCATAGGTCATGGTCAGCACGGTCACCAGCGGCACGGCGATGTTGCGGAAGGCATGGCCCCAGACGATGGTCACGCCCGACAGGCCCTTGGCGCGGGCGGTGGTGACGTATTCGCTCTTGAGCTCGGCCAGCATGAAGGCCCGCGTCATGCGGGCGATATAGGCCAGGCTGAAGAAGGCCAGCACGCCGGCCGGCTGCGCCAGGTGCCAGATGGCGTCGCGGAAGGCCGGGATATCGCCGGCCAGCAGCGCATCCAGCGTCAGGATGCCGCTGCGCTCGTCGACCATGCCCTCGAAATAGATGCCCTGGCGGCCGGGGCCGGGGGCGATCTCCAGCGTCGCGTAGAACAGCAGCAGCGAGATCAGCCCGAGCACGAAGACCGGCAGCGAGTGGCCGGCCAGGCAGAAGATCCGCACGCCCTGGTCGATCCAGCTGCCCTGCCGCGTCGCCGCCCAGACGCCCAGCGGAACGCCGATCAGCACCGCGACCAGGATGGCCACCGTGGCCAGCTCGAAGGTCGCCGGGAAGAAGCGGGCGATGTCCTGGGTGACCGGGTTGGAGGTCATCACCGAGCGGCCGAGGTCGCCGCTGAGGATCTGCCCCAGGTATTTCCAGAACTGGATATAGAGCGGCTGGTCGAGGCCGAGCTCCAGCCGGGTGCGCTCGACCACGTCCTGCGGCGCGCGGTCGCCGATGATGGCCAGCACCGGGTCGATCGGCACGACGCGGCCGATCAGGAAGGTGACGAGAGCCAGGCCGAACAGGGTGATGGGCACGCTGGCCAGCGTCGCCGTGAGCGCCTTCAGCCGCAGCTTCGCCGCCGAGGGGCGGACGGCTTTCGGCCTGGGGGCCAGCCCGCCGGGGGTGGTGCCCCCGGGACCCTGCGGGTCGCCCGCCGGAAGACCCGGGCGGGAGAGGCTGCTGTCGCTCACGGATGCCGGCCGGACATGCCGGCACCCTGTTCCTGCCTGGGGGTCATTTAGGCCTTGGTGATCTTAACGTAGGAGTGGCGGTCGTTCATCGGCCCCATGTCGAAGCCCTTCACCGCGGCGCGCGACACCGCGACCTCGATCTCCTGCAGCATGATGACGAAGGGCGACTGCTGCTGGTGGTCGCGCTGCAGCTCGCCATACATGGCCGAGCGCTTGGCCGAGTCGGTCTCCTTCAGCGCCGCCAGGGTGCGCGCGGAGAGCTCGGGGATCTCCCAGCTGGCGCGCCAGGCGAGCGTCCGGTTGCGGGCGTTGTCGCTGTTGTCGGTGTTGATGCTGAAGGCCTCGGCGTTGCTGTGCGGATCGAAATAATCGGACCCCCAGCGGACCATGGCGACGTCATGGGTGCGGGCGCGGGTCTTGGTGATCACCGCGCGCATCTCGCCGGGCAGCATGCGCAGCTTGATGCCGATCTCGGCCAGGTTCGCCTGGATCGCCTGGGCGATGTCGGCGTTCGGCGCGGCCGAGGCATAGTCGAAGGACAGCTCGAAGCCGCTGGCGAGGCCAGCCTTGGCCAGCAGCGCCTTGGCTTCCGCCACGTTGCGCTTGAAGGGGTGCTCGGTCAGCGCGCCGGGCAGGCCGGCGGGCAGGAAGGACTGGTGCACCGCATAGGTGGTCGGCACGATCGCCTTCTGGATGCCCTCGTAGTCGAGCGCCAGCTTGATCGCCTGGCGGACTTCCAGCTTCGCCAGGTTCGGGTTCTTCTGGTTCAGCGACAGGTACATCAGGCTGGCCTTGCGGGCCGACTGCACCGTGTAGGCCGGGTTGCCTTCCAGCTGCTTGATCTGGTCGGCGCCCAGGTTCCGGGCGATGTCATAGTCGCCCTTGGTCAGGCCGAGCAGCTGCGCGGAAGGGTCGGCGATGTGGCGCAGGATGACGCGCTTCACCACCGGCGGCGCGCTGGTATGCGGGTTCGCCTCCAGCACGACGCTCTCGCTGGCGCGCCACTGGCGGATGACATAGCTGCCCGAGCCCGCCGAATTGGTCTTCAGCCAGGCATTGCCCAGGTCGTCACCCTGCACGTGCGCCATGACGACGGCCTTCTCCACCACCGAGCCGACCGCGGCCGAGAGGCAGTAGAGCAGGAAGGACGGCGCCGTCGGCTCGGCCGTGGTCAGCACCAGGGTGCGGGCGTCGGTGGCGCGGATGCGCTCGGCCGCATTGTCCTTGGTGAAGCCGAACTGGTTGATGATGAAGGCCGGCGCCTTGTTCAGCGTGACCGCGCGGGTCAGCGAGAAGGCGACGTCCTCGGCCGTCACTGCCTTGCCGGAGGCGAATTTCGGCCCGTCCTTCAGCGTGAAGGTGAAGGTCTTGCCGTCGGCGCCGGCCTCCCACTTCTCCGCCAGTTCGCCCTGGATGCTGCCGGGGTCGGAATTCGGGGTGGTCACCAGCTTCTGGTAGACATTCCCCGCCAGCTCGGAGGCCGTGTATTCGAAGGCCTCGTGCGGATCGACGGTGATGATGTCGTCGATCTGCTTGGCGAAGACCAGCACGCCCGGCGGCGTCTGCGCCATCGCGGGCGAGAGCGTGGCGGGCAAGGCGGCAGCCGCGGCCGAGGCCAGCAGCAACGAACGGCGGGTGAGCATGGTGGGTGAACCTCCTGCGAGCGTCGATTCCTTAGCGCGCTCCGGGGGGGCGGCGCCACGGGGCGTTGCGGCTCGGCCCCGTCATTCGCAGGCTTCCCCCCGCCGGCATGGCGGTTTGCTGCAAATTTTCAGCCTGGGCGGGGTGGGCTGGCGGCCCGACATGACGGGCCCGACAGGTGGCATGCGCGTTTCCCTCTGGTGCCAGGGCCACGCCCATGGCATCCGCGCCGCCATGAGCGACGCCTTCTGGCAGGATTTCGCCGACCCGGACCCGGTCCCGGCGGCCGGCTACCACGACCGCTACCCGGCGCCGATGCCGGATGGGCGGCGGCTGGTGCTGCCGCTGCGCGACTATGGCGCCGTGGCGGTGACCGGCTTCATCGCCAACCAGGCCAGCTTCGCGGTGGTCCGCGCCATGACCGGCTGGATGGCCGGGGCCGCCCGCCGCTTCGGCGCCGAGGTGGTGGTGGGGCTGCCGACCTTGGGCCATGTCTTCGGCGGCCCGGTGGCCGAGGCGCTGGGCCATACCAACTGGGTGGCGCCGGGCTATTCGCGCAAGAAATGGTATGACGCGGCGCTGTCGGTGCCGACCTCCTCCTCCACCGCGCCGGATGCGCGGCGGATGTGGCTGGACCCCCGGCTGCTGCCGCGGCTGGCCGGCCGCCGGGTGCTGCTGGTCGACGACGTGATCAGCACCGGCAGCTCGGCGCTGGCGGGGCTGGGGCTGCTGCGTCTGGCGGGGGTGGAGCCGGTCGGGCTTTGCGTGGCCCTCGCCCAGGGCGATCGCTGGCAGCCGGACTGGCGGCCGGAGGTGCCGGTGGCCGCTGGCTTCTGCACGCCGCTGTTCCTGCGCGGGCCGGACGGGTGGCGGCCGGATTTCTCGACGCTGCCGCGCGGCGTCTCGGGACCAGGATTCCCGGGGCCTTGATGATGAGGGGTTTGTGCTGATGTCGCGTCTCTGGCTGGTGCTGGGTTGCCTCGCGGGGCTGCTGGCGGTGGGGCTCTCCGCCTGGTCGGCGCATGGGCTGGAGGCCGGCGCCGCGGCCCGCGTCGCCAGCGCGCTGACCATGCAGGGTTGGCACGCGCTGGCGCTGCTGGCCGTCGGCCTCCTCGCCGAGCGCCGCCCCGGCTGGGCCATCCCGGCCGCCGGCACCTGTTTCACCCTGGGCATGCTGGGTTTCTGCGGCGCCCTTTGGGTTGGCGCGCTGACCGGCGGTCCCGCGCCGCTGGCGCCGCTGGGCGGCACGCTGCTGATGCTGGGCTGGCTGATGCTGGGCGTCGCCGTGCTGCAGCGGCCGCAGGCGGCCAGAGACGCCGCATGATCCGCAGCGCCTATCTGACGCATGAGGGCTTCCACCCCGAGGTGGAGGAGGAGCTGCGCCGCAAGGGCGTCGCCATTTCCCGCTGGCACGGCCCGCTGGCGCTGAGCGAGCAGCCGCCGGTCGACTGCGCCTGGGCGCTCGACGTCTGGACCGATCCGCGCGAGATCGCGGTGCCCTCGATCAAGGGCGCCGCCTCGGCGCTGCGCGCCATCCAGCGCAACTGGTCGCTGGAGCCGGTGCTGCACCACCGCCGCGCTGCCCTGATCGCCGGGAACCTGCCGCCGCTGAAGCCGAAGGCGCTGAGCTTCCCGGAGGTGCCGCCGGCCGGCCATCTGGGCGGCTGGACGCTGCTGGCGCCCGACCTGATGCTGGCCAGCCCGACCAAGACCAGCCCCTTCGTCAACGGCGCCATCCGCTTCGCCGAGGACCGCGAGGGCCCGCCCAGCCGCGCCTATCTGAAGCTGTGGGAGGCGCTGACCCGCATCGGCCGCTGGCCCGGACCGGGCGAGACCAGCCTCGACCTCGGCGCCGCGCCGGGCGGCTGGACCTGGGCGCTGGCCCAGCTGGGTGGCCAGGTGATCGCGGTGGACAAGGCGCAGATGGACCCGGCGGTCGCCGCCCTGCCGAATGTCGCCATCCGCACCGAAAGCGCCTTCGGCATGGCGCCGGAGCAGCAGCCGGTGGTCGACTGGCTGTTCAGCGACATCATTTGCTATCCCGCCCGCCTGCTCGGGCTGGTCGAGCGCTGGATGGCCGCCGGCCGGGCGCGGAACTACGTCTGCACCCTGAAGTTCCAGGGCGAGACCGACCATGACACCGCGGAAAAATTCGCCGCCATCCCGGGGGCGAAGGTCTTCCACGGGGCGCATAACAAGCACGAGCTGATGTTCTGCCTGCTCGACGCCCCGGTGCGCGACTGACCGGCCTCCCGCCCCTGTGAGGGGGCGGGGATTGGACCGGTACGGCGCGCGCCCTTAGGCTCCGGCGCTCCATGTGGAGTGACCCCCGCCCGATGCGTCTTTTCCTCCTTGCCCTGCTCGGCCTCTGGCTGGGCACCGCCTCCCTGCAGGCCCAATCCCCGCCCGCCGCGCCCGCCGGCGCCGGCAGGCCGAGTCAGGCCTCGCTGGACGAGCTGGTGCGGGTGCTGGAGGACGATGCCAGCCGCCGCGTCCTGATCGAGCGGCTGAAGGCGGGGCCGGCCGCGCCGGGCGCCGCCGCGCGCCAGGGCGCGACGCTGCCCGCCACCGCCGAGCCCACCTTCGCCCGCCAGCTGGCCGAGTACAGCCAGACGGTGGCCGAGCAGGCGGCGGCCATGCTGAAGCATCTGGGCGCGCTCTTCGCCGGGCTGGGCCAGGTGCTGAACCGGGCCGACGCGGCGGATGACGGGGTGTTCTGGGGCGCCATGCTGTCGATGGCGCTGATGGTCGGCGTGGTGATCGCGGCCTTCGCCGTGCTGCGGCTGCTGACCGCGCCGCTGCTGGCCATGCTGGACCGCCGCGCGGCCCGGGCCGGCGCCGGGCTGGGGGCGGTAGCGCTGCGCGTCGCGCTGATCCCGGCGGCGCTGGTGATCGAGGTCGCGGCCGTGGTGCTGGCCTGGGCGGGGGGGTATTTCTTCGCCCTCAGCTATGGCCAGACCGGCGCCATCGCGGTGCACCAGACGCTGATCCTCAACGCCTTCCTGGCGGTCGAGGGCGGCAAGGCGGTGGTGCGCGCGCTGCTGATGCCGCGCCAGCCGGCGCTGCGGCCGCTGCCGCTGGGCGATGACGGGGCGCGGGCCTGGTCCTTCTGGCTCAGCCGCGGCGCCTCGATCATCGGCTACACCATGATGCTGCTGGCGCCGCTGCTGAACAGCTTCGCCTCGGCCGCCGCCGCCCAGTCGCTGCGGCTGCTGGCCATGCTGCTGACCCTGCTGCTGGGCATCCTCGCCGTGCTGCGCCACCGCCGCTCGGGCCGCGCCTGGGTCGAGGCGCGGCGCGACCGCCGCGGCCTGCGCGCCATGGGCCAGGCCTGGACCGCGCTCGGCCATGTCTGGCACCTGCTGGCCATCCTCTACATGGTGGCGCTGTTCCTGGCCTGGGTGGCCAATCCGCGCGAGGCGCTGTTC
Source organism: Roseomonas sp. 18066 (assembly GCF_902706185.1). Lineage (GTDB taxonomy): Bacteria > Pseudomonadota > Alphaproteobacteria > Acetobacterales > Acetobacteraceae > Pseudoroseomonas. The sequence continues at coordinate 24,421 of NZ_CACSJM010000010.1, read as the reverse complement.
TTCATGCTGCGCGCCACCGCCCAGTCGCTGGCGGTGATCGCGGCCGCCACGCTGGTGCTGCACCTGATGCGCCGGGCGCTCGCCCGCGGCATCGCCGTGCCGGAGACCCTCACCGAGCGGCTGCCGCTGCTGGAGCGCCGGCTGAACACCATGATCCCGGCGATCCTGAAGGTGCTGCGCGTCGCCGTGCTGGTCGCCGTGGCGCTCGGGCTGCTCTGGGCCTGGAAGCTGTTCGACCTGCCGCGCTGGCTGTCGACCGCCGGCGGCGGCCGCTTCGCCGGCGCCATCGTCTCGGCCGGGCTGATCCTGCTGGCCGGCATGGTCATGCACCTGGCGATGTCGAGCTGGGTGGAATACCGCCTGAACCCCAATTACGGCACGGTGCCGACGCCGCGCGAGCGGACCCTGCTGGCGCTGTTCCGCAATGCCGCGACCATCGCCCTGGTGGTGATGGTGGCGATGCTGGCGCTGTCGGAGATCGGGGTGAATATCGGGCCGCTGCTGGCCGGCGCCGGCGTCGTCGGCCTCGCCATCGGCTTCGGCGCGCAGAAGCTGGTGCAGGACATCATCACCGGCGTCTTCATCCAGCTGGAGAACGCGCTGAACGAGGGCGACGTGGTCGCCGCCGGCGGCGTCTCCGGCGTGGTCGAGCGGCTGACCATCCGCTCGCTGTCGATCCGCGACAGCAGCGGCACGCTGCACCTGATCCCCTTCAGCTCGGTCACCACGGTGGCCAACATGATGAAGGACTTCGGCTTCCACGTGGCTGATATCGCCGTCTCCTACCGCGAGAGCATCCCCGCGGTGAAGGAAGCGCTGCAGGAGGCCTTCGCCCGGCTGCAGCAGACCGACCACGGCGCCAATATCATCGGTGACCTCGACATGCAGGGCATCACCAGCTTCGGTGAATCGGCGATCATGATGCGGGTGCGGATCAAGACCCAGGCCGGCAAGCACTGGGGGGCGGGGCGCGCCTATAGCGAGATCGTCAAGCTGGTCTTCGAGGAGCGCGGCATCGAGATGCCCTATCCGCACCGCACCGTCACCTGGGGCGGCGAGGAGGGCAAGGCGCTGCCGCCGCGGCCGGCCGCGCTGCTGCCGCCGGCCCGGCCGGAGCCCGCCGCCGACTGAGCCGCAACCACGGCCGCCACCGCCGCGTTGCCGGTCGGCAGCGGGGCGGAGCGGGCCGATGATGGGCAGGGCATGGTGGCTGGTCCGGCAGAGCGTCCTCGGCTTCATCGAGGACGACGCGCTGAGCCGTGGCGCCGCCATCGCCTTCTACACCGTCACCTCGCTGGCGCCGGTGCTGCTGATCGCCATCGCCATCGCCGGCACGGTCTTCGGCGAGGAGGCCGCCCGCGGCGCCATCGTCGGCCAGCTCGGCGGGCTGATGGGGCCGGCGGGGGCGGAGGTGGTGCAGGGCATCATCCTCAGCGCCTCCAACCCGACCTCCGGCCTGCTGGCCAGCGCCTTCGGCCTGGTCACGCTGCTGCTGACCGCCAGCGGCGTCTTCGGCGAGATCCAGTCCAGCCTGAACCTGATCTGGCGGGTCGAGGCCTCGGGCGACACCGTCTCCCGCCTGCTGCGGGCGCGCGCCGCCAGCCTCGGCCTGGTGGCGACGCTGGGGTTTTTGCTGCTGGTCTCGCTGGTGGTCAGCGCGGCGCTGACGGCCCTGGGCGCCATGCTGGACGGCCACCTGCCGGCGCTGGCGCTGATCGTGCGGGTGGCCAATGCGGTGATCTCCTTCGCCCTGGTCGCCCTGCTTTTCGCCGCCATCTACAAGATCCTGCCGGACCGCCGGCTGGAATGGCGCGACGTGATCGTCGGCGCCATCGCCACCACCCTGCTGTTCAACCTGGGCAAGCTGCTGATCGGCCTGTATCTGGGCAGCAGCGCCATCGGCAGCACCTATGGCGCCGCCGGCTCGGCGGTGATCGTGCTGCTGTGGATCTACTACTCCGCGCAGATCTTCCTGCTGGGCGCGGAATTCACCAAGGCCTGGGCGATGCAGCGCGACGCCCGCGCCTGGTCGCGCCACCTGGCCGCCACCGCCGAGCCCGAGCCCGAGCCGCCGCCGGAACGGCCGCCGATCGGGCTGCCGCCGGCGACGGGGTGAGGGGCCTTCCCTTGGCTACCGGGCGCAGCCGAGCAGCGGCCCGAGCTGCCCGACCCGCCGCTGTACGGTGGCCGCCCGGCCGCGCAGATAGCCAGACGGGTTGGCGGCCGACCATTCCAGCGGCGCCGGCAGCACCACGGCCAGCTGCGCCGCCTGGGCCGGGGTCAGCCTTTCCGCCGGGCGGTCGAAGAAAGCCTGGGCGGCGGCCTCGGCGCCGTAGAGGCCGGGGCCGAATTCGACGCTGTTCAGATAGACTTCCAGGATGCGCCGCTTCGGCCAGAGCAGCGCCACCTGCGGCGTCAGCCAGGCCTCGACCAGCTTCCGCACCGGGTCGCGCCCCGGCCACAGGAACAGGTTCTTCGCCGTCTGCATGGTGATGGTGCTGGCGCCGCGCGGCCGGTCGCCGTCCAGCGCCGCGTCGATCTGCCCCTGCAGCGCCGCGAAGTCGAAGCCGAAGCTCTGCTCGCAGAAGGAATTATCCTCGGCGGCGATCACCGCCTGGGCCAGGCTCGGTGCGATGCGGTCATAGGCGACCCAGTCATGCGCGATGCCATGCCCCTGCACGGCGCGGATCAGCATCAGCGGCGTCAGCGGCACGGGCACGAAGCGGAACACCAGCAGCAACAGCGGCGGCGCCAGCAGCAGCACCGCCAACAGCCGCAGGATCCGCTGACGCCAGCGCCCGCCCGGCATCAGCGGCGGCCGCAGGCATTGGCCCGGTCGCGATGCGACCAGGGATAGGTGAAGCGGCCGCCCCAGGCGCCGGCATTGTCGGACTTCGCCGCCGCCTCGTCGCGGGCGTAGCGGCCGTCGGAATAGCGCGGGCAGTCGAAGGCCAGGCCCGAGCGCACCATCGCCGCATTCAGGTCCATCGCGCCGCCACGACCGGGCACGGTGCAGGTGGCGACGGTGCGGCCATGCGTCAGGCTGCCATCCGGGGTGCAGGTGACCGCGCGGCTGCCGATCAGCCCGGCGAGCTCGGCCCGCGCCGCGGCGCCGCAGGCGAAGCGGCCGCCGCCGGCGCGGCTGCATTGCTGGTCATGCTCGAAGGCGTCGATGCCCTGCATCCGCACCCGGATGCCGGCGACGTCGAGGGTGTCGCCATCGATCACCCGCGGCTGGCCGGAGAAAGGCTCACGCGGGGTGGCGGCGCGCTCGGCGCGCGGCGGCGGGCCGAAGATCTCCCGCCCCAGCCGCCTCCATTGCGCGTCGGTCAGGCCGAAGGCGCCGATCCCGCCCAGCAGCGCCACCAGCAGGATGCCCCAGGCCCGCAGCGAGCCGGGGAAGGAAGACCGCCGGCTCACCAGCGGCCCGGAGGAAAGGTGTCAGGCATGGCCTCGCCCTATCGGCAGCGCCCGGCGATGGGAAGGGGCAGGGAGGCGCCCGGTCCGGACCGGCGCCGTCGCTGATGCAGAGGTGATCGCCGCCTCAGAACAGCGCCCGCACCAGCCCGGTGGCCAGCGCGTTCTCCGCCTTCCGCAGGTCGACCGGCCGCGAGAGGTGGAACCAGGCCCCGTCATGCACCAGGCCGAAGAGGCGCTCTTCCTCGATGGCGCGCTCCCAGAGCTGCATGGTGCCGAAGGGCCCTTCCGGCGCCTCGCGGAACAGCCGCGGCGAGACGATCTGGACGCCGGCATAGACGTAGGGAGAGATCTCCCGCTCCTTCGGGCGGCGCAGGCGGCCGAGCGGGTCCATCATGAAGTCGCCGCGGCCGACCTCGCCCTCGACCACGGCCGAGCGGACCAGCAGCAGCAGCGCGTCCATCTTCTCTGGGTCGAAGGCGGCGGCCAGGCGCAGGATGGCCTGGCTCGGCCCGTCCAGCCAGAAGGCGTCGCCATTGACCACCAGGAAGGGGTCCTCGCCCAGATGCGGCAGGGCGTCGCGCACGCCGCCGCCGGTCTCCTGGATGGTGTCCTCGCGCAGCACCGTGGGGGGCGTGGCGCGGGCGGCGCAGGCCTGCTCCACCTGCTCGGCGAACCAATGGGCGTTGACCACGACGCGGCCGATGCCGGCGGCCTCGATGCGGTCCAGCGCGTGGTCCAGCAGGCTGCGCCCGGCCAGCTTCAGCAGCGGCTTGGGCGTGGCTTCGGTCAGCGGCCGCATCCGGGTGCCGAGGCCGGCGGCCAGCACCATGGCAGAGTTCAGGGTGATCACGCGGCAGGATCCTTGGCGGGATTTTGGCGCAGCACGGCGGGCACATGCGCGTCGAGGAAGCGGGCGAGCGGGGCGGCGGCGGGATGCCGCAGGGCCGTGGCCAGCAGGGCCCAGCAGCGCGGCCCGTGCTGCAGGTAATGCGGCTTGCCGTCGCGGCGGTCGAGGCGGACCCAGAGGCAGGCCACCCGCAGGTGGCGCTGCGCCGCCATGGCCGCCCGGGCGGCCGCGAAGTCTTCGATATTCAGCCCGGGGCGGGCGGCGAGATAGGCTGCCGTCGCCGCCGCCCGGACCTCGGGCGCCACATCGCGGCGGGCGTCTTCCAGCAGGCTGACCAGGTCATAGGCCGGGTGGCCGAGGCCGGCATCCTGGAAATCGATGATGCCGGTGCGGCGCGGGCCGGCGCGGTCTTCCAGCCGGATCAGGTTGGCCGGGAAATAGTCGCGGTGGACAAAGCCGCCGGCGCCGGCGAAGGGCGCCAGCATCGCGGTCATCGCCGCCTCGAACGCGGCGCGGATCGCGGCCGGGGCGGGCGCGCCGAAGGCCGCCGGCCACCACCAGTCCAGGAAGGTGGCGCCGGCCGTCGCCGTCATCCGCCCGACTTCCCACAGCGGCAGGCCCGGGGGCGGCGGCGCGGCGTGCAGCGCGGCCAGGGCCTCGGCCGCCTCGACATAGAGCGGGGCCGGGTCGGCGCCGGCGTCGAGCAGCGCCGCATGGGTGTCCGGGCCCAGATCCTCGACCAGGGCCAGCCCCTCGGGCGCGGCCTCGGCCAGCACCGCCGGCGCCGACAGGCCGGTCGCCGCCAGATGGTCAGCGATGCGCAGGAAGGGCAGAAGATCCTCTTCCGGGGTCAGCCCGGCCTGGTTCGCGCCGGTGCAATCCATCAGCAGCGCCGGGCGCGGCCCGCCGGCCAGGCGGGTGTAGCGGCGGTGGCCGGCATCCTGCGGCAGCGCGGCGCGCCGGGCATCGGCATAGCCATGCGCGGCCAGGAAGGTCTCGGCGGAGGGGGGGATGCCAGGCGGGGTCATGCTGCGGGCAGGTGGTGACGCGTCCGGCGCCGCTTGCCAAGCACCGAATCCAGCGGGCCCCCCTGCAGCCCCGGCCGCGGTGGCCGCCGGGCCACAGCCCGGGTCTTGAGCGGGATCACAGCCCCGCCAGGGCCGGCAGGCGAGAATCCCAGCCGCGCAGCACGGCGTGCCGGGCCTCGCCCCCGGCATCGGGCTGCAAGGAAAGATGCAGCGCGTCCTCCGGCGCCAGCCAGCCCAGCCGGTCGGGCCATTCGACCAGGACGATGCCGTCGCGGCTTTCCTCCCAGCCGAGCTCTTCCAGCTCCTCCGGCCCCGACAGGCGATAGAGGTCGTAATGGAAGGCGGGGCCCTGCGGCAGCGCGTAGCCCTGGACCAGGGTGAAGCTGGGGGAGGGCACCTCCAGCTCGGGGTCGCCCGCCGCGGCGCGCAGGAAGGCGCGGCAGAAGGCCGACTTGCCGGCGCCCAGCGGGCCTTCCAGCAGCAGCGCGTCGCCCGGGCGGGCCAGCGCCGCGGCGCGGGCGGCCAGCCGCTCGGTCGCGGCCAGGTCGGGAAGCAGCAGGTGCAGCGTGTCGGGCATGGTGGGCGGCAATCTGCCCGCGCCCAGGGGGCGCCACAAGCGCGGCGCCCCCCTTTGCCGTCGCGCGGCAAAGCCTTTATGCACCGCAGCCTGACCAGGAGTCTGATCGATGGCCGTTCCCATGCCGACCGAGGCAGCGCAGCACCATGTCGCGGTCGAGGCCGATGTCGCCGTGATCGGCGCCGGCCCGGCCGGGCTCTTCGCGGTCTTCGAATGCGGCATGCTGCGGATGAAATGCGTGGTCATCGACACGCTGGAGGCGATCGGCGGCCAATGCGCCGCGCTCTATCCCGAGAAGCCGATCTTCGACATCCCCGCCCACCCCGCCATCGCCGGCGCCGCGCTGATCGAGCAGCTGGCCGAGCAGGCCGCCCCCTTCTCGCCGATCTACCTGCTGGGCCGCCGCGTCGACGCCCTGGCCGAGCAGCCGGATGGCAGCTTCCGCCTGCAGACCAGCAAGGGCGAGGTGGTGCGGGCCCGCGCCGTGATCGTCGCCGCCGGCGCTGGCGCCTTCGGCCCGAACCGCCCGCCGCTGAACGACCTGGACGCCTTCGAGGCCACCGGCGCGGTGCGCTACATGGTCTCCCGCCGCGAGGAGCTTCGCGGCAAGCGGGTGGTCATCGCCGGCGGCGGCGACTCGGCCATCGACTGGGCGCTGAGCCTGAAGGACATCGCCGCGCGCGTCACCGTGGTGCATCGCCGGCCGAAGTTCCGCGCGGCGCCGGAGACGGTGGCGCAGATGGAGGCCGCGGCCGAGCGCGGCGAGATCGACCTGGCCATCCCCTACCAGCTGCATGGCCTCGAGGGCACCGACGGCGTGCTCGACCATGTCGTGCTGGCCACCCTGAAGGGCGAGGAGCGGCGCGTCCCCGCCGACCACCTGCTGGCCTTCTTCGGCCTGTCGATGGAGCTGGGCCCGATCGCCGATTGGGGCCTCGGCCTGGAGCGCAGCCATATCACGGTGGCGCCCGCCACCTGCATGACCAGCATCGCCGGCATCCACGCGGTGGGCGACATCGCGACCTATCCCGGCAAGCTGAAGCTGATCCTGCAGGGCTTCTCCGAGGCGGCGATGGCGGCGCATGCCATCCATCCCCGCATCTTCCCCGGCGAGGCGCTGCATTTCGAATACAGCACGTCGAAGGGCGTGCCGGCTTAAGCTGCCTGCCACAACGGGGAGAACCGCCATGCCGGAAGGCCGCCTGTTCATCGGCACCAAGATGTATTCCTCCTGGTCGCTGCGCGGCTGGCTGGCCGTGCGGCTGGCCGGGATCGAGGTGGAGGAGGTGGTGATCCCGCTGGCCGGGGGCGCCACCGCGGCGATCAAGGCGGCGACGCCCGCCGGGCTGGTCCCCTACCTCGAGCATCGCGGCGCCCGGGTCTGGGAAAGCCTGGCGATCATCGAATACTGCGCCGAGCACCACCCGGCGATCTGGCCGGCCGACCCCGCGACGCGGGCCACGGCGCGCAGCATCGCCGCCGAGATGCATGCCGGCTTCCGCGGCCTGCGCCTGGCCATGCCGATGACCATCCTGAACAGCTTCCCCGGCGCCCGCCGCACGCCGGAAGCGCTGGCCGACATCGCCCGCATCGAGGCGATCTGGCGCGAGGCGCTGCTCGAATCGGGCGGCCCCTTCCTGTTCGGCGCCGCGCTGACCGGGGCCGACATCATGTTCGCCCCCGTCGCCTGCCGCTTCCTGACCTGGCAGCCGGAGCTGTCGGCCACGTCGCGCGCCTATGTCGACGCGCTGCGCGCCCATCCGCTGATCCGCCGCTGGTATGACGAGGCCGCGGCCGAGCCCGCCGAATGGCGCCTGCCGAAATACGAGACGGCGGAGCTCCAGTGACGGGCGCGGCCACGCTCGACCATGTCGGCATCTGCAGCGCCGACGGGCCGGGGCTCTGGGCGGCGATGGAGCGGCTGGGCTTCCAGCTGACGCCGATCGCCCGGCAATCGGGGCGCCGCGCCCCGGGCGACCCGGTCGAGCCGCTGGCCACCGGCAACCGCTGCGCCATGCTGCGCCAGGGGTATCTGGAATTCCTGGCGATCCTGGACCCCGACCGCTTCGACAACGGCGTCGGAAAATTCCTGGCCCGCTACACGGGGATGCATATCCTGGCCTTCGGCATCGACGATGCCGAGGCGGAGCTGGAGCGGCTGAACCGTGCCGGCCTGGCCATCCCCGGCATCGCCCATCTGGAGCGCCCGGTCGACGCCCCGGACGGCCCGCGCGCCCGCTTCTCCCGCCTGCCGCTGCCGGATGCGCCGGAAGGCCGGCTGCAGCTGATCCAGCACCTGACGCCGGAGCTGCTGTGGCAGCCGCGCTGGCTCGACCATCCAAACCGCGCCGTCGCGCTGGAGGCCGCCATCCTGGCGGTGCCGCAGCCCGCCGTCACCGCCGCGGCGCTCGCCCGCCTGACCGGCCAGGCGCTGGAGCCCGACCCGGCCGGCGGCTATGCCCTGCCGCTGCCGCAGGGGCGCCTGCGTATTCTTCCTCCGGAAGCCTTGCCCGCGGTGCTGCCGGGGGTCGTCGCCCCGGCGCTGCCCTTCCTGGCCGGCTATGTGGTGCGCACCGATGACGGCAATGCCGCCGCCCAGGCGCTGCTCGGCGACCGGCTGCATGCGGTGCCGGGCGGGCTGATGGTGGCGCCTGAGCTCGCCGGCGGCGCGGCCCTGGTCTTCGCCGCATGAGCGGCCATCTGCGGCTCGATCCCGACGCCGCGCCGCTGCCCGCGGTGGCGCCGGAATCGGCCGCCATCGGCCGGTCGCTGCGCAGCTACTACGCCCCCGGCCGCGCGGCCGAGCTCGACGCCTTCCTGGCCCGCTTCCTCGGCCCGGGCGAGCTCGGCTTCGACATCGGCGCCCATGTCGGCGACCGCACCGCCAGCTTCCGCCGCCTGGGCGCCCGGGCGGTGGCGGTGGAGCCGCAGCCGCGGCTGCAGCGACTGCTGCGCCTGCTGTTCCGCGGCGATCCGGGCGTGGTGCTGGACGCCTCGCTGATCGGCAGCCAGCGCGGCCGCGCGACGCTGCATCTGAACCGCGCCAACCCGACGGTGGCCACCGCCTCGGCCGCCTTCATGCAGGCCGCGGCCGGCGCCGAGGCCTGGCGCGACCAGGTCTGGGACAGCGCCATCGAGCTGCCGGTGACCACGCTGGACGCGCTGATCGACACCCATGGCGAGCCGCATTTCGCCAAGCTGGATGTCGAGGGCTTCGAGGCCGCGGCGCTGGCCGGCCTGTCGCGCCCGCTGCGCAGCCTGTCCTTCGAATTCACCACCCTGCAGCGCCGCACCGCCCTCGATGCGCTGCGCACGCTGGAGGCGCTGGGCGCCGACTACAGCTTCAATGCCTGCCTCGGCGAGGCGATGCGCTTCGCCCTCGACGCCCCGGTCCATGCCGGGACGCTCGCCCGCTGGCTCGAGGCGCTGCCCGAGACGGCCAATTCCGGCGATGTCTATGCCAGCCTGGAGGAAGCCCGGGTCAGCTGACCCGGCGCGCCCCCGACCTTCCGACCCGATGGGCCCGACCTGAATGACCCTGCTCGCCTTCCTCGAGCACCTCGCCTTCGCCGGCGGCCTCGCGCTGCTCTCGGCGCTGCTGGTGCGGCTGATGATCGCCTATCCGGTGCTGGACCATCCCGACCACCGCAAGGCGCATGCGCGGCCGACCCCGAAGGGCGGCGGCGTCGGCATCGTCTGCGCCTTCATCGTCGGCATGGTGGTGCTGTACCAGGTGGCGCAATTCGCCCGCATGGCCGAGCACCGCTTCATCGGCGTCATCCTGGCCGCCGTCGCCATCGGCGTGGTCGCCTTCCTCGACGACCTGCGCGACTTCCGCTTCGTGGTGAAGCTGGGGGCCCAGGCGCTGGCGGCGCTCGTCGCCATCGGCAGCGGGCTGGTGGTCGACCGGCTGGCGCTGCCCTGGGTCGGCGTGGTGGGCCTGGGCGTGATCGGCAGCCTGCTGACCCTGTTCTGGATCGTCGCCTGCACCAATGCGGTGAACTTCATGGACGGGCTGGACGGGCTGGTCGGCGGCACGCTGCTGATCGTCTGCGCCGGCCTCGGCCTGATCGCCTGGCAGGAAGGCGGCTGGTTCATCTATGCCGCCTGCCTGATCCTCGGCGCGGGCATCGCCGGCTTCCTGCCCTTCAACCTGAACCCGGCCCGCATCTTCATGGGCGATGTCGGCAGCCAGTTCCTGGGCTTCATGCTGGCGGTGCTCGGCGTCGCCGCCGCCCGGCTGGATGCCGCCCAGCTGTCCTTCCTGCTGGTGCCGCTGCTGCTCTTCGCGCTGCTCTTCGACACCGGCTTCACCCTGCTCCGCCGCGTCTGGATAGGCGAGCAGGTCAGCGCCCCCCACCGCACCCACCTGTACCAGATGGCGCAGCGCAGCGGCCTCTCCGCCCGCCGGGTCGCGGCCATCCACTGGGGCTTCGCCCTGTTCCACGTCGCGCTGGCCTTCGCCTTCCTGCGCCTGGACCCGGCGCTGAAGCCGCTGGTCATCCTGCCGCCGCTCGGGGTCCAGCTGCTGTGGCTGGGCTACGTCCTGCGCCGGACACAGAGCGCGGGGCTCAGCTGGAAGGCGGCGTGACCACCTCCAGCTGCAGCATGGCCCCATCCCCCACCCATTGCTCCGACCGCCAGATCCCGCCCGACCCCGGATCCGCCCAGTAGCGGTTGGTGAAGCGGGCGCCCGGCCCATGGCAGCGCTCGGTCACCAGCAGCGCCACCCCCTGCGGCTCCGCCTGCAGCCGGCAGTTCAGCACCAGGCCGAAGCGCATCGCCTGCGGGTCGCGATCCTGCTCCATCAGGTCGACCAGGCGCCGCAGCACCGCCGGCCGCCGGGCCAGCGCGGCCGGGTCGTCCAGCGGGTCCGGACCCTCCAGCCGGGTGCCCGTCAGCCAGTCCGGCAGGCCCGCCGTCGCCATCACCCGGGCGCCCTCGGTCGCCACCACCACCCCGCCCTGGCTGCGCCACAGCCGCGTCTCGCCATTCTGCTGCACCAGCACGGCAATCGCCTGGCCGCCGGACCAGCGCAGCCGCAAGGCGGGCACGCCATCGGTGTCGGCGGCCATCACCTCGGGCAATGGGTCGGTCACCGGGGCGCCGCCGCCGAACACGCCACAGCCCGCCAGCAGGAATGCCAACGCCAGGGTTGATTTCATGGGCGGAAAGATAAACAGAAAGGAAAAGGCCAGGGGAAGGAATTCCCCTGGACCCCATCTTTTTTCTGTCCCCTGGCGCTACAGGGCGCGGGCGACGCCCGTCGGGCCGCGCCGCTGCAACACCAGCAGCACCCCGGCCAGGCCGATGCCCAGCCAATGCGGCGCCGGCAGCATGCCGTCCAGCAGCGCCGGGAACACCATCAGCAGCCCGGCGACGATGAAGCCGGCCCGCTCGGCCAGGGTCAGCGCCCGCCGCGCCTGGCCCTGGCAGCCCGCCGCCAGCGCCGCCAGCCCGGCGGCGGCCAGGACGATCTGCCAGGCCACGTCCAGCCAGGTCATCTGCGGCGTCAGCGACAGCAGCAGCCCCACCCCCTCCGGGTCGGTGACGAAGACGAAGGGCAGCACGAAGGCCGGCAGCGTGTATTTCCACGCCTGCAGCGTGGTGCGGTACGGCCCCGCCCCGGTGATCGCCGCCGCCGCGAAAGGCGACAGCGCGGTGGGCGGCGAAACCTCTGACAGCACCGCGTAGTAGAAGACGAACATATGCGCGGCATAGTCGGGCACGCCGAGCTTCATCAGCGCCGGCGCCGCCACCACCGCCGAGATGATGTAGCTGGCCGTCACCGGCACCGCGAGGCCCACCACCCAGACGATCAGCGCCGTGTACAAGGCGGTCACCACCAGCGACCCGCCCGCCGCCTGGATGGCGATCTCGGAAAATTTCAGCCCGAGCCCGGTCAGCGTGATGCAGCCGACGATGATGCCGGCGCAGGCGCAGGTGGCGGCGATGCCGACCGCCTGGATGGCGCCCGCGGCCAGGCTGTCCACCAGGCGCTTCGGCGTCATCGCCGTCTCGCGGCGGATCCAGGACAGCGCGACGGCGACCACCATGGCGTAGAGCACCGCCAGCGTCGCGCTGTAGCCTAGCGCCATGAAGATCACGATGGCGATCAGCGAGGAGAAGTGGAAGCCGTAGCGCCGCACCAGCTGGCGCCAGGGGGTGACGACCATGGCCTCCCCGGGCGCCACGTCGCCCAGCCGGCGCTGATCCAGCTCCACCATGAACAGCAGCGAGGCGTAGTAGAGGATGGTGGGCACCACGGCCATGCGGAGGACGTCGAGGTAGCCGAGCTTCAGGTATTCGGCGATCAGGAAGGCCGCCGCCCCCAGCACGGGCGGCGAGATGATGGCGCCCAGCCCGCCCGCCGCCAGCAGCCCGCCGGCATCGTCGGCGCGATAGCCGACGCGCTTCATCAGCGGCCAGGCGACCGTGCCCAGCGTCACCGTGGTCGCCACGCCCGACCCAGACGGCCCGCCGAGCAGGAAGGAAGAAAGCACCACGGTGCGACCCGCGGAACTCGGCTTCCCGCCCGTCAGCGAGAAGGAAAAGTCGACGAAGAACTTCCCCGCGCCGGTCGACTGCAGGATCGCCCCATACAGGGTGAACAGGATGATCAGCGTGGCCGACACGTCGACGGCAGTTCCAAAAATGCCGTCGAGGGTGATGGTCAGGTGCGGGATCAACCGCTGCGCGTCGTAGCCGCGATGCGCCCAGGGCGCCGGAAGATAATTCCCGTAGAAGCTGTAGAGCATGAAGGCCATGGCCACCGCCGGCATGATCCAGCCGGTGGTGCGGCGGGTGGCCTCCAGGACGAGGGCCACCAGCAGCCAGCCGACGACGATGTCCATCGGCTCGGGGAAGACATAGCGGTCCAGCAGGTCGTCGCCGCCGGCGATCAGGTACCAGGTGACATAGAGCCCGGCCGCCACCAGCACCGCGTCCCAGGCCATGAAGCGGTCGCGGAAGCGCCGCGCCACCGGGAACAGGAAGAAGCCCAGCGCCAGCGCGAAGCCGACATGGACGAAGCGCAGCGTCGTGGTCGGCACGATGTCCCAGGCGGCCCAGAGGTGGAACAGGCTCATCGCCACGGCGATCGCGGTGGCGGCATGGCCGATCCAGCCGGTGAAGCGGTTCTGGATGCCTTCCTCTTCCTCGATCAGCCGCTCCACCTTGGCCGCCGTGTCGACGTCGAGCGCGTCGGCGTCGATCTCCGGCGGCAGGTTTCTGGGCAGCCCCGGGGGCGGCGGCGCCCCGCTCATGCCAGCTTCGCGCCCTGGGCGGTCCAGAAGGCCTCGGCGGCCTTGTGCCAGGGCACGCCGGCCGCGGCGGTCTTCTGCGCGGCCAGGGTGAAGTTGCGGCCCTCGGCATGGACGCGGCCGAGCTCCTCGCGGCCTTCCCAGGCGGTCTTCAGCAAGGCGGTGACCTCGGCCTCCGGCATCTCCTCGCGGACGGCCAGGATATTGGCCACCGACATCTGCTTGTTGTCGGTCTTCTGCCCGGGATAGGTGCCGGCCGGGATGATCTCGGGGAAATAGACCGGGCCGTATTTCTCGACGATCTTCGCGATGTAGCGCTCGTGGTCGACCATCCGGATCTGCACCCCCGGCGAGGCGCCGAGGTCGGTGATGGCGCTGGTGGGAATCCCCGAGACGAAGAAATAGGCGTCGAGCTTGCCGTCCTTCACCGCATTGGTGCTCTCGGCTGGCGACAGGCGCTCGCGCGCGCGGAAATCCTTGTCGCGGTCCAGGCCGGCGGCCTCGATCAGGCGGAAGGCCATGACCTCGGTGGCGCTGCCGGGGGCTCCGGTGGAGACCCGCTTGCCCTTCATCCCCTCGATCGTGGTGATGCCGCTGGCCACCGTCGTCACCGCCTGCATGCGGTTGGTGTAGAGCACGGCGATGGCGCGCACCGGCACCGGCCGGCCCTTGAAGCGGTCATTGCCGCGGATCGCGTCGACCGCGGCATCGACCTGGGTGAAGGCGAGCTCCGCGCGGCTGGCGCCCAGCAGCTGCAGGTTGGCGACCGAGCCGCCGGTGACCTCGACGGTGGCCGAGAGCCCTGGGATGCTGCGCGACAGCAGGTTCGCGAGCCCCCCGCCCAGCGGGTAGTAGACGCCGCCCGTGGTGCCGGTGGCGATGGACATCTGCCGCGCCTGGGCCCGCGCCCCGCGCGCGATGATCATGGGCGCGCCGAGCGCCGCCAGCCCTGCCAATACGCCGCGTCGGTCGAGCCTCGGCATGCGGATACCTCCCCAAATTTTGTTTTCTATGTGGAAAGTCTAGACCGGCCGCCGCTGCCGATGAAAGGCCTGCGACACCATCTGAAAGGGGTCGGCAGGATTGATGCGGATCAAGGCGCCACCGCTTGGATCGGCGCAGCATGCCGGCATTGGAGAGGAGCCAAGGACATGCGTCCGCTCACCGCCCGCGAGCTGATGACCGCCGACGTCGTCACCGTGCCGCCGGAAACCCCGGTCATGGCCATCGCCCAGCTGCTGGCCGATCGCGGCATTTCCGCCGTGCCGGTGCTGGGCGCCGATGGCAAGCTGCGCGGCATCGTCACCGAGGCCGATCTGATCCGCCGCATGGCCGGCGGCCATGGCGAGATCGGCCTGCTGCGCCAGCTGTTCACCGACATGGACCAGCTGGCCAACCGCTACGCCGCCACGCATGGCGCGACGGCGGCCGAGATCATGACCGTCGACCTGGTCACCGTCAGCCCGGAGACCCATGCCGGCACCATCGCCGAGCTGCTCGAGGAGAAGAAGATCCGCCGCGTCGTGGTGGTGGAGGAGGGGCGGCTCTGCGGCGTGGTCAGCCGTGCCGACCTGCTGCGCGCGCTGGTCGCGCCGCCGCTGGAGCATGGCGAATATTCGGATGAGCGGCTGCGCCGCGCCGTGCAGGCCGCGATCAAGCGCGAGCCCTGGGCCGAGACCTTCTTCACCCTGATGGAGGTCAAGGACGGCGTGGTCGAGCTGCATGGCTTCAGCCGCAGCGCCGCCGTGCAGCGCGGGTTGAAGGTGCTGATCGCCGAGGTGCCGGGCGTGACGGGCGTGGTCGACAAGACCCAGCCCATGCCGAGCACGCTTTTCGCCGCCTGAGGCCCGCAGGGTCTCGACGGCGAAAGGGCGCCGGGAGGATGGGGGCGTCCTCCCGGCTTTCTTGTCAGGCTGCCGTTGCCTCGGGGTGAGGCGGGACGCGGCAGGCTGGCGCGGCGCTACTTCCCCGCGAAGACCGCCTTGCGCTTCTCCAGGAAGGCCCGCACGGCGTTGCGGAAATCCTCGGTGCGGGCATAGCCGCCGGCGGCGGCGAACTGCTCGGGCGCGATCGGCATCGGGCCGCGCAGCTCGCGCAGCGCCTGCTTGTGGAAGCGGTTGGACAGCGGCGCGCCCTCGCAGATGCGCCGCGCCAGGGCCTCGGCCTCGGCGAAAATCTCCGCATCCGGCACCAGGCGGGTCAGCAGGCGGCGCGACAGGGCCTCGGCGCCGGTCAGGACGCGGCCTTCGATCAGGATCTCGCAGGCGGTCGGGTAGCCCACGACCTCGCGCAGCATGTCGAGCGCGACATAGGGGTACCAGATGCCCAGCTTGCGGGCCGGGATGCCGATCTTCATGCCTTCGGCGCCGAGGCGGAAGTCGCAGGCCAAAGCCAGCCCGGCGCCGCCGCCCATGCACCAGCCGGAAATGGCGGCGACCACCGGGTGGCGGCAGGCGCGGATGGCGGCCACCGCGCCCTCGAAGCCGCCGACCAGGCGGGGGTCGCGGGGCGGGTAGGCGCCGGCCTCGAAGCCGCCGATATCGGCGCCGGCGCAGAAGGCGGCGTCGCCCGCGCCGCGCAGCAGGACGCAGCCCAGGGAGGGGTCTTCCGACAGGTCGCGGAAGGCTTCCTCCATGGCGTCCCACATGGGCTCGTCCAGGCAGTTGCGCTTCTCGGCGCGGTCGATGGTGACGGTGGCGACCGCCCCGTCGCGGGTGATGCGGATCTTGTCGTGCGGCATGGCGGGGGACGGTGCGGGCGGGCAACGGTCCTGTCAATTGCCGGATGGGCAACCCGGGCCGCGCCCGGCGGTTCTTCCCTCGACACAACTGGGAGAAACAGGATGGCCACCGACCGCAACGAGGACGAGATGCGCGTGAAGGTCCGCGAGATGATCGCGGAGATCGGCACCGCCATCTTCACCACCATCGACGAGGAGGGCCGGATGCATGGCCGTCCGATGCGCACGCAGAAGCCGGACAAGGATGGCCGGACGCTGTGGTTCTTCACCCGCGCCGACAGCCCCAAGATCGGCGAGCTGGCGCAGGATGACCGGGTGCTGCTCGGCTATGCCGATACCAGCAACCAGGACTACGTCTCGATCTACGGCTCGGCGCGGGTCGTGAAGGATGTCGAGCAGAAGAAGGCGTTGTGGACCGAGGGTCTGCGCACCTGGCTGCCCGAGGGTCCGGAGAGCGCCGAGGTGGCGTTGATCGCCGTGACGATGGAGGGTGCCGAGTATTGGGACGGCGTCTCGTCCGGCCTGCGGTTCGCCTATGGCTATGCGCAGGCGGTGGTGACCGGCAAGCCCGACAACAGTGGCGAGAACGCCAAGGTCTCGTTCCACCACTAATCAGATAAAAAGAAGATGGGGGTCCGGGGGAATTCTTCCCCCGGCCTCCCTTATCGCGTCGGCTTCGGCGGGGTTTGCGAGTAGTCGTAAAACCCCTTTCCCGTCTTCCGCCCCAGCCACCCGGCCTCGACGTACTTCACCAGAAGCGGCGAGGGACGGTACTTGCTGTCCCCCATGCCCTCATGCAGCACGCGCATGATCGCCAGGCAGGTATCCAGCCCGATGAAGTCGCCGAGCTCGAGCGGCCCCATCGGATGGTTGGCGCCGAGCTTCAGGGCCGCGTCGATCGAGCGGACGTCGCCCACGCCTTCCTGCAGGCTTTGCACCGCCTCGTTGATCATCGGCACCAGGATGCGGTTGACGATGAAGGCGGGGTAGTCCTGGGCGACCGCCGTCGTCTTCCCCAGCTTTTCCGCCAGCGCCGCCACGGCCTCGAAGGTCGCGTCGGAGGTTGCGATGCCGCGGATGATCTCGACCAGCTTCATGACCGGGACCGGGTTCATGAAGTGCATGCCGATGAAGCGTTCCGGCCGGTCGGTCGCCGCCGCCAGCCGGGTGATCGGGATCGAGGAGGTGTTGGAGGCCAGGATCGCTTCCGGCTTCAGCACCGCGCAGACGGCCTTGAAGATCGACAGCTTGACCGCTTCCCGCTCGGTGGCCGCCTCGATGACGATGTCGCAATCGGCGAGCAGCGCCATCTCGGTGCCGGTGCGGATCCGCCCCAGCGCCGCGTCCTTCGCCTCCGCCGTCAGGCCCCCCTTGGCGACCTGGCGGTCCATGTTCTTGCCCATGGTCGCCAGCGCCTTGGGCAGGGCCTCGGCGCTGACATCGACCAGCACGACGGACAGCCCGGACAGCGCCGCCACATGGGCGATGCCATTGCCCATCTGGCCGGCGCCGATGACGCCGACCGTCGCGATGTCAGCCATGGGTCAGCCCAGCTCCGCTTCCAGCTCGGGGATCAGCTTGAACAGGTCGCCGACCAGGCCGTAATCGGCCACCTGGAAGATCGGCGCCTCCTCGTCCTTGTTGATGGCGACGATGACCTTGCTGTCCTTCATGCCGGCCAGGTGCTGGATGGCGCCCGAGATGCCGACCGCGATGTAGAGCTCAGGCGCGACGATCTTGCCGGTCTGGCCGACCTGGTGGTCGTTCGGCGCGTAGCCGGCATCCACCGCGGCGCGCGAGGCGCCGATGGCGGCGCCCAGCTTGTCGGCCACCTTGTCGAGGATGGCGAAGTTCTCGGCCGAGCCCATGGCGCGGCCGCCGGAGATGACGACGCGGGCGGCGGTCAGCTCGGGCCGCTCGCTCTTGGCGATCTCGGCGCCGACGAAGCTCGACAGGCCGGGATCGGCGGCGGCGGGCGCCGCCTCGATGCTGGCGCTGCCGCCCTCGGCCGCGGCCGGGTCGAAGGAGGCGGCGCGGATGGTCGCCACCTTCTTCGGGTCCGACGACTTCACGGTCGCCAGCGCGTTGCCGGCATAGATGAAGCGCTTGAAGGTGTCGGCATCGACCACGCCGGCGACGTCGGTGACGATCTGCACGTCGAGCAGCGCGGCGGCGCGGGGCAGGATGTTCTTGCCCTGGGCGCTGCCGGGGGCCAGCAGGTGGGTGTAGCCGGGGGCCAGCGCCACCAGCAGGGCGGCGGCGGGCTCGGCCAGCGCCTGGGCATAGGCGGCGCCGTCGGCCTGGATCACCTTGGCCACGCCGTCGACCTTGGCGACGGCGGCGGCGGCGGCGGCATCGCCCAGCACCAGGACATGCACCTCGGCGTCGATCTGCTTCGCGGCGGCGACGGCGCTGCGGGTCGGCTGGCTGACGGTCGCGCCCTGGTCGGCGAGAACGAGAACGGCCATGGTCAGATCACCTTCGCTTCGTTGCGCAGCTTCGACACCAGCTCGGCGACGGACGCGACCTTGACGCCGGCCTGGCGCTTTGGCGGGTCCTCGACCTTCAGCACGGTCAGGCGCGGGGTGACGTCGACGCCCAGATCCGCCGGCTTCAGCGTCTCCAGCGGCTTCTTCCGCGCCTTCATGATGTTGGGCAGCGAGGCGTAGCGCGGCTCGTTCAGGCGGAGATCCGTCGTCACGATGGCGGGCAGCTTCAGGCTGACCGTCTCCAGGCCGCCATCGATCTCGCGGGTGACGCGGGCGGTCTCGCCGGCGAGCTCCAGCTTGCTGGCGAAGGTGCCCTGGCCCCAGCCGAGGAGCGCCGCCAGCATCTGGCCGGTGGCGTTCATGTCGTCATCGATGGCCTGCTTGCCCATGATGACCAGGCCGGGCTGCTCGCGCTCGACCAGCGCCTTCAGCAGCTTGGCGACGCCCAGCGGCTCGGTGCCCTCGGCCTCGACCAGGATGGCGCGGTCGGCGCCCATGGCGAGCGCCGTGCGCAGCTGCTCCTGCGCCTGGGCCGGGCCGACGGAGACGGCGATGATCTCGGTGGCGCCGCCTTTTTCCTTCAGGCGCACGGCTTCCTCGACGGCGATCTCGTCGAAGGGGTTCATCGACATCTTGACGTTGGCGGTCTCGACGCCGGTGCCGTCGGCCTTGACCCGCACCTTGACGTTGTAATCAACCACCCGCTTGACGGGGACGAGAAGCTTCATCGCCGGGCCGTGTCCTGCTTTCTGGGTTTATGCTGGCGCCCGGCCCCGCCCGGCCAGGCCGGACAGCGCAGGGCACCGACCCCCTCCCCGGGGGCCGTGTGGCGTTGCAGCAGGGAGCCTAGGCGGGTGGCCCTGCCGAGGCAAGGTGACCCCGGCTTAACCCCGCATCGCCAGCATGAGCAGCAGGAACAGGCCGATCGACAGGCCCTGCAGCGTCACCCGCCAGCGCATCAGCTTGTTGGAGCGGTGCGGGTCGCCATCCTCCCGCGCCAGGCCGATCATGCCGGCGAACATCACCCCGAGGGTGGCCAGCATCGAGACGACGAGAAGCACGGTGAGGGTGGTGACCATACCCTGTCAGTTAGCACCGTTGCGGGGGTGGGCAAGGCTGGGCTGGTGGTACCGGGATGCGCTATCGTCGCGAATGACACAGGTTTCATCCGCAGTTCCGCGAACCGGTCCACCCTCGCCGCGCTGCAAGGCTTGACCGCGGGGGGTGGTTCGGCTTCCGGTGCGGCCCATGCGCCTCCTGCCCCTTCTGCTGGCCTTCTTCCTGACGCTGCCGGGCCTCGCCCCGCGCGCCATCGCCCAGGCTCCGGCCGCGCCGCCGGCCGCCGCCGTGCCGGCGGGGGAGGCGCAGCGGCTGCTCGGCCTGCTGCGCGACGACGCCCGGCGGGCCGAGCTGCTGCGCACGCTGGAGGCGCTGGCCGCCGCCGAGCGCCAGCGCCCGCCCACAGCCACACCCGCCGCGCCCGGCCCGGCCGCGGCGCCGGCCCAGCCCGCGCCGCCGCCTGCGGCCGCCGCGCCGCCCGCCGCTGCCCCGCCAGCCACGGCGGCGGCCACGGCCGAGCAGCTGCTGGCGCCCAACACGCTGGGCGGCCAGCTGCTGATCGGCGCCTCGCAGCGGCTGCAATGGCTGTCGGAGCAGACGGTGCGCGCGGCGGAGGCCATCACCGACCTGCCGTCGCTGGTCTCCTGGTTCAGCGCCTCGGTGCGCGACCCGGTGACCCAAGCGCGGCTGGCGGACGCCTCGTGGAAGCTGCTGCTGCTGTTCGGGCTGGGCGTGCTGGCCGAATACCTGACCTACCGGGCGCTGGCCGGGCTGCGCCGGCGGCTGGACGCCATGGCGCCGCAGCAGCTGCATGGCTGGCAGCGGCTGCGGCGGGTGCCGCTGGTGCTGGGGCGGCTGCTGCTGGACCTGGTGCCCATCGGCGCCTTCGGCGTGGTCAGCTACGGGCTGATCGGCGCGGTGCAGCCGCTGCCGACGACGCAGCTGGTGCTGCTGACCGCCAACAACGCCTATCTGATCGGCCGCATGGCCATGGCGCTGAGCCGGATGCTGTTCTCGCCGGCGTCCAGCCACCTGCGGGTGCTGCCCTGCGCCGACCTCACCGCGGCCTATGTCTCGGTCTGGCTGCGCCGCATCGTGGTGGTGCTGATCGCCGGCTATGCGGTGGCCGAGGCCGGGCTGCTGTTCGGCCTGCCCTGGGGCGCCTATGACGCCATCCTGCGGCTGGTGCTGCTGGTGGTCTCGATCTTCCTGGGCATCATCGTGCTGCAGATGCGGGTGGCCGTGGCGCGCGTGCTGCGGGCGCCGCCGCTGAAGGAAGGCGACGTGCCCAACCGCACCCGCCGCAGCCTGCGCCGCTTCCGCGACTGGCTGGCCGAGGTCTGGCACGTGCTGGCGCTGCTGTACCTGGTGGCGCTGTGGGGGGTCTGGGCGCTGGAGATCCGCGACGGCTTCTCCCGCCTGCTGCGCGCCAGCCTGTTCACCCTGCTGGTGCTGGCGCTGGCCAAGGTGCTGGACATGCTGCTGCGCCGGGCGCTGGCCGGCAGCTTCCGCATCTCGGCCGACATGGCTGGCCGCTACCCGGCGCTGGAGCAGCGGGCCAACCGCTACCTGCCGCTGCTGAAGGGCGGCGTGTCGCTGGTGCTGACCCTGCTGACGCTGCTGACCCTGCTGGAGGTCTGGGGCATCAATTCCTTCGGCTGGTTCTCGCGCGGCGCGCTGGGCAGCCAGCTGCTGTCCTCGCTGATGTCGGTGGGCTTCACCATCGCCCTGGCGGTGCTGATCTGGGAGGCGGTGAACGCCGCCATGCAGCGCCACCTGGAGAAGCTGTCGCGCGACGCCACCGCCGCCCGCAGCGCCCGCGTCCGCACCCTGATGCCGATGCTGCGCACCACGCTGCTCGTGGTCATCCTGCTCTTCGTCGGCTTCAACATCCTGACCGAGCTTGGCGTGAACGTGGCGCCGCTGCTGGCCGGTGCCGGCGTCATCGGCCTGGCGCTGGGCTTCGGCTCGCAGAAGCTGGTCCAGGACGTCATCACCGGCATTTTTCTGTTGTTTGAAGACGCGATGGCCGTCGGCGACGTGGTGAACCTCGGGGGGAAGAGCGGCGTCGTCGAAAAACTCTCCATCCGGTCGATCACGCTGCGCGACCTGGATGGCAGCGTGCACATCATCCCGTTCAGCACGGTCACGGCCGTGACCAACATGACCCGCGACTTCTCCTTCGCCGTGCTGGACGTGCAAGTCTCCTACAGCGAGGACACCGACCGGATCGTCGGGCTGCTGACCGGCCTGTGCCAGGAGATGCGCTCGGAAGCCAAGTGGGGCCTGGTGATCCGCGACGAGATGGAAGTGCTGGGCGTCAACCAGCTGTCGCCGGACGGGCCGATCATCCGGGTGCGGATCAAGACCGAGCCGATCCAGCGCTGGAACGTGGCGCGCGAGATGAACCGCCGCATCAAGCAGTGCTTCGATCAGAACGGCATCGAGATCCCGGCCGCCCGGCAGAAGCTGGTCTTCGAAGGCCAGCCGCCCATCCGGCCGATCGCCCCGCCGCAAGGGCCGGTGATCGAGGCGCCGCAAGGGGGCTGATGCCCCCTTGTAAAGCGCGGGTCCGAGTGCTTATCCTGTGGATATGTGCCGCATTCGGACCCTCCGGATCATTATTAGCGGCCCGGCTGCCTGAGCGCCCTGCGGGGGGCAGCAGCCGGGAGTAACCCCGCACGCCTTCCCTGATCCGCGACGCTCCGGAAAATTTCCCCATGTCAGACAATTCGATGACCGCCGCCCGCTTCACCGTGGTGGCCGAAGCCTATCCAGGCCTGCTGTCCCGCGTGCTGGAACCCTTCGCCAAGCGCGACCTGACCCCCGACCGCGTCCGCGCCCAGCGCGAAGGCGATCTACTGCGCGCCGAAGTGGCGCTCGACGCCATGCCGGTGGAGATGATCCACCTGGTGGCCGGCAACCTCGGGCAGATCGTCGGCGTGCTGAAGGTCGAGGCGATGGAAGGCCGGCGGATCCGGCTGGTCGCCTGAAGCGAAAATATTGAAAAGGCTGGGGGAATGAATTCCCCCAGACCCCCATCTTTTTTCTGATCTGTTGGCCGTTTTCAGGCCAGTGCTTCGCCGGCAGCGGTCCTGCGGCGGGACGCCGTTTGAAGACATCAGCGCTCGATCGAAGGTCGTGCTGACGATTGGCCGTTTCACGTACTGTCTTCACGTGGACACGGCAGTCACCGCAAAGAAAAGAAGGGGTCCAGGGGAATTCATTCCCCTGGCCTACCCCTGTATTTTCTTACTCCACCGCGAACGCCTGCGTCCGCACCATCCGCGCATAGAGCCCATCGGCCGCCACCAGTTCCGCATGGCGCCCCTGCTCGATGGCGCGCCCGTCCTGCATCACCACGATGCGGTCGGCTTCCTGGACGGTGGCCAGGCGGTGCGCCACGACCAGGGTGGTGCGGCCTTCGCGCAGGGTTTCCAGGGCGCGGCCGATGGCGGCCTCGTTTTCGGCGTCGAGGGCGCTGGTGGCCTCGTCCAGCAGCAGCACCCGCGGGTTGCGCAGCAGGGCGCGGGCGAGGGCGATGCGCTGGCGCTGGCCGCCGGACAGGCGCGACCCGCCGGAGCCCAGCACGGTGTCGTAGCCCTGCGGCAGGCTGGCGATGAAGTCGTGGGCGGCGGCGGCGCGGGCGGCGGCCTCGACCTCGGCGCGGCTGCTGCCGGGGTGGCCGCAGGCGATGTTGGCCAGGGCCGAGTCGTCGAAGATCACCGCATCCTGGCCGACATAGGCGATGGCGGCGCGCAGGCTTTCCAGGGTGACCTCGCGGATCTCGGCGCCGTCCAGGGTGATGCGGCCCTCGGTCGGGTCGTAGAGGCGGGGCAGCAGGGTCAGCGCCGTCGACTTGCCGGCGCCCGAGGGGCCGACGAGGGCCACCGTCTGGCCGGGCTCGGCGGTGAAGGACAGGCCGGACAGCGCCGCCTGGTCGAGGCCGGTGTAGCGGAAGCCGACCTGCTCGAAGGCCAGGCGGCCGGGGCCTTCGGGCAGGGGGGCCGGCCCGCCGGCGATGGTCGGGCGGCGGTCCATCACGGTGAAGACGCGGATCAGCCCGCCGAAGCCTTCCTGCAGCGCGGCGTTCAGCGAGCCGAGCGCCCGCATCGGCCGGGTCGCCAGCAGCAGCGCGGAGATGAAGCCGGTGAACTCGCCCACCGTGCCGCGGCCGGTCGAGACCTTCCAGCCGACGAAGGCCAGGACGCCGGCGACGGCCAGGCCGCCCAGCGCCTCCAGGATCGGGTCCAGCTTGCTGCGGGTGCGGATGATCGACAGCAGCGAGTCGCGGAGTGCTGCGAAGGCGCGGCCGGCGCGGGCCTCCTCCTGGGACTCGAGGCCATAGCTGCGCACCACCCGGGCGGAGGAGAAGCTTTCGGTCAGCATGGCCGCCGTCTCGCCCACGCGTTCCTGCATGCCGCCCGAGGCGCGGCGGATCCGCTTGCCCAGCCGCGTCACCGGCACCACGGCGATCGGGTAGAGCAGCAGCAGGATCAGGCTCATATGCCAGTCCAGCCAGACCATGGCGGCGACCAGGCCGATGACCGTCAGCCCGTCGGCGAGGGCGTTGATCGCCTTGGTCAGCGCCTCGCGGATCGCCTGGGCATCGGCGGTGAAGCGGGCGGCGTGGCGGGCCGGGGCCTCGGCGGTCAGCACCGCGAAGTCGGACCGGGTCAGCGCGCGGAACAGGTCGTTCTGCAGGCTTTCGATCACCCGCAGCACCACGGCCTGGACGGCGACGGCCTGGCCGTATTGCGCCAGCGACTTGGCGGCGGTCAGGGCGATGATGGCGGGCGGGATCAGCCAGACGATGCGGTTGTCGCCGGCGGTGAACAGGTCGAAGGCCTGCTGGATGACCAGCGGGTAGAGCCCGGTGAAGCCCGCCAGCGCCGCGGTGCAGAGGAGCGCGAGGGCGATGCCCGCGCGATGGTGGCGCACATAGTGCCGCCACAGGCGGGCGAGCAGGGCGCGGGTGGTCTCGGGGCTGTCTCTTATA
>NZ_CACSJM010000009.1 GCF_902706185.1 Roseomonas sp. 18066 | reverse complement strand
CGCCCCCCGACCCCGCCGCCGCCGCCCTGGCCCTGCTGCTGGCCATGCCGGGACCGGTCTTCATCTTCGATGCCGATCGCCGCGTGGTGATGGCCAATGCCGCGGCGCTGCACCGGCTCGACATGCCGCAGGATACCGTGCTGGTCGGCGCCTCGGCCGACGAGCTGATCCGCCGCCTGGCCTATCGCGGCCATTACGGCCCCGGCGACCCCGAGGCGCTGGCCGCCGCGGTCAGCGCGCTGGACCGCGGCCAGCGCCATCGCAGCCTGCTGCGCACCGGGCCCAACCGCTGGTACGAGGTGGCCTCGGTGCCGCTGCCGGGCGGCGGCTGGGCCAGCGTGACCACCGACGTCACCGAGCACCGCCTGGCCGAGAAGGCGGCGCGCGACCGGCTGCGGCTGACCGACACGGCGCTGCGGCAGAGCCCCTCGGGCATCGGCATCTATGACCGCGACCGCCGGCTGGCCTTCTTCAACGAGGCCTATGAGGCGCTGCTCGACCTGCCGCCCGGCACCGTCCGGGTCGGCATGGATTTCCAGCAGGTCACCGACCTGGTGGTCGAGAACATGCCCTTCGACGCGCCGGCGCGGGCGCTGTTCGACGGCCGCCGCCTGATCGACCGCAGCCTGCGCACCCAGTTTCTGCGGCTGCGCCCCGACGGCGTGGCGGTGCGCGCCACCAGCCAGCCGCTGAGCGATGGCGGCTTCCTGGTGGTGCTGGAGGATGTCTCGCAGCTGCGCGCCGCCGAGGACGAGGCCAAGGGGCGCGCCGCGCTGCTGGACGGCGTGCTGGCGGCGCTGCCGCATGGCGTCTGCGTCTATGGCGCCGACCGCCGGCTGCGCCTGGCCAATGCCGCCTTCCGCACGCTGGTGGGCGATTCCGAGGTGCAGATCGGCGAGCACCTGCTCGACCTGATCCGCCGGCGTGAGGCGGCGCGCGAATATGCCGACCGCCAGGACCCCGACGAGATCTTCCGCCGCCAGTTCGACTTTTCCCGCGAGCCGATGACACGGCAGCGCGCCGATGGCCGCGTGCTGGTCGGCCGCACCGCGCCGCTGCCCGATGGCGGGCATATCTCGGTGGTCAGCGACGTCACCGCCCTGCACCGCGCCGAGGCCGAGGCGCAGCGCCGCGCCGACCTGCTGCAGGCGATGATGGAGAGCATGCGCCACGGCGTCTGCCTGTTCGACGCCGAGCGCCGCGTCGTCGCCGCCAATGCCCTGGCCTGCGACATGACCGGGCTGACCCGCGACGAGCTGGTGCCGGGGGCGCTGCTGGACGAGCTCGGCCAGCTGCAGCTCGCGCGCGGCGCGCTGGGCAGCCCGCAGGAGGCCGCGGCGCTGTACAGCGCCCGCTACGGCGCGCCGATGCGGCATGACCGCTTCCTCCGCAACACCGGCGACGGCCGCGTCATCGAGGTCAGCACCGATCCCACCCCGGATGGCGGCTTCGTCCGCGTCTATACCGACGTCACCGCCGAGCGGCAGGCGATGGCCGGCGTCGAGCAGGCGCGCATCGCCGCCGAGGAGGCGAGCTTCGCCAAGACGCGCTTCCTGGCCACGATGAGCCATGAGCTGCGCACCCCGCTGCATGCGGTGATCGGCTTCGCCGAGGCGCTGCAGAACGAGGCCAGCCTGGAGAATGTCGGCGAGTTCGCCGGCACCATCCTGGATGCCGGGCGGGAGCTGCTGGCGCTGATCGACGCCGTGCTGGCGGTGGCCCAGATGGGCAGCGGCACGCTGCAGGTGGAGACCCGGCCGCTGCACCTGCCGAGCGTGCTGGAGAGCATCGCCCGCCAGATGCGCGGCCCGGCCGAGGCGGCGGGGCTGAGCCTGGCGCTGGAGCCGCTGCCCGAGCTGCCGCGCGCCCGGGCGGAGGAGCGGCGGCTGCGGCAGATCCTGCTGAGCCTGCTGGGCAATGCCATCAAGTTCACCCCCGCCGGCGGCAGCATCCGGCTGGCGGCGCGCGACCTGGGCGATGGCCAGGTCGAGGTCAGCGTCGCCGATGACGGCATCGGCATGGCGCCCGAGCAGCTGGGCCAGGCCTTCGAGGCCTTCGTCCAGCTGGAGGGCAGCCATGACCGGCGCTATGGCGGCTCCGGCCTCGGCCTCTATCTGGCGCGTGCGCTCGCCGAGGCGATGCAGGCCGAGCTGCGGCTGGACAGCGCCCGCGGCGCCGGCACCACCGCCCGGCTGATCCTGAAGGTGGCGGCGCGGCCCTGAGCGGTCAGGCGGGCAGGCGCTCGGCCAGCATCTCCCGCACCATCGGGATGACCTGGCGGCCATAGAGCGCGATGCCGCGCATCGAGGCGGCATGCGGCAAGGGCCCGGCGCTGTACTTCATGTCGAAGCGGCCGAGGCCCAGCAGCTTCGCCGTCCGGGCGATCTTGCGGGCCACCGTCTCCGGGCTGCCGAGGTAGAGCGAGCCGTGCTCGATCTCCTGCTCGAACTCGGCGCGCTGCATCGGCGGCCAGCCGCGCTCGGCGCCGATGCGGTCGCGCATGACCCTGTAGTGCGGCCAGAACTCTTCCCGCGCCTGGGCGTCGGTCGCGGCGACGTGCCCCGGCGAATGCACGCCGAGCGGGCGGCGCGGCTTTTCCATCTGGTCGCAGGCGCGGCCATAGAGCTCGGTGAAGGGCTGGAAGCGGGCGGGGTCGCCGCCGATGATGGCGAACATCACCGGCAGGTCGTGATGCACCGCGCGCACCACCGATTTCGGGCTGCCGCCGACGCCGATCCAGGTGGCCAGCTTTCCGTCCTGCACCGGCGGCTGGATGGAGGCGTTCTCCAGCGCCGGCCGCAGGTTGCCGCGCCAGGTCACCGGCTGCTGCGGCAGCAGGGCGGCGAAGAGGTCGAGCTTCTCCTCGAACAGCGCCTCGTATTGCTGCAGGTCGAAGCCGAAGAGCGGAAAGGATTCGGTGAAGGAGCCGCGGCCGAGGATCACCTCGGCGCGGCCTTTCGAGATCGCGTCCAGCGTCGAGAAACGCTGAAAGACGCGGATCGGGTCGTCGGAGCTCAGCACCGTCACCGCCGAGCCCAGGCGGATCCGGCTGGTGCGGGCAGCGATGGCGGCCAGGACGACTTCCGGCGCGGAGACCGCGAAGTCAGACCTGTGATGCTCGCCAACGCCCAGGAAGTCGATGCCGGCCTGGTCGGCCAGCACCCCCTGCTCCACCAGGTCGCGGATCACCTGGGCGGGGTGCTGCAGGGCGCCATCCGGGCCCTGCGTCACGTCGCCGAAGGTGTCGAGGCCGAGCTCCAGCACGGTCAGGCGGCCGCCTGCGCCGGGTAGTCGGTATAGCCCTCGGCGCCCTCGGCATAGAGGGTGGCGGGGTTGACCTCGTTCAGCGGCGCGCCCTGGCGCAGGCGCTCGACCAGGTCGGGATTGGCGATGAACTTCAGCCCGAAGCTGACGGCATCGGCGACGCCCTCGGCGATATCCGCCTCGGCCTGCTCGATGGTCAGCTTCTCGTTGGTGATGTAGGCGCCGCCGAAAGCCTTCTTCAGGTCCGGGCCGAGGCGCGGCGACAGCGCGTTCTCGCGGGCGAAGAGGAAGGCGATCTTGCGCTTGCCCAGTTCCCGGGCCGCATAGCCGAAGGTGGCGGCCAGGTCGCTGTCGCCCATGTCATGGGAATCGCCGCGCGGCGCCAGGTGCATGCCGACGCGGTCGGCGCCCCAGACGCCGATGGCGGCATCGGTCACTTCCAGCATCAGCCGGGCGCGGTTCTCGATGCTGCCGCCATAGCCGTCCTCGCGCCGGTTCGTGCTGTCCTGCAGGAACTGGTCGATCAGATAGCCATTGGCGCCATGGATCTCGACGCCGTCGAAGCCGGCGCGCTGGGCGTTCTGCGCGCCCAGGCGATAGGCCTCGACGATGCCCGGGATCTCCTCCGCGGTCAGCGCGCGCGGCAGCGGATAGGCGCGCTGCGGCCGCAGCAGGCTGACATGGCCGCGGGCGGCGATGGCGCTGGGGGCCACCGGCGGCAGGCCGTCGAGGAAGGAGGGGTCGGAAATCCGCCCGACATGCCACAGCTGCATCACCATGCGGCCGCCGGCGGCATGCACCGCGTCGGTGACGCGGCGCCAGCCCTCGACCTGGGCGTCCGACCAGATGCCGGGGGTGCGGGCATAGCCGACGCCCATCGGCGTCACCGAGGTGGCCTCGGTCAGGATCAGCCCGGCGCTGGCGCGCTGGACATAGTAGTCGGCCATCAGCGGCGTCGGCACACGGTCGGCCTCGGTCGCCCGGGCGCGGGTCAGCGGCGCCATCACCAGGCGGTTGGGCAGGTCGAGGGCACCGATCCGGACGGGATCGAACAGCGTCGGCATGGAAAAGCGTCTCCAGCGGGAGCGAGAGGAAGCCGCGGGCGCGGCCGGTTCCCCCAAAGGGGTGGGCGTCAGCCTGGCCGATTGCAAGGGGGGTTTGCTGCGCCCGCGAAGAAATCTCTACCGATCAGTAGTGAACCGCGGCTTTTTCCCGGGAAGCGCCGGGTCAGTCCTGCTCCGGCGGGCGCGACAGCGGCGGCGGCACCTCCGGATTGCCCTCCAGCCGGTCGCGGTGCAGCGCGGCGCGGGTGACCAGCATCAGCGTCACCGGCGTGGTGACCACGACCAGGATGCCGATCAGCACCTCATGCACCACCAGCCGCGTCTGCAGCACGCTGAAGAAGATCATCGAGGCCAGCAGCACGCTGCCCAGCCCATAGGAGGTGCCGATGGTCGGCGCATGCACCCGCTCGTAGAAGCTCTTCAGCCGCAGCAGGCCGATCGAGCCGGCCAGCGACAGCCCCGCCCCCAGCACCAGCAGGATGGCGACCGGAATGGCGACGAACAGGGGCAGCTCGGCGGCGCCGCTCATTCCATCACCTCGCCGCGCATCAGGAACTTGGCGAGCGCCGCGGTGGAGACGAAGCCGAGCAGCGCGATGACCAGCGCCGCCTCGAAATAGATCACCGTGCCGGAGCGGATGCCGAAGGTCAGCAGCAGCAGCATGCCGGTGACATAGAGGGTGTCGAGGCCGACCACCCGGTCCTGGGCGCGCGGGCCGCGCAGCACCCGCCAGAGCGGGCCGAACATGGCCAGGCCCAGCATCACCTGGGCGACCAGCAGCGACCAGCTCAGGATCATCTGGCTCATCATTGGAAGATCTCCAGCAGCGGTTGCTCGTAGCGGTCCTTGACGATGCGCACCCAGTCGGCCTCGTCGACCAGGTCCAGCACATGCAGCAGCAGCTCGCCATCCTCGACATCGAACTCGACCCAGGCGGTGCCGGGGGTCGCGGTCATGATGCAGGCCAGCGCCGCCAGCGCGTTCGGGTTGCGCAGCGCCAGGGGCACGCGGATGAAGCCGGCATGCCGCTCCGGCCGCGGCTTCAGCACGACGAGCGCGACCGCCAGGTTGGAGCGCGCCACATCGACCAGCACGGCGCCGGCCAGCTTCAGGATCAGGCCCGGCCTGCGGATGCGCACCCGCTGCGGCTGCAGCATGGCCATGGCGCGGCCGCCGAGGAGGGCCACCACCAGCCCGACCAGCAGCGGCCCGGGCCGGGCGGATTGCTCCAGCAGCAGCCACATCAGCCACAGCCAGGCCGAGAGGATCGGATGCGGCAGGACCCAGCGCAGCAGGCGACGGCTCATCGGCGGCCTCCATTGACCTGGCGCAGATAGTCCTGCGGCGCGTGCAGCGCCTCGGCCGCGTTCTCCATGTAGCGCAGCACCGGCCCGGCGCCGGCGGTCATGCCGATGCACAGCCCGATCAGCAGCAGCACCGGCGCGATCTCGATCACCCGCACCCGCGGCACGGCGCGGCCCGAGCTGGCCCAGAGGCTGCGGATGCCGGCGCGCGTCATCGCCAGCACGGTGGCCAGCCCCGAGAAGACCAGCGCCCCCAGCAGCAGCCAGCCGCCCCAGGCGACATCGACCGGGCCGCGGCCCAGCCCGCCGGGGTTGAGGATGCCGCTCAGCATGGCGAACTTGGCGACGAAGCCCGACAGCGGCGGCAGCCCGGCCAGCAGCAGGGCGCAGCACAGGAAGCAGACGCCGAGCACCGCCATGGTCGCCGGGATGGCGACGCCGACCTCGTCCTCCTCCTCGTCCTCGTCATCGGTGCCGTCGCCGAAGGCTTCCAGCGTCACGGCGAGGACGTCGGCGCCGACATCGCGGCCGCGCTCGATCAGCTCGATCAGCAGGAACAGCGCGCCGATCGCCAGCGCCGAGCTCGCCAGGTAGTAAAGCGCGCCGGTGGTGACCGCGACCTGGCCGGCGCCGACGGCGGCCAGCAGGGTGCCCGAGGAGATCAGCACGCTGGCGCCCGCCAGCCGCCCGAGATCCTGCGTCGCCAGCACCGAGACCGCCCCGAAGAAGATGGTCGCGATGCCGCCAATCAGAAGAAAGTCATGGCCGAAGCCGGCCGAGGCCCCGGCATCCTCGCCGAACAGCAGCATCGACAGCCGCAGGATGGCGTAGAGCCCGACCTTGCTCATCATCGAGAAGATCGCCGCCGCCGGGGGGCTGGCCGCCGTGTAGGTATTGGCCAGCCAGAAGCCCAGCGGCCACATCGCCGCCTTGACCAGGAAGGCCATGCCGAGGATCGCCGCCCCCGCCTCCAGCAGCTTGCGGTTCTCGGCCGGGATCGAGGGGATGCGGGCGGCGAGGTCGGCCATGTTCAGCGTGCCGGCCACGCCATAGATCATGCTGACGCCGATCAGGAACAGCAGCGAGGCGGCCAGGTTGATGGCGATATAATGCAGCCCGGCCTTGACCCGCGCGACGCCCGAGCCGTGCAGCGCCAGGCCGTAGGAGGCCGCCAGCAGCACCTCGAAGAACACGAACAGGTTGAACAGGTCGCCGGTCAGGAAGGCGCCGTTCAGCCCCATCAGCTGGAACTGGAACAGCGCGTGGAAATGCGCGCCCATCCGCTGCCAGCGCGCCAGCGAGAAGGTCAGCGCGGCCAGGCCCAGCAGCGCCGTCAGCACCAGCAGCAGCGCCGACAGCCGGTCGACCACCAGCACGATGCCGAAGGTCGAGGGCCAGTTGCCCAGGCGATAGACGGTGGTGGCCGGCCCGGTCTCCGCCTGGGTCGCCAAAGCGAGCGCCGTCCCCAGCAGACAGAGGACAGAAAAAATGCCGAGCCCGGCGCGGAGCCGGCCGCGCTGGTCGTCCATCGGGATCATGATGGCGCCGGCCAGCAGCGGCACCAGGATCGGCAGGATCGCCAGGTTGTTCTGCAGCGCCGCCAGCATCAATAGTCGCGCCCCTGCCCGTCGACATGGTCGCCGCCGGTCAGCCCGCGCGAGGCCAGCATCACCACCAGGAACAGCGCCGTGGTGGCGAAGCCGATGACGATGGCGGTCAGCACCAGCGATTGCGGCAGCGGGTCGGCGAAGACCGCCGGGTCGCCGCGCATGCCGGGCTCCAGGATCGGCGGCTTGCCGACCGGGAAGCGGCCCATGCTGAAGATGAACAGGTTCACCGCGAAGGACAGCAGCGACAGGCCGATGATCAGCTGGAAGGTGCGCGGCCGCATCAGCAGCCAGACGCCCGAGCCGCCGAGCACGCCGATGGCCAGCGCCAGGATCAGTTCCATCAATCGTCTCCCGGCATGGCGGTGGAGGGCGGCGGCGGCGGCGCGGCGCGCTGGCTGCGCACCGACTGGTGGGCGATGGCGATCAGCATCAGCACCGTGGCGCCGAAGACCAGGGCGAAGACGCCGATGTCGAACAGCATGGCGCTGGCCATCGGCAGCTTGCCCAGCCAGCCCAGATCGGCATAGGCGAAGTAGGAGGTCAGGAACGGCTTGCCGAAGAACAGCGCCGCCGTGCCGGTGCCGGCCGCCAGCAGCAGCCCGGCCGCCATCCAGCGCAGCGGATGCACGCGCAGGTGGTCCTCGACCCAGCGGGTGCCACCGGCCATGTATTGCAGCAGGATGCCGATGGACAGCATCAGCCCGCCGGCGAAGCCGCCGCCCGGCAGGTCATGGCCGCGCAGCAGCAGGTAGAAGGCGACC
Organism: Roseomonas sp. 18066; assembly: GCF_902706185.1. GTDB lineage: Bacteria > Pseudomonadota > Alphaproteobacteria > Acetobacterales > Acetobacteraceae > Pseudoroseomonas. The sequence goes on along the minus strand of NZ_CACSJM010000009.1, from coordinate 68,651 downwards.
AGGCAGATCACCGGGAACAGCAGCCGCATGGTCACCGCCGGCACCGCCAGCCAGTCGCGCGCCTCGCCTTCCTGCTGCTGGTCGGGCACGCCGATGCTCTCGGGCGCCGGGCGGAAGCGGCGCAGCAGGGCGAAGACGGTCAGCGCCACGACGCCCAGCACGGTGATCTCGCCCAGCGTGTCGAAGCCGCGGAAATCGACCAGGATGACATTGACCACGTTGGTGCCGCCGCCCTCGACATAGGCGCGCTCGAGGAAGTGGCGGGAAATGCCGTCGGGCGAGGCGCGGGTCATGGTGGCGTAGGAGATGGCGGTCAGCCCCGCCCCCGCGGCCAAAGCGATGCCGAAGTCGCGGTAGCGGCGCAGGCGCGCCAGCAGCAGGTCGCTGCCCGGCAGCTCGATGCGCTTGGGCATCCAGCGCAGGCCGAGCAGCAGCAGCACGGTGGTCACCACCTCGACCAGCAGCTGGGTCACCGCCAGGTCGGGCGCCGAGAACCAGACGAAGGTCAGGCAGGTGGCCAGCCCCGCCCCGCCCAGCAGGATCAGCGCCGCCAGCCGGTGGTACTTGGCCTGGTAGGCGGCGCCCAGCGCGCAGATGCCGCCCACCGCCCAGATCAGCCCGACCACCGGGTCGACCCGGGTCAGCTGCACGCCGCCCAGCGCCAGCCCCTGCGGCAGCAGGGCGAGCGCCGCGGCGCCGAAGCAGACCACGACGATCAGCCGCAGCTGCATCTGCAGCCGGGCGGTGCCCAGCAGCCGCTCCAGCGTGCGGGCGAAGCGCCAGGACAGGAAGACCATGGCCTGGTCGAAGATGCGCCGCCCGTCCAGCCCGCGCAGCAGCGGCGTGCCCTCGACGCCCGAGGAGAAATGCCGCTGCAGCGCGCGGTAGAGCAGCACGCCGCCGATCAGCGCCAGCACCGACATGACCAGCGGCAGGTTCACGCCATGCCAGACCGCCAGGCTGTATTCCGGCGTCTCGCCACCCAGCACCGAGCGGACGGCGACGTCGAGGAAGGGGCCGATGGTCGCCGCCGGCAGGATGCCGACCACCATGCAGCCGAAGACCAGGACCTCGACCGGCACGCGCATGAATTGCGGCGGCTCGTGCGGCACCTTCGGCATGTCGTCGGTGTCGGGGCCGAAGAAGGCGCCATGGATGAAGCGCAGCGAATAGGTGACGGCGAAGATGCCGGCGAGGGTGGCGGCGACCGGCATGATGCTGTGCAGCAGGGTCGGCGCCGTGGAGGCCGTCAGCGCCTCGGTGAAGAACATCTCCTTGGAGATGAAGCCGTTCAGCAGCGGCACGCCGGCCATGGCGGCGGCGGCGACGAGGGCCAGCCGCGCGGTGAAGGGCATCGTCCTGTTCAGCCCGGACAATCGCCGGATGTCGCGGGTGCCGGTCTCGTGGTCGATGATGCCGGCGGCCATGAACAGCGAGGCCTTGAAGGTCGCGTGGTTCATGGTGTGGAAGATGGCGGCGACCATGGCCAGCGGGCTGTTCAGGCTCAGCAGCAGGGTGATCAGGCCCAGGTGGCTGATCGTCGAATAGGCCAGCAGACCCTTCATGTCATGCTGGAAGATCGCGACGTAAGCACCCAGAAGCAAAGTGATCAACCCGGCCGAGCCCAGAATCCAGAACCAGGCGTCGGTGCCCGCCATGACCGGCCAGAGCCGCGCCATCAGGAAGATGCCGGCCTTCACCAGCGTCGCCGAGTGGAGATAGGCGGAGACCGGGGTCGGCGCCGCCATCGCCTGCGGCAGCCAGAAATGGAAGGGGAACTGCGCGCTCTTGGTCAGGGCGCCGAGCAGGATCAGCACCAGCGCCGGCAGGTACAGCGGATGCGCCCGGATCACGTCGCCCGACTTCAGCACCACGTCCAGGTCGTAGCTGCCGACGATATGGCCCAGCAGCAGCATGCCGGCGAAGAGCGCCAGCCCGCCGGTGGCGGTCACCGTCAGCGCCATGCGGGCGCCGTCGCGGGCGGCCGCCGAATGCTGCCAGTAGCCGATCAGCAGGAAGGAGAAGAGGCTGGTCAGCTCCCAGAAGAAGACGAGCTGGATCAGGTTGCCCGACAGCACCAGCCCCATCATCGAGCCCATGAAGGCCAGGAGGAAGGCGAAGAAGCGCGGGATCGGGTCCTCGGCCGACATGTAGTAGCGGGCGTAGAGCACCACCAGGAAGCCGATGCCGGCCACCATCACCGCGAAGACCGCGGCGAAGCCGTCCAGCCGCAGCACCAGGTTCAGCCCCAGCTGCGGCACCCAGGGAATGTCGAAGCGCGTCGCCCCGCCATCGGTGATCGAGGGGTAGCAGAGCCAGATCATCACCAGCGCCAGCAGCGCCACGCCCCCGGCCAGCCAGGATTCCCACCGCCGGGCATTGGCGGGCAGCAGCGCGGCGACCAGCGCGCCGGTGAACGGCAGGGCTATCGCCGCCGAGAGGTACAGGGCGTCAGGCATCGGGCGCCGGGCTCTCCTCGTCTCGTCTTGTCTTCCACGGGGGCGATGGGTGGATCATCCCCGAGGGGCGCGGCCTCCTGCCCCGCCCCGGCGCCTTATCGCGATGGCCCTTGTCAGGCCCCTTGTCAGGCGTCCGGTTGGTCGGAGGCCTGCAGCATCGCCAGCGCCTCCTCGGCTGAGCCGGCCTGGCGCAGCTGGCGCGGCAGCTGGTTGTCGCGCAGCACCTTGCAGATATTGGACAGCGCCGGCAGGAAGCCTTCCGAGGCGCCCTCTGGCCACAGCACCATGAAGACCAGGTCGACCGGCTCGCCGTCGCGGGCGTCGAACTCGATGCCGCGGGTCAGCCGCGCCAGGATGGCCAGCGGCTGCGCCAGCCCCTCCAGCCGGGTATGCGGCATGGCGACGCCGCGGCCGAGGGCGGTGGAGCCCAGCCGCTCGCGCGCCTGCAGCGCCTCCAGGATCTCTTCCTGCGGCCGGCCCAGCCGGTCGGCGGCCAGCCCGGCCAGGCGCTCGATCAGATCGGTCTTGTTGGCGACCGTCAGGGTGAGGATGCCCTCGGCGGCGGGAAACAGGTCGGCAATGGCCATAGGCTTCTCCAAACTCGGCCTCCTTCTCCGGACCCGTGGGCCCGGGGGGCGCGCGGGATGGCGGCGGCAAGGCCGCGCCGACGGCAGGATCGTCACCTTCGCGCCGCCGGCCCACCCCGCCCAGCCCTTTTCACCGGGGCCGGGCCGCGCGGCCCGCGGCTTCAGCCCGGCCCGCGATCCGGGCCAGGCTGGATTAAACTCCGTTCACACTATAACCCCGCGGGCCGAAGCATTGCAAATCGGCGTCGCCCGGCCATGTCTGCGGAATTATTCCCGAAGATCGTCGATATTACTGCCGAATGCTTCGGCCGGGTCGACGGTTTCAGCCGCCGTCAAAAATCGCGACTTGCCGCCAGGACGACGAAAAAATTTTACTGGGCGGGCGGGGAAATACGGGCTGGAAACTTTCGCCGCCGCCGGGCGCTGCTGTCGCGGGTGGCTTGCTGGGACCGGAGGGCTGGTCCGCGGCCGCCAAGGGGAGGCAGAGAATGCCCGCGAAATCCGCTGCCGGCACCCAGCCGGCCAAGAAGGCTGCCAAGGCGCCGGCCACCAAGGCGACCGCTAAGGACACCGCCAAGGACACCGAAGACAAGGTCGAGGCCAAGGCGTCCGGCAAGAAGGCGGCCGACAAGGCCGACGGCAAGGTCGAGGCCAAGGCCAAGCCGAACGCCCTGCAGACGCCGCTGAAGCCGAGCCCGGAGCTCGCCGCCGTGGTCGGCAGCGCGACGCTGTCGCGTGGCGAGGTGGTCAGCAAGATGTGGGACTATATCAAGTCGCACGACCTGCAGAACCCGGAGAACCGGCGCGAGATCATCGCCGACGACAAGCTGCGGCCGATCTTCGGCAAGGACAAGGTGACCATGTTCGAGATGAACAAGCACCTGGCCGCCCATCTGCGCTGAGCTCTTCCGCCAGGAAGAACAAGGCAGGCCCCGGGCCGGCGCCCCCCAGCGCCGGCCCGGCTTCATTTTCAGGCCCCCCCCGCTCAGGCGCCGCGCCGGGGGTCCATGATGTCGTCCAGCACGTCGCCCAGCAGGTTCAGCCCCAGCACCGCCAGCGCCAGCGCGACGCCGGGGATGGCCGCCATGTACCAATGGGTGCGCAGCGCCTCGCGCCCGCCGCCAATCATCGAGCCCCAGGAGACCAGGTTCGGATCCGACAGGCCCAGGAAGGACAGCCCGGCCTCGGTCAGCATGGCGGTGGCCATCAGCACCGAGGCGGTGACGATGATGGGCGACAGGGCATTGGGCAGCACATGCCGCAGTAGCAGCCCCGAGGCCGGTGTGCCGCAGCAGACCGCCGCATCGACGAAGTCGCGCCGGCGGACGGCCATGACCTCGCCGCGGGCCAGCCGGGCGACGCCGGGCCAGGAGGTGACGCCGATGGCGAAGATGACATTGCCGATCGAAGGCCCCAGCACCGCCACCACCGCGATGGTGAAGAGAAACGGCGGCATGGTCTGAAAGACCTCGGTAAAGCGCATCAGCACGGCATCCGCCACACCGCCCCAGAAGCCGGCGAGCGCGCCGACGAGGGTGCCCAGCGCCAGGGCGATGCCCGCAGCACTCAGCCCGACGAGCAGCGAAACCCGGGCGCCGTGAAAGATGCCGGCGGCGATGTCGCGGCCCATCAGGTCGGTGCCCAGCCAGAAACCTTCTTCCTCCCCCGGCCACTGGCTGGGGCTGCCCACCATGTCCATCGGATCGTCGGGGAAGATCCAGGGCGCCCCCAGCGCCATGAAGCCGAGGCCGACCACCAGCAGCAGCCCGACCAAAGCGCGCGGCCGCAGCAGCAGGCGAGCCACCCGCTTCATGCCGCGCGCACCCGCGGATCGGCCAGGCCGTAGAGCAGGTCGACCAGGAAATTCACCAGGATGACGGTCATCGAGCTGACCAGCACGATGCCCAGCAGCAGGTTCAGGTCGCGCCGCAGGATGGCGTCAAACGCCAGCCGCCCGAGGCCGGGCCAGCTGAACACCGTCTCCACCAGCACCGCCCCGCCGATCAGGCTGCCGGCCTGCAGCCCGACCATGGTCAGCACCGGCAGCAGCGCGTTGCGCCCGGCATGCACCGCCTCGACCTGGAAAGGCGAAAGCCCCTTCGCCCGGGCGGTGCGGATATAATCCTGCTGCAAGGCGGAGAGCATCGAGGCCCGCATCAGCCGGGCATAGAGCGCGGCATAGAACAGCGCCAGGCTGCAGACCGGCAGCACCATGTGCCGCGCGACGTCGCCGGCCAGCGCCAGCCCGCGATAGGCCGCCGAAGGATCGCGCATCCCCCCCACCGGCAGCCATTGCAACTGCACGGCGAAGACGACGATCGCCATCAACCCGGCCCAGAACAGCGGCGTGGCATAGGCGATGAGCACGCCGACTGAAATCAATCCGTCGAGCCAGGAGCCGGCCCGGCGTGCCGCCCACGCGCCCAAAAACATGCCGGAGCCTGCCGCCAGGAAGACCGCCGGCAGCATGAGAAGAAGCGTCGCCGGCAGACGTTCCAGGATCAGCGTCAGCACCGGCAGCCCCAGCCGGTGCGAATAGCCGAAGTCGCCGGTCAGCAGATTGCCGATGTAATGCACGAACTGCACCCATAGGGGCTGGTCCAGCCCGAAGCGCGCGCGCAGCTCCGCCATCATCTCGGGCGTCGCCGCGCCCTGCTCGCCGGCCAGCACGTCGGCGAGGTCCCCGGGCGCCGCCTGCATCAGCAGGAAGTTCACCGCGACCACGCCGAACAGCACCGGCACCGCCTGGACCAGGCGCTGCCCGGCCTGCCGCAACACGGCCATGGGCGGATCAGCCCTCCAGCCAGGCGTGCTTCAGCGAGGCATAGACCGCGTCCGGCCCCATCGCCACGTCATGCAGCTTCTTCGCATGCACGGTGAAGAAGTTCAGCTCGATCAGCGGCAGGCAGGGCAGGTCCTCGGCCGCCAGCCGCTGCATCTCGTTGAACAGGCGCGTGCGCTCGGCAGGCTCGGCGCTGCGCTGCGCCGCCTCGATCACCTGGTCCATGGCCGGGCTGGCATAGCCCGAGGCATTGGTCCAGGGCGTGCCCTTGTTGATGGTCTTCGACCAGTAGAAGCGCTGCACCCCGATCTGCGGATCGGAGAAGGACGAGGCCCAGGAGCTCGAGATGTCGAACTCATATTCCCCGAAGACCCGGCGCAGATAGCTCGGCGTGTCCTGGCTGCGCAGCGTCAGGTCGATGCCGACCCGCCGCAGCGCCTGCCGCACATATTCCCCCGTCCGCCGATAGTCGTCGCCATACGGCAAAAAGTCGTGGCTGAGGGCGAAGCGCATGCCGTCGGCGCCGCGCTTATGCCCGGCCTCGTCCAGCAGCGCCTCGGCCTTGCGCACGTCGAAGGGATATTGCGGCACATCGGCATTGTGGAACCGCGTCACCGCCGAAGGGATGGTCGAGACCGCCGGCTTGCCGAAGCCATGCCACACCGTCCTGGCGATGACGTCGCGGTTCACCGCATGGGCGATGGCCCGCCGCACCCGCACGTCGGCGAGCTCCGGCTTGCGCAGGTTGAACTCCAGGAACAGCCAGGGCGAGATCCACTCATAGCCCCGCGTCTCGATGACGATCCCCGGCAGCGCCCGCAGCCGCGCCACATCGGTCAGCGGCACCGGGCTATAGGGGGCGTATTGCGCCTGCCCCGTCTCCAGCAGCGCGGCCCGCGCCGTGGCATCGGGGACGATGCGGAAGACGATCCGGTCCAGATACGGCTTGCCCTCGTCCCAGTAATCCGGGTTCCGCTCCAGGATGATATGCTCGCCGCGCACCCATTCTTTGAAGCGGAACGGACCCGTGCCCACCGGCTTCAGGTTCAGCGGGTTCGCCAGCGCATCGCCGCCGGCATAGAGATGCTTCGGCAGGATCTGCGATTCATAGGCGTTCAAGGCGCTCAGGATCACCGGCGAGGGCTGCTTCAGCCGCAGCACCACCGTCAGCGGATCCGGCGTCTCCACCGCCTCGACATTGGCGAAGGTCGCCCGGCCGCGCGGATGGATCTTCCGCCAGATCTCCTCCAGCGAGAACTTCACATCCTCGGCGGTGAAGGCCTGCCCGTCATGCCAGCGCACATTCGGCCGCAGGTGGAAGGTGATCGCCAACCCGTCGGCCGCCACCTCCCAGCGCGTCGCCAGCGCTGGCTTCAGCCCCATGTCCCAGTCATAGGAAAACAGGCCGTCGAAGATATTGGTGGAAACCACCCCCGTCGGCGCGCCCGCATTCAGCGCCGAGACCAGCGTCGGCGGCTCCGGCTGCACGATCGCCGTCAGCGTCCCGCCGCGCCGGGGCGTCGGACCACCCTGGGCCCGGGCTGAGCCGACACCCATCCCCGCCATGCCCATCCCGGCAAGCAGCAGGCGACGGGAGAGAATGGGCTGGCTCATGGCGGCGTTTCCGTGATTTCTTGCGGTGCCGCCTTATATTGAACTTTGGCAATGCGTCAAATGCGGATGTCAGATGCGACAGCACCGCTGACGAAAAGAAAGCACAAGAAAGGCTGGGGGAATGAATTCCCCCCGCAAACGTATACGTTTGCGCCCCATCTTTTTTCTGGCTAGTTAGCGCAGCGAGACCGGTACCGTGCCGAGAGCAGCCGGGCCGCCATCGACCGGCAAGGTGCGGCCGGTGGCCTCCAGGCGATCGCCGTCGATGCGGTAGATCGCCACCTGCTTGTCAGCCATGTTGCCGATCAGCAGCGTCTTGCCATCGCGCGAGAAGGCCATGCCCTGCACCCAGTCGCCGGCAGCAGCCTCGGCCACCACCGTCAGCCGGCCATTCTCCACCTTCAGCAACTTGATCATCGAACGGCCACGCAGCGGATCGGCCGGCGCCCGGCCGGAGCCGTTATGCACCACGGCCACCGCATGCACGCCGTCGGGACTGGCCATCACCCCCTCCGGCGTCGGACCCACCGTCACCGTGTCGATGGTGCGGAACGGCTCCCGCGACAGGTCGATCAGGCTGACCGTGTCCTGGTCGCCGGTGTTGTTGACGCTGCGGCCGACATTGCCGACCACCGCCCAGCCGCCCGGCGACACCGCCGCCGAATAAGGCCGCACGCCGGCGGTCAGGTCGCGCTCCAGCTTCGTCACCGTCTCGCCATCGACCCGCAGCACCGAGACGATGCTGTCATTGTCCCGCGTCACCAGCGCATGCCGCCCATCCGGCGTGAACTGCGCATGCGAGGCCCCGGTCGTGGCCGTGCCGATGGTCACCGTCCCCGCCACGCTCACCTGCTGGCCGGCGATCTTCAGCACCGACACCGTGCCGCCATTGCGATTGGCCACCAGCGCCAGCGTCCCCGCCGGATTGATCGACACGCCGGACGGCCCGGCGCCGACCTCGATCGTCGCGACCAGCTTCGGCGGCATCGACGACAGGTCGATCACCGAGACCCGGTTGTCCGGCACGGTCTTGGTCGGATCGGCGGGGTCGATCTTCTCGGCCGAGCTCGCCAGCGCCAGCCGCTCATCCGGGCTGACCGCGATGGAATTCGGCGGGCCGATCACCGAATGCGGCACCGCCAGCTGGCCGATGATCCGCGGCTCGCCGCCGGCCATGTCGATCACCGCGATGGTGTCGGGCTTCGGGTCGCGCACCACGGTGTTCACGCCATCGACCAGCGCGCGCTTGTTGTCATTGCCGGAGACCGCGATCTCCGCCACGGCCGGCAGGCTGGCGGCCAGCGCAAGCGCCGCCCCAGCCAGCCAAAGGGCCTTCTGCCCCCGGGACTTCTGCATGACGTTCTTCCCTGTATTTTCGTTCATCTTTGCGGTCGCGCCCCCTCGAGTCGGATGCGTCGCCGGGCGCAGTCTCCGCCCAGCGCGGACGTGGCGGCAAATGCCAAATGCGTGGCATGCGGATTGCCAGGAACCGGCGGCATGCCCCCTCGCCAGCCGGCATCGGCCGGCGCATGATCCGGGCAGCGTCGAGGAGAGCGAAGCCATGTCCGCATCCGACCTGACCCGCCGTGGCCTGCTGGGGGCCGGCGCATCGCTGGCCCTCGCCGCCCCTGCCCTGGCCCAGGGCAATGCCGCCGGCAATCCGAGGGTGCTGCGCTTCGTGCCCGAGGGCAACCTGGCCAATCCCGATCCGGTCTGGACCACGACCACCATCGCCCGCAACCACGGCGCGATGATCTGGGACACGCTGTGCGGGCTGGACGCGCAATTCGTGCCGCAGCCGCAGATGCTGGCCGGGCACGCGCTGTCGGACGACCGGCTGACCTGGCGCTTCACGCTCCGCGAAGGCCTGGCCTTCAGCGATGGCGAGAAGGTCCGCCCCGCCGACTGCATCGCCAGCATCCAGCGCTGGGCCCGCCGCCGGCCGCTGGGCCAGACCCTGCTGGCGCGGACCGAGGCCATGGTGCCGCTCGACGACACCCGCTTCGAGATCCGCCTGAACAAGCCCTATGGCCTGGTCCTGCAGGCGCTCGCCGACAACTGCTTCATGATGCCCGAGCGCATCGCGAAGACGGACCCCTTCCAGCAGATCCGCGAATATATCGGCAGCGGTCCCTTCACCTTCCCGGTCGACGAATGGGTCTCCGGCTCGCGCGCCGTCTATCGCCGCAACCCCGCCTATCGCCCGCGGGACGGCGCGCCGAGCTTCATGGCCGGCGGCAAGGTCGCGCATTTCGACCGCGTCGAATGGCTGGTCATGCCCGACAGCGCGACGGCGATGGGCGCGCTGCAGAATGGCGAGGTCGACTGGATCCAGCGCCCCGACTACGACCTGCTGGCCACCATGCGCAAAATGCGCAACGTCCGCGTCGCCGTGCACGACAAGGTCGGTGTCATCGCCATGCTCGGCATCAACCACATCCACCCGCCCTTCGACAATCCGAAGCTGCTGCGCGCGGTGCTGTCGGCGATCAACCAGGCCGACTACATGGCCGCCGCCATCGGCGCCGAGCCGGAGCTGTTCCGCATCCCCTGCGGCGTCTTCACCCCGGGCCTGCCGATGGCGAACGACGCCGGCATGCAGGCCCTGACCAGCCCGCGCGACCTGGCGCGCAGCCGGCAGCTGGTGCAGGAAAGCGGCTACAAGGGCGAGCGCGTCGTCGTCATGTCGCCCTCCGACTATCCGGTGCAGGCGGCCTTCGCCCAGGTGACCGTCGACCTGCTGAAGCAGCTCGGCCTGAACATCGAATTCGCCAGCATGGACTGGGGCACGCTGGTGCAGCGCCGCACCAGCAAGGAGGCACCGGAAAAGGGCGGCTGGAGCATCTTCACCACCACCTATGAAGGCCTGACCGTCGCCGACCCGTCGAGCCACGTGCCCCTGCGCGGCAACGGCCCGCAGGGCTGGTTCGGCTGGCCCACCAGCCCGCGGCTGGAAGCGCTGCGCGACGAATGGCTCGACGCGCCGGACCTCGCCGACCAGAAGCGCATCGCCGGCGAGATGCAGGTTCTGGCCTTCGAGGAAGTCCCCTTCATCCCGGTCGGCCAGATCTTCAACCCCACCGCCTATCGCAGCGACATCGTCGATGTGGTCCCGGCCTCCTTCCCGATTTTCTGGGGCGTCAAGCGCGCATGATTCTTTCGGATACTGGCAGCTGGGACCATTGGAAGAATCCCGCGGAGGCCGGCTGGGATGCCGGCCAGCTGGCCCGCGCCGTCGAGGATTCCAGGACCCTCGACACCGCGGCGCTGATGGTCGTGGTGCGCGGCCGGGTGTTGCTGGCCGAAGGCGCCGTCGATGCCCGCTACAACGTCCACTCCATCCGCAAGAGCTTCCTGTCGGCGCAGATCGGCATGCATGAGGCGGAAGGGCGCATCGATCTTGAAGCCACGCTCGACAGCCTCGGCATCGACGACAAGCTCGGCCTGACGCCGCGGGAAAAGCTGGCGACCGTGCTCGACCTGCTCTGCGCGCGCTCCGGCGTCTACCACCCCAGCGGCTATGAATCGCCCTGGATGATCGCCATCAAGCCGGCGCGCCACAGCGCCGGCCCGGGCACCACCTGGTGCTACAACAACTGGGACTTCAACGCCCTCGGCACCATCTTCCGCAAGCTCACCGGCGCCGACATCTTCGCCGACTTCGCCGCCCGCATCGCCGCCCCCTGCGGCATGCAGGACTTCCGGCCGGAGCAGGACGGCGAATATATCGACCTGCCCGACAGCGCGCATCCTGCCTATCCTTTCCGCATGACCGCGCGCGACCTGGCACGCTTCGGCCAGCTTTTCCTCGATGGCGGCCGCGGCATCGTGCCGAGATCCTGGGTCCAGCAAAGCGTGCTGCCCATCTCCGAGGCCGGCACCCGCGGCGCCTATGGCTTCATGTGGTGGGTCGCGCGCGCCGGCATCCTGTTCCCGCATGCGCTGATGCCGGCGGGCAGCTACGCCGCCCTCGGCACCCGCGGCCATGTGCTGCTCGTCATCCCGGCGCTGCAGGCGGTGATCGTCCATCGCGTCGACACCGATCAACCCTCGACCAGCGTTTCCCACACCCGCCTCGGCCGGCTGCTCGCGCATCTGCTGTCCGCGGCGCCGCCAGCCTGAAGGCCTGCCGCCCCATGACCACGCCGCCCCGCATCGCCCTCCTCGGCTTCATGCTGGAGGCCAATGGCTTCGCGCCCCCGGCCACCGAGGCCGAATTCCGGTCCAAGCTCTGGCTGCAGGGCGAGGACCTGCTGACCGATGTCCGCAGCGCCACGCCGCGCGACCCGGGCGGGCTGGTCGGCTTCGTGGCCGACATGGACCAGGCCGGCCCCTGGACCCCGCTGCCCATCGCCATCACCGGCGCCGGCGCCAGTGGCCCGGTCGAGCAATCCTTCTTCGACCGCTTCCTGGCGCTGCTGGAAGATGGCCTGCGCGCCGCCCTCCCCCTCGACGGCGTCTATATCGAGGCGCATGGCGCCGCCTCGGCCACCGTCGAGCCCGATCCGGAAGGCGTGCTCTACGCCATGGTCCGCCGCGTCGTCGGGCCTGACGTGCCCGTCGTCTCCACCCTCGACCTGCATGCCAATGTCAGCGCCGAGATGGTCGAGCACCCCGACCTGCTGATCGCCTATCGCACCAACCCGCATACCGACATGCGCGCCCGTGGCCAGGAGGCGGCGGTCGGCATGCGCGAGCTGCTCTCCGGCGTGAAGACCGCGAAAGCTTTTCTTCGGTTGCCGATCCTGCCGCCTTCCGTCGCGCTGCTCTCCGACCGTGGCCCCTATGGCGCCGCCATCGACCGCGGCCAGGCGCTGACCACCGGCCCGATCATCAATGTTTCCGTCCTCGGCAATTTCAGCCTGGGCGACAGCCCGAAGAACGGCATGAGCGTCATCGTCACCGCGCGCGGCGATGCCGCCTCGGCCGAGCGCGTCGCGCAGGAAATCGCGACCATGCTCTGGACCCGCCGCGAAGAGCTCGTGGCGAAGCTGATGCCCATCGACACCGCCGTCGCGCGCTTGAAGGAGGTGGTGGAAAACCCGTCGATGCCGCCGCTGCTCTTCGCCGATGTCGCCGACAATCCCGGCGGGGGCGGGCGCGGCAATACCTCGGCCGTGCTGCGCGCCTTCCTCGAGGCCGGGATCACCGACACCGCCTTCGCCATCCATTACGACCCGACGCTGGCCGCCGAGGCGCATGCCCTGGGCAAGGGCGCTCGCTTCACCGCCCATCTCAACCGCGGCGAGAATTTTCCCGGCAGCGACCCGCTCTCCGTCGAGGCCGAGGTGATGGCGCTGTCGGATGGCGAGATCGTCGGCCGCCGCGGCATGATCGCCGGGCGAAAACAGTCGCTCGGCCCCACCGCCTGGCTGCGGCTGGCGGGCAGGATCGAGGTGGTCTTCGTCTCGATCCGCCACCAATGCCTGGATACCGCCATGCTCGAGCATCTCGGCATCGACCTCCGGGCCTTGCGCGGCATCGTCGTCAAGTCGCGCGGCCATTTCCGCGCGGGCTTCGACGACCTCTTCCCCGATGCGCGCATCCTGGAGATCGACGGCCCCGGCCTGGTCTCGCCGATGCTGGCCCGCATCCCCTTCCGCCACCTGCCGCGCCCGATCTGGCCGCTGGATCCGGACACGCAATGGCCGGCCGCCTGAGGGGCACCAGGGCGGGCACTGTCATCAAACTGTCGCGTGGCGGGCGCCGCCGCAGCCGCTAAGCCCCGCCCGGAACAGCGGATGGCGGATCATGATGGCAGGCTTGCGGGTGGCCTCGGGCCAGGTGGTGGCGCTGCGGCTTTTCGACCTGGCCTATGAGATCGACCTGAAGCGGGCCGAGGCGCTCTGGGCCGCCCGCGCCCAGGGCCCCAGCGCCCGCAGCAAGCTGGCCGGCACCCCGGCCAAGGCTGTTTCCTTCGGTGTCCCGCCGCTGGCCCTCGCCCTCGGCCCGGTCACGCTGACGCTTGGCGCCGAGGAGGTCACCGCCCAGGCCGGCATCCGCCTCTACGATTTCGGCGTCGCCGCCTTCACCCTGAAGCTGCCGGCCGACGGGCTGGACTGGGAAGGCTTCACGGCGCTGGCCAACCGGCTGGACCATGCCACCGGGCTGGAGGCGATCGACGCCCCCTGGGACGCGCTGCTGGCCCAGCTGAACGGGCTGCTGGGCGAGGCCTTCACCCGCCCCAGCCCCGCGCCGCTGCAGGAAGACTATCTGCTGGCCGTGGTCGATGCCTTCGACCGCCCGCTGACGGCCATCGAGCTGCAGCAGCAGGCCGACCTGGTGCCGCTGCTGTCGGGCGAGATCCGGCCGCTGTCCGAAGGCGCCCGCCGCGACCTGCTGCGCCAGAGTTTTTCCTACCATACCGACGACCTGGTCGTGCTGACCTGGGACCGCGCCTTCATCTACGAGCCGCGGCGCGAGACCGACGTCGCCGACGTGCTCGAGATGGCCAATGCCCAGCTGCTCGAGATGCGCAGCTATGACGAGCTGCTCGATGCCGAGCTGCCGCGCATGCGCGATATGGTCGAGGCGGCGCGGCGGCGCTCGCACCTCCTGGCCTCGCGCCGCTATGCGGGCCTGGCGCAGCAGCTGCACATGCTGGTGGCCGAGGTCAGCGAGCTGGCCGAGCGCGTCGACAACGCGCTGCAGGTCACCGAGGATGTCTATCTCGCCCGCGTCTATTCGGCGGCGATGGACCTGTTCCGCGTCCCCGAGGTCAGCGCCGCGGTGGACCGCAAGCTGTCCATCATCCGCGACACCTACACGGCCTTGCACGGCGAGGCCGCCGGCGGCCGCGCCGAGGTGCTGGAAACCGCCATCCTGCTGCTCATCGCCTTCGAGATTGTGCTGTCCTTCATCCGGCACTGAGCAACGCCGCGCTTCCGCTTTTGTTGAATTGCCCGCAAGCGACCCCACGGCCAGATTGCGCGACCGCCGTCGCGTCTCCCGGGGATATTGCATGCCGCGCCTTCGCCATCGGAAAACCCTGCTCGCCTCCAAGGTCGTGGCGCTGGTCGCGGCCACCGCCGCCAGCCCTGCCTTGGCCGGACCGAACGAGGACACGTTTCTCGAGGCCGGCTACACGATGTGCGACGCGCATATGCTGCAGCTCGCCTACGACGACGACCTGCTGAACCGCGTCATGCGCAATGCCGCCGACAAGCTGCGCCGCGGCGACCGTGCCCGTGTCACCGCCGATGTCGCGCGCGGCCGGCAGATGAACCGCAACGACGCCCGCCGCTGCCCCGCCGACGAGGTCTACAGCGCCGAGCAGATCCTGCTGTTCGCCAAGTACTGGCGGATGGATTCCATCTCCGAGACGCGGGCCAAGCTGTCGGGCAACCTGGTGCGCGGCGACCACAAGAACAGCCTGGACGCCATCGACGAGGCGCGCTGAGCCGCCGCGATGCCGCAGGCCCTGGACTGGCGCATCGGTGTCGAGGTGGAGCTGCTGGCGCCGCCCGGCCGCTCCCGCCGCGACCTGGCGCAGCGCCTGGCCGAGGGCTGCGGCGGCCGGTTGCGCCGCATCTTCCACCCCCAGGCCGAGCACGGCCCTGGCCCCGAGCGCCGCGTCTTCGAGACGCTGACGCTGGGCTTCTGCGTCGAGGATGCGGCGGGAAATCCCGTCGCCCGCTGCGTCGACGACCTGACGCTGCAGGCCGATCTGGAGCGCCGCGCGGCGCCGCACCCGGGCTGGTACCGCATCGCCGCCGATGATGCGCGGCTCGCCCGGCTGCTGGCGCGGCATTGCGACGCCGAGGCGCCGATCGGCGATGTCCTGGCCCCTGGCCTCGATCTTTTCGGCGGGCGGCTGGAGGCAAAGCCGGGCGGCATCCATCGCCTGGCCGATCCGGCCGGGGCTTCCGTGGCGCTCGCGGCCCCCCTGCCCGGTGGCCGCGAGCGGCCCTGCGAGCTCATCACCCCGCCGCTGGAGAAGGACCATGCCGCGGCGCTGACCGCGCTGCTGACCCCGGCGGCAGAGCTCGGCTTCCTGCTGCCGCAGGAAGGCGCCGTGCATCTGCATTTCGACGCGGCCCCCTTCGCCGATGCGGCGCGGCTGCAGGCGCTGATCCGGCTGGTGGCCGAGCGCGGCGCCGGCCTGCGCGCGCTCTGTGGCACCAACCCGCAATGCCGCCGCCTCGGCCCCTATGACGACGACCTGCTGGAGGCGGCGCTGGACCCCGGCTTCGCCCGGCTGCCCTGGCCCGAGGCGGCGTCGCGCCTGCTGCGCGCCGGCGCCCAGAAGTTCTGCGACGTCAACATCGTCAACCTGCTGGCCGGCGACGCGCAGAAGCGCACCATCGAGATCCGCCTGCTGCCGCCGACGCTGGATGTCGCGCGCATCCTGGGCTGGGCGGGTTTCTTCGAGGAGATGCTGCGCGGCATACTCTCCGGCCGCCGGCACAGGAGCGAAGAATGGGCCTGACCCGCCGCGCGGCGTTTTTCTGTCTGGTCGCCGCCGCCCCGGCCGCGGCGCAGGATGTCATGCGGATGCCGCTGGTGGAGCTGGAGGCGACCGCCGACAGCCTGCCGCCGGCCGGGCTCTATGCCCTGGCGGCGCGGCGTTTCCGCGAGGGCCCGCGGCAGGAGGCCGTCCGCTGGCTCTATGTCGCGCAGCTGCGCGCCCGCTTCCGCCTGGCCGTCACCCCGGACCTGCCGCGCGATGGCGAGCCGGCGCTTTATGCCGCGCTGAACGAAAGCGTCGGCCGGCCGATCAACGAATGGGCCTTCGGCGACGTTGATGCCCTGGCCGCCAGCCTGCAGGCCGCGCTGGACTGGGACGCGGCGCATGGCAATGCCGCCACGCCCAGGCCGGGCAACGAGGCGGCGCTGGCACGGATCCGCGCCGGTCTGGCAGAAATGCGGGAGACGGTGCTGGCCAGCCGTGACCGGATCCGGCAGCAGCGCACGACCAACGGGCTGGAGAATCGCTGACCATGACGAGACAGAAATCCACCCTGGCGGCGCTGGCCCTGCTGGCCGGGCTGTCCGCCCTGCCGGCCGCGGCGCAGGAGCAGCGCTGGGCGTCGCGCCAGACCGGCGAAGGCCTGCTGATGGCCTGGGAAATCCCCGAGACCGGCGACCAGAGCCTGGCGCTGTTCTGCCGCCGCGGCGGCCAGCGCATCGAGATGCGCCTGCTGGAGGAGCGCGACCGCGCCCGCGACGGCAGCATCGTGCAGGTCGATTTCGCGACCGCCGGCGGCCAGCAGCGCCTGGCCATGAAGGGCGAGATGCAGGAGCTGGGCGACGCGCTGATGCTGCTCGGCGGCTTCGAGGCGGATGCCGCCTGGCGCAAGCTGCTGACCGGCGGCGGCGCGCTGTCGATCACGCTGGACGGCGAGACCGAGACGGTGCCGCTGGCCGGCGCCGATGCCGGCATGACGGCCCTGTTCGACGCCTGCCAGCGGCGCTGAGCCGCTCAGCCGTCGACGTCGAATTCCTGCGCCTCGGACAGCGCGACCCATCGCGCTTCCTCGGCGCCCAGCCGCTGCTTCAGGGCGGCGGCGCTGCCGCCCAGCACGGTGGCCCCCCGCGCCGCCAGCGATTGCCGCAGCCCGGGCTCGGCAAGCGTCGCCACCAGCGCGGCATTGGCGCGGGCGATGGCGGCGGCCGGCGTGCGCGGCATGGCGAAAAGCGCGGTCCAGGCGGTGACCGGCGTCAGCTCGGGCAGGCCCTGCTCGGCCGCGGTCGCGACATCGGGCAGCGCCGCCAGCCGCTGGCCGCCGGTCGCCAGCACCGCATGCGCCTGGCCGCTGGCGATGGCCGGCAGCACCGCCGGCGCGCTGAAGAAGCCAAGCTTCGCCTCGCCGCGCAGCAGCTCGGCCAAAGCCGGCCCGGCGCCGTCATTGTAGGTCCGCATATGGATCTCGCGCGGCGCCGCCACATGGCCGGTGTGCCGCAGCCACAGCTGGAAGGCGCAATGGCCGAGCCCGCCCGGGCTGGACGCCGCATAGAGCAGCGGCAGCGGCTGGCGGCGCAGCCAGGCGGCGAGCTCCGTGGCATTGCCCGCCGGCACGTCGCGATGCGCGACCAGCAGCAGCGGCGCCTCGGCCACCGCGCCCACCGGCATCAGCGGCTGGGTGTCGATGGTGCGGTTCGGCTGGCCATAGGCCTGCACCACCATCTGCGCGTTATGCGCCAGCAGGAAGTTGCGGCCGTCGCCGCGCTGGCCCAGCGCCGCCAGCAGCGCCGCGTCGCCATTGCTGCCCGGCCGGTGCGCGACGGTGGCCGTGCCGCCCATGCCGCGGCCGAAGCCGGGGGCGATGGCCTGGGCGGCGATATCGGTCAGCCCGCCGGGGCGGAAGCCGCTGAGCAGGGTGATGCCGGCCGCCGCCCGCGCCGGCGCCGCCGCCATCAGCGCGCCGGCCGCCGCCAGCAGGGCGCGCCGTCCGGGCTGACCTGTCGTGTCGAAATTCATGCCTGCCTCCGTCCATGCTGCGCTGTCGCAGCAAAATCATGCCCAGGCCGTCTTGCGAAGCTGCAGCGCCCATCAAAAGATTGTCGTTGGATGCAAGCCGGGTCAGCCTGGCCGTCCAGCGACCGCTCTCCGAGGATGTTTTCCAGATGCTGGTTTTTTCGCTGCGCGCCTGCGCCCTGGCCCTCGCGCTGCTGCCCGCCCTCGGCACCACCGATGCGCGCGCCCAGGCGCCCGATCCCGGCTGCTGGGGCATCCGCCCGGGCGACGAGACGCTGGAGGCCGCGACCATCGGCCCGGCGGCCGCGCGCGTCTTCTTCCGGGCACGGCCGCAGGCCGCGGCTGAGACGCAGCGCGCCTTCCTGATGCCGGGGGATGTGGTGGTGGTCTCGCGCCGGCAGGGCGGCTTCGCCTGCGCATCCTATCTGAACGACCGGCGGCGGCTGACCACCGGCTGGCTGCCGGCCGCGGCGCTTCAGCCGCTGGCGCCGCCCGGCACCGCGCCGCTCGAGGCCTGGCAGGCCAGCTGGTACGGCGCCCAGGCCTATGAGCAGGAAATCGACATCAGCGCGGAGGGCAGCGCGCTGCGGATCGGCGGCAGCGCCAGCTGGGGCAGCGACGACCCGGCCCGCGTCGAGCGCGGCGGCGTCAATATCGGCTCGCTGGAGGCGGAGGCGCGGCCCAGCGGCGCCCGGCTCGGCTTCAGCAGCGATGGCGGCGAGCGCACCCGCCCCTATGACGAAGGCGGACCTGACAGCTGCCGGGTGCGGATGCTGCTGCTCGGCCCTTATCTGGTGGTGCAGGACAATCTGCGCTGCGGCGGCATGAACGTCACCTTCAGCGGGGTCTATCGCCGCGCCACCCCGGGCTGAGGCCGGCCGCGTCACCGAGGGGTGCGGGCGGCCTCGAGCGCGAGGGCGATCAGCTCGGGCGGGATTTCCGCCTCGACCGGCTGCGCGTGGCGGCGCTGCAGGTCTTCCTGCAGCCAGCGGTCGAAGGCCTGATCCGCGGGGTTGCGCCGGTGCATCATCCGCTCTGCCTGATCCTTGGTGGTGTCGTATCGGGTCATCTTCCTGCCTCCGGTGCGGTCCCCGCCCCGTCATGCTCGACGGTGTAACGAGGCGTCGCGGCGACCGGTTGCAGGCGCGAAGAAGCAGGTCAGCCATCCTGTGATCGCAAAGCCACAGCTGGGCAGGAGCGCCGGGACGCGACCGCAGCGGTCACGGCCGGCCGCGTGCTGCAGCCGCAGGCCGGGCAGCAGCCCCCAGGGCAGCTGGTCCTCGATGCCATCGAGCATGCCCTCCGGTCGCTGGCGGCGGCGGGAAGAAGCGGTCCAGCCTGCCGCCTGCAAGGGGTTCCAACAGTCGACGCCAATATAGATGGGAGACGGGCCTGCGACTTCCTCCATCGCGCCAGTCGAGCGGAAGCCACCCTTCAATCACGCTGAAATGGGCACCGGTCCCGTCAGCTGGCCGACACCGTCGCGTCTGCCCCGGGCCTTGCGACTTCTGGGAGGATGGGGAAATCGCGAGCCGGCGTCTGACTTTTGGCGAGGAAAACCGGCCCGGCGCGCCGCGCGCATCGCTGCAACGCCCCTGCGGCATCGGCCGGTTAATACATTGGAAATCGATCACGCTATTGTGAGCAAAGGTCCCAGAGGCAAAACCGAGATTTCATGATGCGCCATTTTCTCTCCCGGCTGCGGTTGCGCAGCAAGCTCCTGGGCGCCTTCGGCCTGGTGTTGATCCTGACCATGGCCGTCGGCGGCATCGGGCTGCAGCAGCTTGGCCGGCTGGATGACGGCGTGGTGGCGCTGCAGACCAACTGGCTGCCCTCGGTGCGCAGCATCGGCCAGCTGCAATACACGCTGAGCCTGCAGCGCAGCCGCGCCGCCCGCCAGCTCGGCACCGAGGAGGCCGGCGAGCGGGCCCGGGGCGAGGTGGAGTTGCAGGCGATGCACCAGGAGGCGCTGAAGCGCTTCGCCGAGACCGCGGCGCTGAGCTCCAGCCCGGCCGAGGTGGCGCTGCTGACCCGGGCCCGCCAGGGCTATGATGCCTATCAGGGGCTGATGCGGCAGATCCTGGCGGCGCCGGGCGACCGCGCCGCCATCGCCCGCTTCAACGGCGAGGGCTTCACCGCCGTCCATGCCGTGCTGGGCGCGCTGGAAGAGCTGAGCAAGGTGAACGAGGCCGGCGCCGCCGATGCCGCCGCCGATGCCGCGCAGGATTACCGCGAGGCGGTCTGGCTGACCGGGGCCGGGCTGCTGCTGGCGCTGCTGATCGGGATGGGCGCCGCGATCTTCCTCGACCGCCATATCGCGCGCAGCATCGTGGGCCTGGCCGCCGCGCTGCGCCAGGTCTCCGGGCGCGACTATGCCGTCGCCCTGCCCGACCTGGCGCGGCAGGACGAGGTGGGCGACATGTCGCGCGCCGTCGATGACTGCCGCAACGGGCTGCAGCGGGCCGATGCGCTGGCCGCCGAGCAGGCGCGCGACCAGGCCGCCCGGCAGAAGCGGGCCGAGACGCTGGCGCAGCTGGTGGCGCAGTTCGAGGCGCGGGTCGGCGACATGGTGGGCGTGGTGTCCTCGGCCGCGACCGAGCTGGAGGCGACCGCGCGCAGCATGTCGGGCACCGCGGAGGAGACCAACAACCAGGCGAATTCGGTGGCCTCGGCGGCGCAGCAGGCGAGCGGCGGGGTGCAGACCGTGGCCTCGGCGGCGGAGCAGCTGGCGGCCTCGATCTCCGAGATCAGCCGGCAGGTGTCGCAGGCGACCAGCGTCTCCGGCCAGGCCGTGGCGCGCGCCCGCGAGACCGATGCGACGGTGCGGGTGCTGGCCGAGGGTGCCAGCAAGATCGGCGAAGTGGTGAACCTGATCACCTCGATCGCCGGCCAGACCAATCTTCTCGCCCTCAACGCGACGATCGAGGCGGCGCGTGCCGGCGAGGCCGGCAAGGGCTTCGCGGTGGTGGCGTCCGAGGTGAAGAATCTCGCCGCCCAGACCAGCAAGGCGACCGAGGAGATCGGCGCGCAGATCGGCAGCATCCAGCAGGCGACGCAGCAGGCCGTGCTGGCGATTGGCGCGATCACCGGCACGATCGACGAGGTGAGCCGCATCACGGTGGCGATCGCCGCCGCGGTGGAGGAGCAGAGCGCCGCGACGTCCGAGATCGCGCGCACGGTGCAGGAGACCGCGCAGGCGACGGATGTGGTGACGCGGAGCATTTCCTCGGTGAGTGCCGGCGCCAGCAGCACCGGTGCCGCCGCCACCCAGGTGCTGGCCGCCGCGAGCGATTTGTCGCGCCAATCCGAGCAGCTGACCGGCGCGGTGGACACCTTCGTCACCGAGGTCCGCGCCGCGTAATTTTTGGCGCGCGGCAGCACAGACAGAAAGAAGATGGGGGTCCAGGGGGAATTCATTCCCCCTGGCCTTTGCTTGTTGATGCCCGCTTGACGCTCAAATTGGAACGTTCCACTCTGATGAAGATGCACCGGATCAGGATCAAGGACGTCGCGCGGGAAGCCGGGGTGGCGTTGTCCACGGCCGCGCTGGCGTTGCGCGACGACAGCAAGCTGCGCGAGGAGACGCGGCGTGCGGTGCGCGAGGCGGCGACGCGGCTGGGCTATGTCTACGACCGGTCCGCCGCGATGATGCGGTCCGGCAAGTCGCACACGATTGGCTTGCTGGTCTGCGAGATCACCAATCCTTTCTATGCCGAGCTGACCGCCGGCGTGGAGGAGGCGCTGGACGAGGCCGGCTATGTCACGATGCTGGCCAACACGGCGGAATCGGCGGTGCGGCAGCGCCGCATGCTGGAGCGGTTTCGCGAGCAGCCGGTGGATGGCGTGCTGATCATGCCGGCCACCGGCACGCCAACGGCGCTGGCCGAGGAGCTGAAGGCCTGGGGGCTGCCTTATGCCACGGTGGTGCGCAGCTTCCGCCGCGGCGCGCATGCCGGGCCGGACAACCGCGCCGGCACGCGGCTGGCCACCGAGCACCTGCTGGCGCTGGGGCACCGGCGGATCGCCTTCCTGGGCGGCGCCCTGAAGAGCTCGGTCAGCACTGGCCGCTGGGAGGGCTATGCGCGGGCCATGGCGCGGGCCGGGCTGGCGGCCGAGCAGCTGCTGTGCCGCACCGATATCGGCGAGGCCGCGCTGGTGGCCGAGGGGCTGACGGCGAAGGGGCCGACGGCGCTGGTCTGCTTCAATGATTCGGTGGCCTTCGGCGCCGGGATGGGGCTGATGCGGGCCGGGCGGATGCCGGGGCGCGACGTGGCGCTGGTCGGCTTCGACGATGTGCGCGAGGCGGCGCATTGGTATCCGCCGCTGACGACGATCCGCGTGGCGCCGCATGTCATCGGCCAGGCGGCGGCGCGGGTGCTGCTGCACCGCATCGCCGAGCCCGATGCCGAGCCGCTGCGCGAGGTGCTGCCGCCCACCCTGGTGATCCGCGAATCCTGCGGTGCCCAGCAGCGGAGGGCTGCCTAGCGTTTCTCTGATGGCTTGAGGGAGGAAAGACGGTGCAAGACACCGCGATGCCGAAGGGCGCCAGCGAATGGCATGGCGCGCTGCGCGATGCCGCGCGGCGTTTCGCCGAGGAAGAAGTGGCGCCGCTGGCCGCCGAGCTGGACGAGAGCGAGCGCTATCCGGCCGAGTTGTACCAGCGGCTGGCGCAGGCCGGGCTGTTCGGCATCTGCGTGCCGGAGGCGCTGGGCGGCGTCGGCGCCGATGTGCTGTCCTATGCGCTGGTGATGGAGGAGCTCGGGCGCGGCTATGCCTCGGTCGCCGACCAGGTCGGGCTGGTCGAGCTGCTGGGGACGCTGCTGACCGAGCATGGCACCACAGCGCAGCAGGAGCGCTTCCTCCGGCCGCTGCTGAAGGCCGAGCGGCGCTGCGCCTATGCGCTGACCGAGGCCGAGGCGGGATCCGACCTGGCCGGGCTGAAGACGCGGGCGGTGCGCGACGGCGAGGGCTGGGTGCTGAATGGCGCCAAGCTGTGGATCCACAACGCGCCGATCGCCGATTTCGCCGCCGTGCTGGCGCGCACCGATCCGGCGGCCGGCCATCGCGGCATGTCGATCTTCCTGGTGGAGCTGGACAGCGCCGGCGTCTCGCGCGACCGCAAGGAGCACAAGATGGGGCAGCGCGCCTCGCCGGTGGGCGGGTTGCGCTTCGACGGCGTGCGGCTGCCGGCGGATGCGATGCTGGGCCAGGAAGGCCGCGGCTTCCACATGATGATGTCGGTGCTGGACAAGGGCCGCATCGGCATCGCCGCGCTGGCGCTGGGCATCCTGCAGGCGGCGCTGGAGGACAGCATCGACTACGCGAAACAGAGAAAGCAGTTCGGCCAGGCCATCGCCGAGTTCCAGGCGGTGCAATGGATGATCGCCGACATGGCCAAGGACGCGCATGCGGCGCGGCTGATGGTGCATCACGCGGCGCAGATCCTGGACAGCGGCGAGCGGGCGACCCTGCCGGCCAGCATGGCGAAGTGCTTCGCCTCCGATGCCGCCGTCGCGCGCACGGCGGATGCGGTGCAGATCCATGGCGGCTCCGGCTATATCCGCGGGGTGCGGGTGGAGCGGCTGTTCCGCGACGCCAAGATCACGCAGATCTACGAGGGCACCAACCAGATCCAACGCATGATCATGGCGCGGAGCTTGCTGGCATGAGCGCGCGTCCCCTGGCGCTGGTCACTGGCGGGCGCCGCGGCATCGGGCGGGCTGCCTGCCAGGCGCTGGCCGCGCGCGGCTTCGATATCTTTTGCGCGGATATCGACGAGGAAGGCACCGTCGAGACGGCCGCGCTGGTCGCGGCGGCGGGCGGGGCCTTCGCCTTCCGCCGCTTCGACCTGGCCGATCTCGACAGCCATGCGGCGCTGGTCGCGGCGGCGAGCGCGGAGGGCCGGCTGGCCTGCCTGGTGAACAATGCCGGCGTCGGCGCGCTGCGGCGCGGCGACCTGCTCGATGTCTCGGTCGAATCCTGGGACCGGGCGCAGGCGATCAATGCGCGGGGCAGCTTCTTCCTGACCCAGGCGGTGGCGCGGGCGATGATCGCCAGCCCCGCGACCGGGCCGCGCAGCATCGTCTTCGTGTCGTCCGCCAATGCGGTGCTGGCCTCGCCGGATCGCGGCGAATATTGCGCGTCGAAGGCGGCGGTCTCGATGATCGCCAAGGTCTTCGCGGTGCGGCTGGCGGAAGAGGGCATCGCGGTGCATGAGATCCGCCCCGGCGTCATCCGCACCGAGATGACCGCGCCGGTCGCCGCGCGCTACGAGCAGCGCATCGCCGACGGGTTGTCGCCGATGCGCCGCTGGGGCGAGGCCAGCGATATCGGCCGCACCATCGCCATGCTGGCCGCCGGCGACCTGCCTTTCAGCACCGGCGACGCGCTGCATGTCGATGGCGGGCTGCATCTGGGGAGGCTGTGATGACCGACAACCGCCTGCATTTCGACGACATCGCCCCCGGCCTGTCCTGGCAGACCGGCGGCATCCAGGTGACGGAAGCGCATATCCTCGCCTTCGCAGGCCTGTCCGGCGACTTCTTCGACATCCACATGGATGATCGCTACGCGCAGTCGCTCGGCTATCCCGGGCGGGTGGCGCATGGGATTCTGGGACTCGCCCTGGCGGATGGGCTGAAGAACCGGGCGCAGACACAGCTGGCCGCCATCGTCTCGCTCGGCTGGCGCTGGCGCTTCACCGGCGCGATCCTGGTCGGCGACCGGCTGTCGGCCACTATCGGCGTCACCGCCTGCCGCCCGACGCGGCATGCGGATCGCGGCATCGTCACCTTGGATTTTGCCCTGTTGAACCAACGGGAAGAAATCGTTCAACAGGGCGAGAACGACCTCATGGTGCATCGGCGGGTGGCGGCCTAGCCTTCCCAGCCCTCGATGCCGAGATAGGCCGCCGCCAGCCGCGCCTGCCCTTCATGCATGGCGCGGCCGGTGACGGTGGCGCAGCCCAGCGCCCGGGCGGCGGCGATCAGCGGCGTCACCTCCGGGTTGGGGATGACATCGGCCACCACCTGATCCTTCGCGAGCAGCGCCGGATCGAGCGGCATCGGGTCGCCGGCGCGCAGCCCCATCGGCGTGGCATTGACGATGATGGCGTGGCCGGCGGGGGTGGCGCCGTCATGGCTGACGGAGACCTGCGGAAAATTCTCGCGCAGTTGGGCGGCGAGGGATTCCGCGCGCCCCGGCGCCGCATCCTGCAGCGACAGATGCGCGGTGCCGGCACGGGCGAGCGCGAAGGCGATGGCGCGCCCCGCCGCGCCGCAGCCGATCTGCAGGATTCGCTGGCCCCGCGGAGCATGGCCTGAACGTTCGAGGCCATCGCGAAAACCTTCGCCGTCGAACATCTCGCCTTCGAAGCCGCCCTCGGGACGGCGGCGGATGGTGTTCACCGTGCCGGTCAGCTGCGCCGTCGGACCCAGCGCCTGCAGCAGCGGCACCACCGATTCCTTGTGCGGCATGGTGATGACCACGCCGTCGAGATTTTCCATCGCCGCCAGGCCGGGCCAGGATTCCTCCAGACGCCCCGCCGGGATCTGCATCGGCAGGAAGGCGGCGTCGCGCCCGAGCCGCGCGAAGGCGGCGTTGAACAGCGCCGGCGAGCGCAGCGGCGCGACCGGGTCGCCGACGATCGCGAAAAGCCGGGTGGTGCCGGTGATGCTCATGCGCGGGTCTCCGCATCGGCCAGAAGGTCTTCGATCAGGCGCTGCACGACCAGGGCTGAGCGCGCATCATTGGACGGCGCGCGATCCTGCTCGATGGCGTCGATCATCTCGGTCAGCAGCGCGCGGTGCGGGCGATAGTCGAAGGCCATCGGATCGGCGCCGCCGCCGCCGGCCAGCTCCTCGCCCAGCCGCTCGACCTCCTCGCCGCGGTGCAGCACCAGGCGGCTGCCTTCCAGCACGGCGGAGCCCTCGGTGCCGGCGATCTCGATGCGCTCGGGATAGCCGGGGCGGGCCACGGTGGTGGCATCGATCACGCCCAGCGCGCCATTCTCGAAGCGCAAGGCGGCGGCGACGACATCCTCGGTATCGATGGCGCGCAGCGGCGAGGTGGCGGCGAATCCGGCGACGCTTCGATGCGGCCCGGCGAGATGCAGCAGCAGGTCGAGCGAATGGATCGCCTGGGTCAGCAGCACCCCGCCGCCATCGCGCGCCTTCATCCCCCGCCCCGGCTCGGCGAAATAGGCGGCGTCGCGCCACCAGCGGATGCTGGCGCTGGCCGAGAGAAGTTTTCCCAACGCGCCCGATTCGATCGCCTGGCGCAAGCGCAGCGCACCCGGGCGAAAGCGATGCTGCAGGCAGACACCGCAGCGCACACCGGCAGCCTCGGCGATCCCGGCCAGCGCCTCGCCGCGCGCGACGCTGCGCTCCAGCGGCTTCTCGACCAGCAGGTGGCGGCCGGTGGCGGCGACGGTCTCGGCCAACGGCAGATGCGTGCCTGGCGGCGTCAGGATCAGCACCAGGCCGAGCTCCGGCTGGTCCAGCAGCGCCTCCTGCCGGCTGAAGACCGGCGCGCCCCATTGCGCGGCGAAGCAGGCGCGCCGCTCGGCCGAGGGCGAGAAGCCGCCCACCAGCCGGATCCGCCCCGATTTTTCCAGGTCCCGCAGCGCCCGCATATGCGGCTTCACCGCCATGCCGAGCCCGATCAGGCCGACGCCC
Organism: Roseomonas sp. 18066; assembly: GCF_902706185.1. Lineage (GTDB taxonomy): Bacteria > Pseudomonadota > Alphaproteobacteria > Acetobacterales > Acetobacteraceae > Pseudoroseomonas. The sequence continues at coordinate 42,117 of NZ_CACSJM010000009.1, read as the reverse complement.
ATCGGCATGACCATCCCCTCCCCCTCATTTCTTCGGATCCGTTCCCCTCACGGAAAATTGGAACGTTCCGATCTTCCTGCTATCATCCCCGGCGTTGGAGGAAATGTCCATGAACATCATCAATCTTCGCCGGCGCGAGCTGGCGCAATTGCTTGGATTCGGCGCGGCCTCGCTGCCCTTCCTGACGCCTGCCATCGCGCAGGCCCAGTCGCGGCGGGACACGCTGGTGATCGGCCTCGACACCAGCGACACCATCACCTTCGATCCGGCGCGGCAGGCGCAATACACGCCGCCGATGACGCTGGCAGCCTGCTACGACACGTTGATGACCTTCGAGGCCGGCGACTATGTCAATCCGAAGCCGGCGCTGGCCACGGCCTGGACGCGCACCCCGGGCGGCGACGGCTGGCGCTTCACCCTGCGCCAGGGCGTGAAGTTCGCCAGCGGCGCGCCGATGACGGCCGAGGACGTCAAGTTCAGCTTCGACCGGCTGATCGGCATGAAGGAGCAGACCCAGGTCTATATCAAGGCCGTCGACCGGGTCGAGATCGTCGACGCCAACACCGTCGACTTCATCCTGAACTCGGCCAACGCGCCGATCCTGCCTATCCTCTGCAACCCCGCCTGCTCGGTGATGGAGAAGGCGGTGCTGGTGAAGAACGGCGCCGTCGCCGGGCCGGAGGCGCGCGACCAGGACAAGGCGACCGACTGGCTGAACGGCAACAGCGCCGGCACCGGCGCCTTCCGCCTGGTGCGCTGGGAACGCAACTCGCAGATCATGCTGCAGCGCAACCCGAACCATTGGCGCGGCCCCAGCGATTTCGAGCGGGTGGTGATCCGCCACCTGTCCGACAGCGCGGCGCAGCTGCTGGCGGTGCGGCGCGGCGACGTGCATGCCGCCTTCAACCTGATCCCCGAGCATATCGCCACGCTGCAGGGCGATGCGAACGTCACCATCGACAAGCTGCCCAGCCTCGACCATGTCTATATGGCGCTGACGCAGAATCCGGCGGCGAATCCGGCGCTGGCGAAGAAGGAGGCGCGGCATGCCATCGGCCTCGCCATCGACTACGACGGCATCCTGAAGAACCTGCTGGGCGGCGCCGCGACGCGCGCGGCCCACTTCCTGCCGATCGGCGTGGTCGGCAGCACCGAGGAGGTGGCGAAGCAGGTCGGCTTCCACCAGGACATCGACAAGGCGCGCGCGCTGCTGAAGCAGGCGGGGCTGGCCGATGGCTTCGAGATGGAGATCGCCTACGGCAATGCCGCCGTCGCCGGCGTCTCCTACCAAGTGCTGGCGCAGAAGATCCAGTCGGACCTGGCGCGGGTGAATATCCGCGTGCGGCTGAACCCGATGGACCAGGTCAATCTGCGCACCGTCTACACCACCGGCAAGATGCAGGGCGGGCTGCTGACCTTCTGGAACCCGCCTGCCGTGTCCAACGACCTTTGGGCCTCGGCGGTGGTCGAGCGCGTCGCCAAGCGCGTCGGCTGGGAGGTGCCGCCGGATGTGGCCGCGCTGGTCAAGCAGGCCTCCGAATCGCAGGATCTGGACCAGGCCGCGACGCTGTGGATCGAATGGCAGAAGCGGGTGGTCGACCAGGCCAACCACTTCATCCTGTTCCAGCCCACCTACCAGGTCGGCGTGCGCAAGAGCATCAAGACTTTTCCCCTCACCGCCGCCGGCTGGCAGCTGGATATGGGTAAAGTGACGCTGGCGTAAGGCGAAATGCCCGGGGCGCAGCGCGCTCCGGGCAGCGTCTCAACGGGAAAATTCGGCCGGGCGCTTCTCGTTGAAGGCGCGGATGCCTTCCAGGTGGTCGCCGGCGCTGAAGCACAGCACGTTCATCTCGTTCTCATAGGCGATGCCGGCGCTCAGCGAGGATTCCATCGCCGCCCGCAACGCCGCCTTCACCGACTGCACCGCGACCGGGCTGAAGCCGGCCAGCTTCGCCGCCACCTCGCGCGCGCGCGGCAGCAGCGCCTCGGGCGCCACCACCTCATGCACCAGGCCGAGACGCAGCGCCTCCTCCGCCTCGATCGGCTCGGCCAGCATCAGCAGCCGCGTCGCCGCCGCATGGCCGATCAGCCGCGGCAGCAGCTGCGAGGCGCCGCCGCCGCCGACCCAGCCGCGCTGCACCTCGGGAAAGCCGATGCGCGTGCCGAAGGCAGCGATGCGGTAATCGGCGCCCAGCGCCATCTCGGCGCCGCCGCCCAGCGTCCAGCCCTGCAGCGCCGCCACCACCGGCTTGCGAATGCCGCGCAAGGCCGCCGCATATTCCACGCGATTGCGGAAATGCCAGGCGGAGGCATAGGCGGCGAGAGAATTCAGGTCGCTGCCGGAGCAGAAGGCGCGCGCGCCCTCGCCGCGGACCAGCACCGCGCGGGCCTCGTCATCGGCATCGATGGCGCGGGCATGGGTCGCCAGCTGCGCCGCCATCGCCGGCGTCATCGCATTGTGCTTCGCAGCACGGTCCAGCAGCAGCTCGGCCACCCCGTCCGCGACGCTCAGCCGCACCTCGCCTTGCATGGCGCTCTCCTCCCCCAGCTTTTGCCTGGATTATAACGTTCCAATTTTTCACCCGCCAAGCCCAGAAAGAGGGTTGATCCGCGGCACCCGATCGGCAAGGCTCGGTGTCAAGCAAGCAAAGTCCATGGGGAGGGTTGCGGCCGATGTCTCGCTACATCGTCCAGCGGCTGGTGACCGCCGCGATGATGGCGATCCTGGCCAGCGCTGTGATTTTCCTGATCGCCAATTTCGTGCCCGGCGATCCGGTGCTGGCGCAGCTCGGGGACATCGCCGCCAGCGATCCGGCGACGGTGGCGCGCTGGCGCGCCAAATGGGGCCTCGACCTGCCGTTGTGGGAACGCTACTGGATCTTCCTGCAGGGCCTGGTGCAGGGCGATCTCGGCCAGTCCATCGCCACGCGGCGCCCGGTGCTGGACGACATCTTCCAATATGCGCCGGCGACGATCGAGCTGGCGACGGTCTCCTTCCTGCTGTCGCTGATCATCGGCATTCCGCTCGGCATCGCCGCCGCGGTGTGGCGCGACGGCTGGATCGACAGCGCGGCGCGGGTGGTCTCGCTGCTCGGCGTCTCGGCGCCGACCTTCTGGCTCGCCTTCATCATGCTGGCCATCTTCTATGGCGGGCTGGGCTGGGCGCCGGGGCCAGGCCGGCTCGACCCCATCGCCTTCCCGCCCGAAGGTCCGACCGGATTGTTCCTGCTCGACAGCCTCTGGGCCGGCGATTGGGAAACCTTCTCCGACACCGTGGCCCATCTGGTGCTGCCCTCGGTGGTGCTGGCGGCGGCGACCATCGGACTGATCACCCGCACCACCCGCGCCGCCATGCTCGACAGCCTGCAGCAGGACTATATCCGCGTCTCCCGCGCCAAGGGCATGCGCGAGCGCACCACCATCCTGGGCCATGCGCTGCCCAATGCGCTGGTGCCGGTGGTGACGCTGGGGGGCCTGGCCTATGCGAACCTGCTGGCGGGGGCTGTGATGACCGAGACCGTCTTCTCCTGGCCGGGGCTCGGCCGCTACACCTTCCGCTCGGCGGCGGCGCTGGATTTCCCGGCGATCGTCGGCATCACGCTGGTGGTCTCGGTCACCTTCCTGCTGGTCAACCTGGCGGTCGACCTGTCCTACGCCCTGCTCGACCCGCGGGTGCGGCGATGAGCGCGACCACGATGCGCGTCGTCCCGCGCAGCGCGCCGCGCTGGCGCCGCCGCCTGCGCCGCTACGGCCCGGCCTGGTTCGGCGGCGGCATCGTCGTCGCCTGGATCCTGATCGCCATCCTGGCGCCCTGGATCTCGCCCTACCAGCCCAATGCCGTCGACGTCACCGCGCGGCTGCAGCCGCCCTCCTGGACGCATTGGATGGGCACCGACACGCTGGGGCGCGACGTCTTCTCCCGCCTGCTGCATGGCGCGCGGCTGTCGCTCTCGGCCGGCTTCTCCGTCGTCATCCTCGGCGCCCTGCTCGGCACCGCCATCGGCACCATCGCCGCCTGGGCGCGCGGCTGGTGGGACGAGGGGCTGATGCGGCTGACCGACCTGGTGCTGTGCTTCCCGCCGATCATCCTGGCGCTGGCCATCGCCGCGGCGCTGGGCATCGGGCCGATGAACACCGTGCTGGCCATGCTCGTCGTCTGGTGGCCGAAATTCGCCCGCCTCGGCCGCGCCCTGGCCCTGGTCCAGCGCAGCCAGGAATATGTCGAGGCGGCGACGGTGCTGGGGCTGAAGCCGCATCGCATCCTGCTGCGCCACATCATGCCGAACACGCTGGGGCCGCTGGCGGTGCTGATCACCCTCGACCTGGGCAATGCCATCCTGACCTTCGCCGGCCTGTCCTTCCTCGGCCTCGGCGTCATCCCGCCGATGGCCGAATGGGGCTCGATGGTGGCCGAGGGGCGCGAGCTCGTCGAGCAATGGTGGGTCGCGGCCTTCCCGGGCCTGGCCATCCTGACCGTCGTCGTCGGCTTCAACTTCTGCGGCGACGGCTTGCGTGACTGGCTCGATCCCAAGGGGCGGACGCAGTGAACCACATGGCAGCCCCGCACAGCGCCGCCCCCCAGACGACGACGCCGGTCCTCGAGGTCCGTGACCTGCACACGGTCTTCCTCACCGATGCCGGGCCGGTGCATGCCGTCGACGGCGTCTCCTTCACCCTGGGCCCGGGCGAGACGCTGGGCATCGTCGGCGAAAGCGGCTCCGGCAAGAGCGTCACCGCCCTGTCGCTGCTGCGGCTGCTGCAGGAGCCGGCGCGCATCACTGGCGGCTCGATCCGCTTCCAGGGCCGCGAGGTGCTGGAGATGTCGTCGCGCGAGCTGCGCGAATGGCGCGGCGACCGCGCGGCCATGGTGTTCCAGGACCCGATGACCGGGCTGAACCCGGTGCGCCGCATCCTGGGCCAGGTCACCGAGCATATCGTCGCCCACGGCAAGATGGCGGCGAAGCCCGCCCGCCGCCGCGGCATCGAGCTGCTGCGCCGCATGGGTGTCGCGGCCCCCGAACGCGCGGCGGCCGCCTTCCCGCATGAATTCTCCGGCGGCATGCGCCAGCGCGTCATGCTGGCGATCGGCCTGGCCAACGACCCGGCATTGCTGATCGCCGACGAGCCGACCACCGCGCTCGACGTCACCATCCAGGCGCAGATCCTCGACCTGCTGCGCGGGCTGAACCAGGAATTCGGCACGGCGATCGTGCTGATCAGCCACGATCTCGGCGTCATCGGCAGCGTCTGCCGCCGCGTCGCCGTGATGTATGCCGGCGAGGTGGTGGAGGAGGCGCCGACCGCCGAGGTGCTGGAGGATCCGCGCCACCCCTATGCCTGGGCGCTGGTCAATGCGGTGCCGCGGCTGGAGGCGCCGGCCGGCGCCCGGCTGACCGCCATCGAGGGCACGCCGCCGGATCCGCTGCAGCCTTTGCCCGGCTGCCGTTTCGTCGCGCGCTGCCCGTTCCGCATCGCCCGCTGCGACAATGAGCATCCGCCGCTGATCGAGGTCGCCCCCGGCCGCCGCGCACGCTGCTGGGTCACCGCCGATGGTCGCAGCCTGCCACGGCCGACGGTCGCCGCCTCCAGCCGCTCGGCGGCGCCGCTGGAATCGGAAGCGCCGCTGCTGCAGGCTGTGGGGCTGGAGAAGAAATTCGTGCTGCCGCGCAAGAGCATCTTCGCCGCACCCGCGATGGTGCATGCGGTCAATGGCGTCGACCTGGTGCTGCGCCGGGGCGAGAGCCTGGGCGTCGTCGGCGAGAGCGGCTGCGGCAAGTCGACCCTCGCCCGGCTGCTGACGCGGCTGCACGCGCCCACCGCCGGCCGCATCACCTTCGAGGGGCAGGACATCACCGAGGCGACGCCGGCCGCGCTGCGCAGCCTGCGGCCGCGGCTGCAGATGGTGTTCCAGGACCCCTATGCCTCGCTCAACCCGCGCATGACGGTGGGCGCCATCCTGGCGGAGCCGCTGCTGGCGCATCGCCGTGTGCCGAACCGCGCCGCGGCGATGGAGCGCGTCGCGTCGCTGCTCGACACCGTGGGCCTGAAGCCGGCCTTCGCCACGCGCTATCCGCATGAGTTTTCCGGCGGGCAGCGGCAGCGCATTTCCATCGCCCGCGCGCTGGCGCTGGAGCCGGCGGTGGTGGTGGCGGACGAGCCGGTCTCGGCGCTGGACGTCAATGTGCAGGCGCAGGTGCTGAACCTGATGCTGTCGCTGCGCGAGCGGCTCGGCCTTTCTTATCTTTTCATCGCGCATGACCTGGCGGTGGTGCGCGCCTTCTGCGACCGCGTCGCGGTGATGTATCTCGGCCGCATCGTCGAGGAAGGCCCGGCCGACGAGGTCATCACCCGGCCGCTGCACCCCTATACCGTGGCGCTGACCAGCGCGATCCCGGAGCCGGGGCGGCAGCGCGTGCTGCTCGGCGGCGAGCCGCCCAGCACGCTGCGGCTGCCGCAGGGCTGCGCCTTCCGCGCCCGCTGCCCGGTGGCGCAGGACATCTGCGGCACCCTGCCGCCCTTGCAAGAGATCGCGCCGGGCCATCGCCTGGCCTGTCATTTTCCCGGGGCCCTGGCGCCCCTGCCCCGAAGGAGCGCGTGATGAGGCGCATGACCGCGGCCGAGGCCGCGACGCTGCTGCGCGACGGCGACACCCTGCTGATCGGCGGCTCGGGCGGCGGCCATGCCGTGCCCGACGCGCTGCTCGCCGCCGTGGGCGAGCGGTTCCGCGACAGCGGCCATCCGCGCGCCCTGACCGCGCTGCATCCGGTGGGGCTGGGCGACGGCAAGACCCGCGGCGCCGGGCATCTGGCGCAGGAAGGGCTGCTGAAGCGCGTCGTCTCCGGCACCTTCGTCAACAGCCCGGCCGTCGCCACCCTGGCGCTGGCGGAGAAGATCGAGGCCTATACCCTGCCGCAGGGTTCTCTTTCCCAATTGATGCGCGAGATGGCGGCGGGCCGCCCTGGCCTGCTGACGCGGATCGGACTGCACAGCTTCGTCGACCCCAGGCTGCAGGGCGGGCGGCAGAGCGCGCGCTCGACCGAGGACCTGGTCGAGCTGCGCGAGTTCGACGGCCAGGAGTATCTCTTCTACAAGCCCTTCAAGGTGGATGTGGCCTTCGTGCGCGGCTCCGCCGCCGACGAGGACGGCAATATCTCGATGGAGCATGAGGCGGTGACGCTGGAGATGCTGTCCATCGCCCAGGCCGCGCGGCGCGCCGGCGGGCTGGTGGTGGCGCAGGTCAAGCGCATCGTCCCGCGCGGCAGCCTGCATCCGAAGATGGTCAAGGTGCCGGGCATCCTGGTCGATGCGCTGGTGGTCGATCCCGACCAGTGGCAGACCTTCGAGACCGAGGACAGCGCCGCCTATTCCGGCCATCAGCGCGTCGCCCTGGAAGACATCCCGCGCCTGCCCGCCGGGCCGCGGCGCATCGTCGCCCGGCGCGGGGCCCTCGAATTGTTCGAAGGCGCCATCTGCAACCTCGGCTCCGGCATCTCGACCGGCATCGCCAATGTCGCGGCCGAGGAAGGCGTGCTCCGCCGCGTCTGCCTGACCAACGAGCAGGGCAATATCGGCGGCGCCCCGGCCAGCGGCAACGAGGCGGGTGCGGCGCGCTCGCCCGATGCGCAGATCGACCAGCCCTATCAGTTCGACTTCTACGACGGCGGCGGCCTCGACCTGGCCTTTTTGTCCTTCGCCGAGTTCGATGCGGCGGGCAACGTCAATGTCTCCCGCTTCGGCGGGCGCATCGTCGGGCCCGGCGGCTTCGTCAATATCAGCCAGGGCGCCAAGGCCGTGATCTTCGGCGGCACGCTGACCGCCAATGGCGCGCCGAAAGCCGTGCGGCAGGTGGAGCAGATCACCTTCTCCGGCGCCTTCGCGCGGGAACGCGGCCAGCCGGTGCTCTATGTCACCGAGCGCGCTGTCTTCCGCCTCGGCGACCGCGGGCCCGAGCTTGTCGAGATCGCGCCGGATGCGGACCTGCAGACGGACATCATCGACCAGATGGGCTTTGTCCCCGCCATTTCCCCCAATCTGCGCAAGATGGAGCCGTCGCTCTTCGCCGACGGGAAGATGGGGCTGGAGGCCCGGCTGGGCGCGCCGCGCAGCCGCGCCGCGCTGGACCGTTTCTCCACCCTGGTCGCGGCGGAATGAGCAGCGCGACCGGGCTGGCGCCGGGCGACAGCGTCGAATTCAGCCGGGCGCTGTCGGCGGCCGACATCGTCGCCTTCGCGGCGCTGAGCGGCGATGACGACCCGGTGCATGTCGATGCCGAGTTTGCCCGTAGCACCGTCTTCGGCCGCTGCATCGCCCATGGCGCGCATGTCATGGCGCTGGTCTCGGCCGCGTCTTCGAAAATGTCGCGCCGCGCGGTGGCCGCGGGCTGCGCCGGCACGCCGGTGTCGGCCGGCTATGACCGCATCCGCTTCACCCACCCGGTCTTCGCCGGCGATTCCCTCGTCGCGCGCTACATTGTCGAAAGCGTCGAGGAAGCGCCGGCGAAAAGCCTGTCGCGCTTCGAGGTGACCAACCAGGACGGCAAGCTCTGCCTGGTGGGCACCCATATCCTGCGCTTCGCCTGATCCAGAGCGCGATGGCTTGAGGTGGGATCACCGAGAAGCCTGAAGCACGCGATCAAACAAACAACCTGCTCTAGACGGCCAGCTCCTCGGACTCGCTGGCCCGGGCGCGCGCATAGTCTTCCATCCACACGGCCAGCTCGCCCGGCGGGCACGGGCGGCCAATGAGGAAACCCTGCACCTCGTCGCAGCCCTCGGCGCGCAGCATGGCCATCTGCCGCTCGGTCTCGACGCCCTCGGCGGTCACCGAGACCTTCAGGCTGTCGCACATCCCGGTCACCGCCCGCACGATCGCCGCCGCCTCGGGCTTGACGCCCAGGTCATGGACGAAGCTGCGGTCGATCTTGATGCGGGTGAAAGGCAGGTTGCGCAGGAAGCTCAGCGAGGAATAGCCGGTGCCGAAATCATCCAGCGCGATACGGATGCCCAGGCGCCGCAGCTGCTCCAGGATGGCGGTCGCGCCCGCGACATCGTCGATCATCGCCGTCTCGGTGATCTCCAGCTCCAGCCGCTCGGCCGGCAGCCCGCTTTCGGCCAGGGCCAGGCTGACGCGGGCGGTCAGGTCCTCGCGGTGGAACTGGGTGACGCTCAGATTGACCGAGACGGTCAGCGGCTGCGTCCAGCGCGCGGCCTCGCGGCAGGCGGCGCGCAGCACCCAGTCGCCGATCTCGGCCATCATGCCGATCTCCTCGGCGAAGGGGATGAAGTCGCCGGGCGGCACGCGGCCGCGCTTCGGGCTTTCCCAGCGCAGCAGCGCCTCGCAGCCGGTGACCTGGCCGCGGCCGGTATCGACGACGGGCTGGAAATGCAGGGTGAACTCGCCGAGCTCGAGAGCGCGGCGCAGATCTTGCTCCAGCTCGCGCCGCTGCTGCACCACCAGCTCCATGTCGGGCTCATAGGCACGGTGGCAGGCGCGGCCGGTCTCCTTGGCGCGGTACAGCGCCAGGTCGGCATTGCGCAGCAGCAGGTCGGGGTCGATGCCGTGGCGCGGCGCGCAGGCGATGCCGATGCTGGCGCCGACCACGACCTGCTGGCCGTTCACCTGCATCGGCCGGCTGATCTCGCGGATCAGCCGGTCGGCCAGGCGGTTGACCTCCGGCATGCGGTCGCAGCCATCCATCAGCACGGCGAACTCGTCGCCGCCGAGGCGGGCCACCACGTCGTTCTTGCGCAGCTGCGCGGTGATGCGCTGCGCCACCATCTGCAGCACGGCGTCGCCCACCGGATGGCCCAGCGTGTCGTTGACCGGCTTGAAGCGGTCGAGGTCGAGATAGAGCAGCGCGCAGCGCGCCTGCGGCCCCTCGGCCAGCGCCGCCTCCAGCCGGTCGCGGAAGGTGACGCGGTTGGGCAGCGCGGTCAGCGTGTCGTGATGCGCCAGGTGGACGATGCGGTCCTCGATCTGGCGGCGCTCGGTGATGTCGTCCAGCGTGGTGACCCAGCCGCCGGCCGGCAGCGCGCGGTGGCTGACCGACAGGTAGCGGTCCTGCCGCACCATCTCCTCGTTCACCGTCTCCCGCGTCGCGGCCAGCGCCGCCAGATGCGTGGTGCGCAGGCCGCGCACCTTGGCCGCCGTCTCCTCGTAGTCGACGGCGGGGTCGGCATGCAGCTCCCACAGCAGGTCGGTCAGCGTGGCGCCCGGGCGGATGGCGCCCTCGGGCAGCTGCAGCAGGCCGCGCAGCCGGTCATTCGACAGCACCAGCCGTTCCTGCGCGTCGAACAGGCACAGGCCCTGCGACATATGCGCCAGCGCCAGGTCGAGATTGTCGGACACCGCCTTCATCTTGTCCGACTGCTGCTTCTGCGTGGTCAGGTCGCGGGTGATCTTGGCGTAGCCGACCAGGGTGCCCATCTCGTCGCGGATCGGGTCGATGACGACATGCGCCCAGAAGCGGCTGCCGTCGCGGCGCAGGCGCCAGCCCTCGCCCTCGAACTTGCCGGTGGCCAGGGCGGTGGCCAGGGCCCGCTGCGGCAGCCCGGCGCGGCGGTCGTCCAGCGAGTAGAAGCAGGAGAAATGCTGGCCGACGATCTCGTGCGCGCTGTAGCCCTTGGCGCGCTGCGCGCCGGCATTCCAGTTGCTGACCACGCCCTCGGGGTCGAGCAGGTAGATGGCATAGTCGGTGACGCCCTGCACCAGCAGGCGGAACAGCCGCTCCTGCTCGGCATTGCGCCGGGTCGCCTCGCGCTGGCCGGTCAGGTCGCGGGTGATCTTGGCGTAGCCGACCAGGGCGCCATCCTCGGCATGGATCGGGTCGATGACGACATGCGCCCAGAAGCGGCTGCCATCCTGGCGCAGCCGCCAGCCCTCGCCCTCGAACTTGCCCTCGACCAGGGCGGTGGCCAGCGCCCGCTGCGGCAGGCCGCCGGCGCGATCGGCCTCGCTGTAGAAGCGGGAGAAATGCTGGCCGATGATCTCGGCGGGGGCATAGCCCTTGGCGCGCTGCGCCCCGGCATTCCAGGTGCTGACCTGGCCGGCCGGGTCGATCAGATAGATCGCGTAGTCCTTCACCCCCTGCACCATCAGGCGGTGCAGCGCGTCGGACTCGCTCGAATGGATCGTGGTCTGGCTCACGGCGCGACTCCGGCGGCAGGGGCGGCCTCGGCCGGCCGGCATCGTTCAGCGGCGGGCGGGGGCGTTTCTCTTTTTATACATTGTTCAGGTCTTTATCGCCAAATTGCTAATCCTTGCGGATCATCGGCGGGCCTTGAGGCACCCGCTACCGTCAACCGCGTTCCGAGAACCGATCCAGCGCGGTCAGCCGCTTCACCGGCACGCGCGGCGGGTGGCCATAGACCTCGGCCTCGAGGAAGGCCTGCTCGGCTTCCAGCGCCGCCTCGTCGAGGTCGATCCACCAGGCGCGCGGCTGGCCGTTATTGTCGCCGTTCCAGCGATAGCCGCGCGCCTTCAGCCGGTCCTTGACCTCGAAGGGCGCCCCCTCGGCCCAGAGGCGAAAACTCGGGCGCCGCGCCTTCTCCAGCAGCCGGGCCAAAGCGGGCTGGCCGGATTCCGGCAGCGGCCGCGCCAGGATCTCCAGCGTCGCCTGGCAGTCGTGATGGGCGCGGTGGCCGTCGAAGAACAGGCCGAGCTTCATCGCCAGGTAGCCGAGCTTGCTGCCCTCGAAGCCCTCGGCGCGCCAGTCGACCTGGGTCAGCGAGCAGGCCCAGGGCTTGATGGCGAAGATATCGGAGAATTTTTCGGCGAAGCGGCGGTCGAAACCCGCGTTATGGGCGATGACCAGCGCCGCCGGCTCGGCGAAGCGGCGCACCTCCTCCGGGTCCAGCAGCTGGCCGGCGACCATCTCGTCGGTGATCCCCGTCAGCTTGGTGATGGCGGGCGGGATCGGCTTGGAGGGCTGGCGCAGCCGGTTGAAGGGCTCGCCCACCGCGTAGAGCGTGCCGTCGATCCCATAGGTGAAGGGCAGCATGGCGAATTCGATGATTTCGTCATTCGCCGCGTCGAGCCCGGTGGTCTCCAGGTCGAGCACGATGCCCTGGCGCACCGGCACGCCCTCGGGCGGGGTGACGGGCGCGCGGGGGGAGATCCGCCGCAGGATGCGGTAGTCGCCGCTGGCGGCGAGGCGCCCGGCCAGGGCCTCCAGCTCGGCGGTCTCGGCGTCGGCGCGGGGAAGGGTCTCGGGCTGCATCCCCGATGCATGCCCCGAAGCGGCGGCCAAGGCCAGCGTCGCGGTGCCGCCCCCGGTTGAAACCCGGCCGCGCCTCCCGCATATCGGTGCCCGCCAGACGACCGCGCAAGGAGATGGACCGGTGAGCGAAACTGTTGAGCGGCACGAATTCAACGCCGAGGTCGGGCGGCTGCTCGACCTGGTGGTCCACGCCCTCTATTCGGAGCGCGAGATCTTCCTGCGCGAGCTGGTGGCCAATGCCGCCGACGCCATCGACAAGCGCCGCTTCGAGGCGCTGGTGAACCCTGAGCTGGCGCTGCCGGTCGACAGCAAGCTGCGCATCACGCCCGAGAAGGACGCGCGCCGCATCACCATCTCCGATGCCGGCATCGGCATGACCAAGCTGGAGCTGGCGCAGAACCTGGGCACCATCGCCCGCTCCGGCACCCAGGCCTTCGCCAGCAAGGTGGCGGAGGCCAAGGCCGAGGACCGGCCCAGCCTGATCGGCCAGTTCGGCGTCGGCTTCTACTCGGCCTTCATGGTGGCCGACCGGGTCGAGGTCACCTCCCGCCATGCCGGCAGCGAGGAGGCCTGGACCTGGGCCTCCGAGGGCCGCGGCGACTACACCCTGGCGCCGGCCAGCCGCGACGAGCCCGGCACCGACATCGTCCTGCACATGAAGGACGACGCCGACGAATATCTGGAGCCGATCCGGCTGCAGACCATCATCCGCAAATGGGCCGACCATATCACCGTGCCCATCGTGCTGGTGCAGGATGGCGAGGAGGAGCCGGCCAATGCCGGCACCGCGCTGTGGCGCAAGCCGAAGGCGGAGATCACCGAAGACGGCTACGCCGAATTCTACCGCCATGTCAGCCATGCCTTCGACAAGCCCTGGGCGACGCTGCACTGGCGGGCGGAAGGCGCGATCGACTTCGCCGCCCTGCTCTTCGTCCCCGGCATGAAGCCGTTCCAGGCGGTCGAGGGCGAGCGCGAGAGCCGGGTGCGGCTGCATGTCCGCCGCATGTTCATCACCGATCAGGCGGGGATGCTGCCGCCCTGGCTGCGCTTCGTCACCGGCGTGGTGGACACCGAGGACCTGCCGCTGAACGTCTCGCGCGAGATGCTGCAGGCGACGCCGGTGCTCGCCCGCATCCGCCGCGCCGTGACCTCGAAGGTGATGGGCGAGCTCAAGACCCGCGCCAAGGACGCCGAGGCCTATGCCGGCTTCTGGGAGAATTTCGGCGCGATCCTGAAGGAAGGCGTCTACGAGGATGCCGAGCACCGCAAGGACCTGGCCGGCCTGCTGCGCTTCAAGTCCTCGGCGGTCGAGGGCTGGACCTCGCTGGCTGACTACGTCTCCCGCATGAAGCCGGACCAGGCCGAGATCTACACCCTGGCCGGCGACGATGCCGAGGCGCTGGCCAAGTCGCCGCAGCTGGAAGGCTTCCGGGCGCGCGGCGTCGAGGTCCTGCTGCTGGTCGACCAGATCGACAGCTTCTGGCCGGAGCGGCTCGACCGCTTCGAGGAGAAGCCGCTGCGCAGCATCACCCAGGGCACGATCGACCTGAGCAAGCTGCCGCTGGAAGGCGAGGTCGCCGAGCCCGCCGATCTGTCTTCCCTGCTGCCGAAGCTGACCGAGGCGCTGAAGGACGAGGTTGCCGAGGTGCGCGCCTCCGACCGGCTGGTGGACAGCGCGGTGCTGCTCTCGGCCTCGGCGATGGGGCCGGACCTGCAGATGCAGCGGCTGCTGCGGCGCGCCGGGCGCGGCGGCGGCGGCAGCTTCGCGGTGCTGGAGCTCAATCCGCGCCACCCGCTGATCCGCAAGCTGGCGGAAAGCAGCGAGACCGACCTGGCCGAGGCCGCCGGCACGCTGCTCGACCTGGCGCGGCTCCAGGATGGCGACGCGCCGCGCGACCCGGCCGGCTTCGCCAGGAAGGTGGCGGAAGCCCTGGCCGGCAGCTTCAAGTGACGGGCAGCTTCAAGTAGCCACTTAGCGGCTGGCGAAAGTGTCGCAGGCGGAGAGCGCGCCGCTCTCCAGCCCGCGGCGGAACCAGCGCACGCGCTCGGCGGAGGAGCCATGGGTGAAGCTCTCGGGCTGCACCCGGCCGCCGGCGCGGCGCTGCAGCCGGTCGTCGCCGACGGCGGCGGCGGCGGCCAGCCCTTCCTCGACATCGCCGGGCTCGAGGATGCGGCGGGCGTCGTTGGCGCGCTTGGCCCAGAGGCCGGCGAAGCAATCGGCCTGCAGCTCGACGCGGACCTGCACGGCATTGGCGTCGTTGCCGCGGCGCAGCTCCTCGGCGCGGCGCAGGACGCCGAGCTCGTTCTGCACATGGTGGCCGACCTCATGCGCCACGATATAGGCGGCGGCGAAGTCGCCGCGGGCGCCGAGCTGCTGCTGCAGCTGGGCCATGAAGTCGAGGTCGATATAGACCCGGCGGTCGTTGGGGCAATAGAAGGGCCCCATCTGCGCCTGGGCGCCGCCGCAGCCGGATTGCGTCGCGCCGCTGAACAGCACCAGCACCGGCGCCTGGTACTGGCGGCCCATCGCCGTGAATTGCGCGGTCCAGACCTGCTCGGTCTCGCCCAGCACCTGGGCGACGAAGCGGCGGCCGGCATCCTCGGGGGCGGCGTTGCGCTGGCCGGGATCGCGGCCGGGCTCCCGGCTGGCCTCGCGCTGGGTCGGCGGCGGCGCCTCGCCGTCGGAGAGGAGCACCGAGGGGTCGATGCCGAAGAACAGGCAGACCAGCAGGATGGCGACGCCGCCCAGCCCGCCGACCGCGATGCCGCCGCGGCCCCCGCCGCCGCCGCCGCGACCCCGCCGATCCTCGATATTGTCGCTTTCCGGTCCACCGAGGCGCATGGCGCATCTCTCCCTGCCGCAGCGGCAACGCGGCCTTGGGCCAGCTGGTTTCTCGGGCTGGTTGCCTCAGCGCTTCCGGGCGTCGCCGATGCGCAGCAGCTGGATCGCGGAGATGAAGAAAAGGACAGAAGCGAAGAGGGCGTTCGCCCAGAAATCGTCGCGCCAGGCGTAGAGCCAGGCGGCCATGATGCCGCCCAGCGTGGCGCCGGTCTGGTAGATGGCGTTGAGCAGGGCGTTCAGGCTGCCGCGCTCGGCGGCGGGGACCAGCAGCATGGCGCCGCCCAGGATCAGCGCCAGCATCAGGTCGCGGCCGAAGGCGAAGCCGCCATAGGCCAGCGCCTGGTACCAGGGCAGGTCGACGCCGAAGGGCACCACCGCGACGACCAGCGCCGTGGCCAGCCCGGCCAGGCCGCAGAAGCGCAGCGGGCCGCGCCGCACCCGGGTGGCCAGCAGGGCGCCGAGCAGCCCGCCGACCTCGCCCAGCAGCAGCAGCAGGCCGATGGTCGCCGCCCCCTGCCCGGCCAGGCCCTGCTGCACCGCCCAGGCGGGGTAGAGGCCGAGGAAGCCGAAGACCGCCGCCGACCAGGCGAAGTAGCTGACGAAGAGCAGCCGGGTCTGCCGGCTCATCGACAGCGACAGCAGGCGGCGGCGGTAGGTGGCGGGGGTGACCGGGCCGGTGGCCAGGGCCCAGGCCGGGGTCGGCGGCAGGCGGGCGGCGCCGAGGGCGATGCCGACGGCCAGGGCTGCCGCCAGCAGCAGCGGCACCTGCCAGGCGACCAGCCCGCCGAGGATGACGCCGAGCGAGATGGAGGCCAGGAAGGCGATGGGGGCCGCGGTGGTGACCTGGCCGGCGGCGCGGGCGCGCTGGTCTTCGGGCAGGTAGTCGGCGATGGCGGCGAAGAGGCAGGCGCCGACCATGGGCATGAAGAGGCCGGTGGCGGCGCGGCACAGCGTCAGCCAGACGACGCCTTCGCCCAGGGTGGTGGCGGCCAGGGTGACGGAGACCGCGCTGGCGCCGGCGATGATGAAGCGGCGGCGGCCGAAGCGGTCGATCCAGGGCCCGAGCGCCAGGTTGGAGAGCAAGGCTGCCACGGGAAAGGCCGCGAGAACGAGGCCGGCCTGGTGTGTGGTGAGGTGTCCTGCTTCCTGGATGAAGGGCAGCAGGGGCATCATCATGGCGATGTTGAAGTTGACCAGAAAGAATCCCGCCCAGAGCAGCGCCGTGGCCATCGGTTTTCTTTCAGAAATAGAAGGGGGATTCGGGGGAATACCTTCCCCCGACCTTGCTTCCTTACTTGTCGCTCGCCAGCACGCCGGCCGTCGCCCAGTCTTCCTTGGCGACGTCGACGAAGACGATGCTGACGGCCTCGGGTGAGGTCTTGCCATGGGTGACGAAGGCTTCGGTCAGGGCCTTGGCGAGGGCGCGCTTCTGCTCGACGGTGCGGCCGGGGAACATTTCGACGCGGATCATGGGCATGGGCGTGGTCTCTCCGTTGACGTGTGCCGCATGAGACCCCGGCGTCGCGGGTCTGTCGAGGTCGCTTGCTCCGGGCGCGTGGTTTGCCGATCATGCCGGGATGTCCCGCGACCCGGCGTTCGAATGGATCGGCCTGTTTTCCGGCATCGGCCGTGCCGGCGGGCAGCTGAAGCCGCAGATCCGGCATGCGCTGATGCAGGCGATCGCGGCGCGGCGGCTGGCGCCGGGCACGCGGCTGCCTTCGGGGCGGCAGCTGGCCGGGCTGCTGGGGGTGGCGCGGATCACCGTGGTCGAGGTCTATCAGCAGCTGGTCGATGAGGGGCTGCTGATCGCCCGCGAGCGCAGCGGCGTCTTTGTCGCCGCGCAGGAGGCCCTGCCGGTCGGGCTGCCCGCGGGCGGCGTGGCGCAGGAGGGCTGGGAGCAGCGCTTCGCCGTGCGCCCGGGCGGCACCGCGCATTCGTCGAAGCCGGTGGACTGGCAGCGCTACCGTTTCCCCTTCCTGTCCAGCGAGCTGGACCCCGCGCTGTTCCCGGCGGCCGAGTGGCGGGAGGCGGTGAAGGTCGCCTCCAGCGCCGGCGCGATCCAGAGCTGGTCGGTGGACCGCATCGACGAGGACGACCCGGCGCTGATCGCGCAGCTGTGCCAGCAGGTGCTGCCGCGGCGGGGCATCTGGGCGGCGCCGGCCGAGGTGATGATCACGCTGGGGGCCCAGCAGGCGCTGTACCTGATCCTGCGGCTCTTCGCCGGGCGGCAGACCGTCGTCGGCATGGAGGAGCCGGGCTATCCCGACCTGCGGCGCATGGCGCGGCTGCAGACCGACCGGCTGCGGCGGCTGGCGGTGGATGCCGAGGGCGCGGTGCCGGATGCCGATTTCGCCGGTTGCGAGCTGGTGCTGCTGACGCCCGGGCACCAGAGCCCGACCTCGGCGATGATGTCGGCCGAGCGGCGGCAGGCGGTGCTGCGGCTGGCGCGGGCCCGCGACATCATCCTGGTCGAGGACGAATACGACACCGACCTGTTCCCCGAGGGTGCCCGGCCGCCGCCCTTGCGCGCGCTGGATGCGACGCGGCGGGTGATCCATGTCGGCAGCTTCTCGAAGACGCTGTCGCCGGGGCTGCGGCTGGGCTTCGTCGTGGCGCCGCCGCCGGTGATCGCCGAGCTGCGCGCGCTGCGCCGGCTGATCATGCGGCACCCGCCGGGCAACAACCAGCGGAGCCTCGCCTGCTTCATCGGGCTCGGCCATTACCGCAGCCATCTGCGGCGGGTCGGGCTGGTGCTGGCGGAACGCGCCCGGCTGATGGACCGGCTGCTGCCGGCCTATCTGCCCGGCTGCCGGACGCAGCGGGGCCTGGGCGCCAGCAGCGTCTGGGTCACCGCGCCGCCCGGGGTCGCCGCGCACCGGCTGGCCGAGATCGCCCGCGGCCAGGGCGTGCTGATCGAGCCCGGCGAGTTCTTCTACGACGAGCCGGGCCAGGGGCTCGGGAATTTCCGGCTGGGCTTCTCGTCGATCGGCACCGACCGGATCGAGCCGGGGCTGGCAGGGCTCGGGCGCGCGCTCGAAGAACTGCGGCCGGCGCGGCGGGCGCGGGAAGGACAAGAGGTCGTGGCCGGCTGGCAGGGTTGAATTCGCGCAACTGGCCCTGTCGGGGCGATAGGCTGGCGGGCTAGCGATTCAGCCTGACCGCCGCCCAGGAGCCCGCCGCCATGACCAGCACCCCGAACTCGCTCGCCGCCCGCGACGTCGCCTCGCTGATCCACCCCTACACCAACCTGGAGAAGCACAAGGAGAGCGGCCCGACCATCATGGCCCAGGGCGACGGCATCTATGTGCATGACGATTCCGGCAAGCGCTACCTGGAGGGCATGGCCGGGCTGTGGTGCACCTCGCTCGGCTTCTCGGAGAAGCGGCTGATCGAGGCGGCGGTGCGGCAGATGGAGAAGCTGCCGACCTACCACATCTTCAACGGCCGCTCGACCGAGCCCAGCATCGAGCTGGCCGAGGCGCTGCTGAAGATCGCGCCGAAGGGCCTGTCCAAGGTGCTCTTCGCCAATTCCGGCTCCGAGGCCAACGACCAGGCCGCCAAGCTGGTCTGGTTCTACAACAACGCGCTGGGCCGGCCGGCGAAGAAGCGGATCATCGGCCGGCACCGCGGCTACCACGGCATCACCGTCTTCTCCGGCAGCCTGACGGGCCTCGCGCACAACCATGTCGAATGGGACCTGCCGATGGGCCCGGTGCTGCGCACCGACTGCCCCAGCCATTATCTCTACGGCGAGCCGGGCGAGACCGAGGCGCAGTTCACCGACCGCATGGTGCAGAACCTCGAGGAGCTCATCCTGCGCGAGGGCCCCGAGACCATCGGCGCCTTCATCGCCGAGCCGGTGAACGGCGCCGGCGGCGTCATCGTGCCGCCGCAGGATTACTTCCCGCGCATCCAGGCGGTGCTGCGCAAGTATGAGATCCTGATGATCGCCGACGAGGTGATCTGCGGCTTCGGCCGCACCGGGCAGATGTTCGGCTGCGACACCTTCGGCATCGAGCCCGACATCATGACGGTGGCCAAGGCGCTGTCCTCCGCCTACCTGCCGATCTCGGCGACGCTGATCAGCACGCCGATCGCCGAGGCCATCACGTCGCTGGCCGGCCGGCTCGGCAACTTCGCGCATGGCTTCACCTATGCCGGCCACCCGGTCTCGTCGGCCGTCGCGCTGGAGACGCTGAAGATCTACGAGGAGCGCGACATCCTGGCGCATGTGCAGGACGTCGGGCCGTATCTGCAGGCGAAGCTGCGCGGCTTCCTCGACCATCCGCTGGTCGGCGAGGTGCGCGGCGTCGGCCTGATCGGCGCCGTGCAGCTGGTCTCCGACAAGGCCAACCGCACCGTGCTGCCGGCCGCCGCCGGGATCGGCCCGCTGATCCAGAACGTGGCGATGGAAAAGGGGCTGATCGTCCGCGCCAGCCCGGATGCCGTCTATTTCTGCCCGCCGCTGATCATCACCCGGGCGCAGGTGGACGAGCTGGTGGCGATCTTCGCCGAGGCGCTGGAAGTGGGCCTCGCCGAGGCCCGCCGCCAGGGCCTGGTCGGCGCCGAGCGCCAGGCGGCCGAGTGACGCCTCAGCCGGGGCCGAGCAGCCGGTCGAGCAGGCTTTCGAGCCGCCCGGCCGGCAGCGGCGCCTCGGCGAAGAGCAGCCGGTAGACGATCGGCGCCACCAGCAGGTCCATCGCCGCGGCGACGTCGAAGCCGGCCTCGCCGCGGCCGCGCGCCCGGGCGTCGATCACCGCCAGCTGCGCGGCGACCAGCGCGGCGCAGGGCTGCGCCTGCTGCCCGCCGGGCGCCAGCAGCACGTCGCGGATCATCGCCTGGCCGGGCTCGGAGCCCATCTCCTCGCGATACTGCTCGGCCCAGGCGCGCAGGTCGCCGCGCAGCGCGCCGGTGTCGAGCGGCGGCTCCTGCGGCCGCATCCGCTGCAGCGCCACATCGGCCAGCAGCGCCGGCAGGTCGCCCCAGCGGCGATACAGGGTGGACGGCGTCACCCCGGCGCGCGCCGCCACCATCGGCAGGGTCAGGCCGGCGCGGTCGCCCTCCCGCAGCAGGGCGGCGACCGCCGCGTGCACGGCGGACTGGATGCGGGCGCTGCGGCCGCCGCAGCGGATCATCTCCCGGGTGGTCATGGCGGGGTCCTCCGCGTCGCATGGCTGTCTTAACGCAAAATCTTTGCGTTAAGCCGCGAAAGCCGCCACAAGGAGCTTAACGCTATTCCTTGGCCTTAAAGGCAGCGAGGCTCCCATGTCCAGCACTTCCGTCCCCTGCCAGGCGGCGCCGCTGCCACGCCCGGCCTTCCTGCTGTTCGGCGCGGCGACGCTGGCGGTGGTGCAGGCGGCCTCGGCGGCGCCGACCCCGCTCTACCGCCTGTACCAGGAGGCCTGGGGCCTGTCGGCGCTGGCCGTCACCGGCATCTTCGCCATCTATTCGGCCTCGCTGCTGCTGGCGCTGCTGACGGTAGGCAGCCTGTCGGACCAGCTGGGCCGGCGGCCGGTGATCGCCGCGGCGCTGCTGCTGGATGCCGGCGCCATGCTGGTCTTCATGACCGCCGGCTCGGTCGAGGCGCTGCTGGCGGCGCGGCTGGTGCAGGGCTTCGCCACGGGGGCGGCGATGAGCAGCCTGGGCGCCGCCATCCTGGATGGCGACCGCCAGCGCGGGCCGCTGGTCAATGCGGTGACGCCGCTGCTGGGGCTGACGCTGGGCACGCTGGGCACCGCGCTGCTGGTGGCCCAGGCCCCTGCCCCGCGCCAGCTCGTCTTTCTGATCCTGGGTGCCGCGATGCTGGTGGCCGCTGTGCTGGTCTGGGCGCTGCCGGAGACGGCGCGGCGCGACCGCTCCGTCACCCTCTGGAAGACGCTGCGGCCGCGGCTGGGCGTGCCGCCGCAGGCGCGGGCCGTGTTCTGGGCGGTGATGCCGGTCAATGTCGCGGTCTGGGCGCTGGGCGGCTTCTACTTCTCGCTGATGCCGGCGGTGGCGCGGCAGCTGGAGGGGGGCGCGCTGCTCGGCGGGCTGGTGGTGGCGACGCTGACCGCCGCCGGCAGCCTGGCGATGCTGGCGCTGCGCGGCATGACGCCGGCGCGCATCCTGCCGCTGGGCAGCGCGGCGCTGGCCGGCGGCACGCTGGCGACGCTGGCCGCCGTGGCCCTGGCCTCGCCGGCCGGGCTGCTACTGGGCACGGCGCTGGCCGGCTTCGGCTTCGGCGGCGCCTTCTTCGGCGCGGCGCGCAGCCTGCTGCCGCTGGCCGCGCCGCATCAGCGCGCCGGGCTGCTCTCGGCCTTCTATGTCGAGAGCTACCTGGCCTTCAGCCTGCCGGCGCTGGCGGCAGGCATGGCGGCGCGCGAGATCGGCCTGCTGCCGACAACGCAGCTCTATGGCGGCGCGGTGGTGCTGCTCGCCTTGCTGCCGCTGCTGCGCCGGCGCAGGATGCCGCGCTGACGACAGCGGGAGAGAAAACGGCATGCGCATCGCGGTGCTCGACGACTACCAGAAGGTGGGCCCGGGCCTGGCCGACTGGGATTCCCTCGGCCCCGAGGCCAGCGTCGATTTCTTCGACCAGCCGCTGGGCGACCAGGCGGCCGACATCCTCGCCGATTACGAGGTGGTCTGCCTGATGCGCGAGCGCCAGCCGATGCCGGCGGCGCTGCTGGCGCAGCTGAAAAACCTGCAATTGCTGGTGACGACCGGGGCGCATAACCGCGCGCTGGACCTCGCCGCCGCGCGCGCCCAGGGCGTCACCGTCTGCCACACCCGCGGGGGCGAATCCTTCTACGCCACCACCGAGCTCGCCTGGGCGCTGATGCTGGCGACCCTGCGCCGGCTGCCGCAGGAAGATGCCCGCATCCGCCAGGGGCTGTGGCAGGAAAGCGTCGGCCGCGTGCTGCACGGCCGGGTGCTGGGGCTGGCCGGCCTCGGGCGGCTCGGCGCGCAGATGGTGCCGGTGGCGCGCGCCTTCGGCATGGAGGTGGTGGCCTGGAGCCAGAACCTGTCGGCCGAGCGCTGCGCCGAGCTCGGCGTGCGCCAGGTGACCAAGGCAGAATTGTTCGCCGGATCCGACGTGGTCAGCCTGCACCTGGTGCTGTCCGACCGGTCGCGCGGCATCGTCGGCCGCGCCGAGCTCGCCGCGATGAAGCCGGGCGCGGTGCTGATCAACACCTCGCGCGGGCCGCTGGTCGACGAGGCGGCGCTGCTCGACGCGCTGCGCGAGGGCCGCATCACCGCCGGCCTCGACGTCTACGACCAGGAGCCGCTGCCGGTCGACCACCCGCTGCGATCCGAGAAGAACGCCGTGCTCAGCCCGCATCTCGGCTATGTCACCGAGGGCAGCTACGCGCTGTTCTTCCCCGACATGGTCGAGGCCATCGCCGCCTGGCGCGCCGGCGCGCCCGTGCGCGAGCTGCGCTGATCCCCCCAGGAAGGAAGCCCCATGAAGTATCGCAATCTCGGCCGCAGCGGGCTGAAGGTCTCGCCGCTGTGCCTCGGCACCATGATGTTCGGCGAGGCCACCGACGAGCCCACCGCCACCCGCATCATCGACCGCGCCCGCGACCAGGGCATCAACTTCATCGACACCGCCAATGTCTATAATGGCGGCAGGTCGGAGGAGGTGACCGGCCGCGCCATCCGCGCCAACCGGCAGCACTGGATCCTGGCCACCAAGCTGGCCAATCCCGCCGGCCCCGGGCCGAACGACCGCGGCCTGTCGCGCCGCCACATCCTGCAGGCGGCCGAGGACAGCCTGCGGCGCCTGGGCGTCGAGACCATCGACATCCTCTACCTGCACAAGGAAGACCATGCGACGCCGCTGGCCGAGACGGTGCGGGCGCTGGGCGAGCTGCTGCGCGCCGGCAAGATCCGGCATTTCGGCGTGTCCAACCACCGCTCCTGGCGGGTGGCGGAAATCTGCCGGCTCTGCGACGAGGCCGGCATCGACCGCCCGGTGGTCAGCCAGCCCTATTACAACGCGCTGAACCGCATGCCGGAGACCGAGCACCTGCCGGCCTGCGCCTACTATGGCCTGGGCGTGGTGCCCTACAGCCCGCTGGCCCGCGGCGTGCTGACCGGCAAATATGCTAGCCAGGCCGCGCCCGAGCCCGGCAGCCGCGCCGCCCGCGCCGACAAGCGCATGATGGAGACCGAGTGGCGGCCGGAAAGCATCGCCATCGCCCAGACGCTGCGCGCCCATGCGGAAAGCCGCGGCATCACCGCCGGGCAATTCGCCGTGGCCTGGGTGCTGAACAACCGGCTGATCACCGCCCCCATCGCCGGCCCGCGCACCGAGGCGCAGTGGGAGGACTACGTCGGCGCGCTCGACTATTCCTTCACCGCCGAGGACGAGGCGCTGGTCGACTCTCTCGTTCCCGCCGGCCATCCCTCGACGCCGGGCTACAACGACCCGGGCTATCCGCTCGAGGGTCGCAAGGCCTGGACGGCGTAGAAGCTCTCTAGCCGGCCTTGCGCGACGGCGCGGGCCGGCCGCCGGCGCGGCGGCTGGCCTTGCCCTGGGAGGAGGAGGGCAGCGCCGGCCCTGCCCAGGGCAGCAGCGGCAGCTGCAGGGCGGCGGCGCTGTTGCGGCGGCCGCGCGGCGCCTCGACCTTGGCGGCGGCGCGCTGCGCCAGCGGCACCGGCCAGAAGCATTCGGTGACGCCCTGCTCGCCGCGCAGCGCCAGGAAGACCACGCGGCTGACATGGCCTTCCTCGTCGGTCTCGATGGCGAGGCGGAACATCGTCCCCTCCTCCTCGAATTCCCGGCCGAAGACCATGGAGATCTGGTTGGATTCCAGCTGCTGGCGCAGCAGGGTGCGCTTGCTCGGCTCCTCGGCGTCGCCGCGGTAGAAACGAACCGGCACGTCCTCGATCATGAAGACGAAATGGTGCGTGTGGTCCAGCACCTTCAGCCAGTGGTAGCGGCCGCCCTCGGCGGCGGCGCGCACCTGGTGCTTGGTGAAGGAATAGGCGCGGCAGCCGATCGACCAGGCGTCGTCGCCGGCCCAGTAATCCGCCTGCGACACCGCGTCCTCGCGGCCGCGCACCAGCAGGCCGGCGGCGGCGATCAGCCGCTCCTCCGTCAGGGAGGGGTGGAAATCCCAGGGCAGCCGGCGGGGGCGGCGGGGTCCGTCCTTGTCGCTTCCAGGCATGTCGCTCATGCGACGACGATACCGCAGGACGGCGCCGAATGCTCGGAATTGTTCATGGGCCGTTCTCTGTATCCCAGGAGCTTCCGCAACGGCGCTGTCACGGGCGGGCGATTCTGCCTTCGTTCCGGGGGCAGGGCAAGCTTTACGCCCCGGGAAAACCGACTAGAAACACCGGAATGAGCGCGCTTCCGCCTGTCGACACCCCCGTGGTCACCCGCGTGGACACCCCCGTGGACACCGACGTCCTGGTCCTTGGCTCCGGCTCCGCCGGGCTGACCGCGGCGCTGACCGCCGCCATCGGCGGGCTGTCCGTCACCGTGCTGGAAAAGGCCGAGGTGCTGGGCGGCACCAGCGCCATGTCGGGCGCCGGCACCTGGATCCCGGCCAGCCACCATGCCCGCGCCGCCGGCATCGACGACAGTCCGGACGAGGCCCTGGCCTATATCCGCGCCGCCGCGCCCGAGGGCTGGGCCGCGACCGAGGACGCGTTGTGGCAGCGCTTCGTCACCGCCGCCCCGGAGATGCTGGAATTCGTCGAGGCGCACAGCCCGCTGCGCTTCGCGCTGACCCCCGAGCCCGACCCGCTGCGCGACCTGCCCGGCGCCAAGCCGAGGGGCCGCATGATGTCGCCGCTGCCGCTCAGCCGCTGGCGGCTGGGCCGGCTCGGCTTCGCGATCCGGCGCTCGACCATCCCGGAGGTCTTCACCTATCACGAGGCGGTCGAGACCGACCTCTACCACCATCCGGTCCGCACCGCCTTCCAGCTCTGGCCGCGGCTGCTGTGGCGGGTGCTGACCAGCACCGGCGGCAAGGGCACGGCGCTGATCATCGGCCTGCTGCGCGGCTGCCTCGATGCCGGCTGCACCGTCGAGCGCGGCGCGCGGGCCGTGTCCCTGCTGACCGACGAGACCGGCGCGGTGACCGGCGCCGTCGTCGAGCAGCGCGGGCGACGCCGGGAATACCATGCCCGCCGCGGCGTGCTGATCGCGACCGGCGGCTTCGAATGGGATGCTTCCCTGTTGCAGCAGCATTTTCCGGGGCCGGTGGACTATCTCGGCAGCCCGGACAGCAACACCGGCGACGGGCAGAAGATGGCGGCCGCCGTCGGCGCCGAGCTCGCGCATATGGACCAGGCGACGCTGACCCCCTCGATCCCGAAGCGCTACCAGGGGCGCGTGCTGGCCATGCCGGTGCCCTTCCACACCGAGCCGAATGCCATCCTGGTCAATCGCGAGGGCCGCCGCTTCGTCAACGAGCTGCGCTTCAACATCGGCGAGCTGATCGACAGCCGGGGCGCCGACGGCCAGCCGCTGCACCTGCCGGCCTGGGTGATCAGCGACGCGGCCATGTTGAAGCGGCTGCCGCTGGTGCGCTGGGCGGCGCGGCATGACCCGAATTGGCTGCGCAAGGCGGCCACCATCGAGGAGCTGGCGCAGAAGATCGGCATCGACCCGGCGACGCTGCGCGCCACGGTGGAACGCTTCAACGCCGCCGCCGCCGCCGGCGAGGACCATGATTTCGGCCGCCCGGCGAAGCGCGACGCCGCCGCGGTGGACAAGCGCCGCCGCGCCGGGCTGGACCCGATCGCGACCGCGCCCTTCCTCGCCATGCCCTTCAACCGCTCGATCCTGGCGACCAAGGGCGGGCCGCGCACCAACGACCAGGCCGAGGTGCTGCGCGCCGATGGCAGCGTCATCCCCGGCCTTTTCTGCGCCGGGGTGGCGATGGCCAATCCGCTGGGCACCCGCTCGGTCGGCGCCGGCACCACCATCGGGCCGAACATGGCCTGGGGCTATGTGGCGGCGAAGCGCATGCTGTCGCGCAACGCCCTGCCACGTCAGGGCTGAGCGGCGAAGGCCTGCATCACCGCGGCGACCGAGGCGCAGCGATCCAGCCCCCAGGCCGCGCGTGCCTGGGCCGGCGTGCCGCCATTCTGGACGAATTTCTTTTCCAGTTCGGCGTCGGACATGGGGCGGGCCTCGCTGCCGCGGGGGTCACGTACCTCGGCGACGCGGCGGGCGCCATCCGGGGCGACCACCGTGACCCGGGCAGCGCCGCGCGCCAGAGAAGCATCGAGCCGCGCCCGCACCTTGCCGCGGAGCGCCGCCAGCTGCGGGTCCTGCAGCGCGGCCAGCGAAAAATCCTCGACCCCCGCACGGCCGCGCAGCAGCGCCACGGCGGCGCAGTGGTGGATGCTGACCCGGGCGTCGCGCTCGTTGCGCAGCACGCGGTCGCCGCGGTCGAGCAGCAGCTGGTCACCCTCAACCAGGATTTCTTTCACTTCCCCGAGCCCGTCGCGCAGGTCCAGGCAGGCGTCGATCACCGCGTGGAAGACGATGCCCGCGGGATAGGGCTTGTAGGTGTTGCGGGCGATCTCCCACTGCTCGCCCAGGCCGCCGGTGATGCGGGCAATGTCGGGAGCATCGCCCATGGCGCGGGCCCAGCCGAGCTTGCCCTCGATCGCCGCCGGCGCGGCGCCATAGCCGGCCTCGGCGAAGAGCGCCGCCAGCAGCCCGTTGCGCGCCGCATTACCCATGCCGACATTCTTGGCGGCGGAGGGAAGGTTCTCCACCAGCCCGGCCGACTGGCTGGCGGCGATGCCCAGCGCCGTCGCGCTCTGCGCCGGGTCCAGCCCGAGCAGCCGCGCGCAGCCCGCCGCCGCGCCGAAGACGCCGCAGGTCGAGGTGATGTGCCAGCCCCGCGCGTAATGCCCGGGCGAGACCGACACGCCGATGCGACATTCGACCTCGGCGCCGATCAGGAAGGCCTCCAGCACGGCGGCACCCGAGAAGCCGCGCAGCTCGGCCAGCGCCAGCAGCGGCGGGGCGACGGCGGCGGTGGGGTGGATCACCGTCTCCAGATGGGTGTCGTCGAAGTCGAGCAGATTGGCGGCGATGCAATTGACGAAGGACGCGCCCATGGCGTCCAGCCGTTCCGCGCGGCCGATGACGGTGGCGCGCTCGGGGCCGGAGAACGGCGCCATGACCCGCAGCGCGGTCTGCACCGCCGGGTCCTGCGCCACGCCCAGCGCGCCGCCGAAGAAATTCAGCAGCGAGCGCCGCCCTTCATGCCAGAGGCTGGGCGAAAACCCGTCGGCGGGGAAATCGGCGATGAAGCGGCCCAGGGCGGCGCCGCAGGACTCCTGGTCGGTCATGCTCACTGCATCCGGCTGATCAGGCCGTCGCGCGAGGCCTGGGCCCAGCGTGCGTCTTCTTCCTTCAGGAAGCCCGCCAGCGCGTCGGGCCCGAGCACGCCGAGATCGGCGCCGATGCCCAGCAGCCGCTCGCGCACCCGCGGCAGCTCCAGCGTCTTCAGCACCGCCTGGTGCATGCGGGTCGCCGTCGCCGCCGGCAGCTTCGACGGGCCGACCATGACGTACCAGCCTGCGAAGTCGTAGCCGGCGACCCCGGCCTCGGCCAATGTCGGCACCTCGGGCAGCAGCGGGCTGCGCGCGGCGGTGGTGACGCCGAGCGCGCGGATGCGCCCGGCCGAGAGATGCTGCGCGGCGGCGACCGTGCTGTTCCACCCGGTCGGCAGGTGGCCGGCCACCAGGTCGTTCAGGATGGGGGCGGCGCCGCGATAGGGCACCTCGACCATCTCGATCCCCGCCAGCCGGGTGAAGAGATTGCCGGCATAGGAGATCGCCGCATCCGAGGTGCCGAAGCCGATGCTGCGCGGCGCTGCGCGGGCCGCGGCGATCAGCCCGGCGACATCGCGGAAGGGCGCGGCGGCGGATGCCGTCAGCAGCAGCGGAAACTTCGACAGCAGGGCGACCGGGGAGAAGTCGCGCAGCGGCTGATAGGGCAGGCTCGGCATGGTGTAGCTGTTCATGACGTGGCTGCCGGTATCGACCAGGAAGAGCTGGCCGTCGGGCTCGGCCCGCGCCACGGCCTCGGACCCGATCGAGCCATTGGCGCCGGCGCGGTTCTCCACCAGCACGGTCGCGCCCAGCGTCTCGGTCAGGCCCTCGGCGAGCGCACGCGCGAAGATGTCGGTGCCGCCGCCCGGGGCATAGGGCACCAGCAGCCGCACCGGGCGGGATTGCGCGCGCGACACGGCAGGACAGGCGAGCAGGCCAGCGGCCGCGCCCAGCAGCGGCCGGCGGGGGATGCGGGGCATCATGAAAGAATCCTCTCCGTGATCGGGTGCTTGCCGCGCCCTCATGTTATCGATATCAAGGTGGCGCATCCGGAAGGGACGGTCAATTGCGCGAAGCGGAAGCGGGCGGATCACGGCGCCGGGCGCTGATCACCGGATCGACCGGCGGGCTGGGCCTGGCGGTGGCCCAGGCGCTGGCGGCGACCGGCTGCGCGCTGCATCTGCACGGGCTGGCGACGGGGGAAGAAGCCGAGCCGGTCCGCGCCGAGCTCGCCGCGCGGCATGGGGTGGCGGTCGCCTATCACCGCGCCGATCTCGGCGACCCCGCCGCCATCGCGGCGCTGATGGCCGCCGTCGGCCCGGTCGACATCCTGGTCAACAACGCGGCCACCCGGCATTTCGGGCCGATCGAGAAAATGCCGACGGCGGATTGGGACGCGGATATCGCGGTCAATCTCTCGGCCGCCTTCCACACCATCCGCCTGGCGCTGCCGGCGATGCAGGCGGCGGGCTTCGGGCGGATCGTCAACATGTCCTCGATCTACGGGCTGGTCGGCGCCGTCGACCGCGTCGGCTATGTCGTCACCAAGACGGCGCTGATCGGGCTGACGCGGGCCGTGGCGCTGGA
Organism: Roseomonas sp. 18066; assembly: GCF_902706185.1. Taxonomy (GTDB): domain Bacteria; phylum Pseudomonadota; class Alphaproteobacteria; order Acetobacterales; family Acetobacteraceae; genus Pseudoroseomonas. The sequence goes on along the minus strand of NZ_CACSJM010000009.1, from coordinate 13,177 downwards.
GACGGCGCGGCAGGGCATCACCTGCAACGCGCTGTGCCCCGGCACCAGCCTGACGCCCGGCATCGAGACCCGCATCGAGGCCGCCATGCAGCGCGGCGAGCTGCGCGAGGCCGCGACGGCGGCGGTGCTGCACGGCAAGCAGCCGACCGGGCGCTTCATCGGGCTGGACGCGGTCGCCGGGCTGGCGGCCTGGCTGTGCAGCGAGGCGGCCGGCGACCTGACCGGCGCCGCCCTGCCGGTGGATGGCGGCTGGTCCGCCGCCTGAGCTGACGCGCGGAAGCTGACCAGCGGACCGCTGCCCGGGACAGAGGCGCGGCCGCGACGTGGGAGGAAGAAAGATGAAACGACGTGCCCTGCTGGCGGCGGCGCTGGCCACGCCCAGCCTTGCGATCGCCCAGGACAACTGGCCCAGCCGGCCGCTGCGCATGGTGGTCACCTGGCCGCCCGGCGGCACCGCCGATATCCTGGCGCGCCAGCTGCAGGCGCCGCTGTCGGCGGCGCTGGGACAGCCGGTGGTGATCGACAACCGCGGCGGCGCCTCGGGCGCCATCGGCACGGTGGAGCTGGCCCGCGCCACCCCCGACGGCCACACCATCGGCATGGTGACCAGCACGCTGATCTCCATGGCGGCGATGCAGAAGCAGGCGGCCTATGACCCGATCCGCGACGTGACGCCGATCGCGCTGCATGCGCGGGTGGCCAATATCCTGGTGGTGCATCCCCGCCTGCCGGTGACCAGCGTCGCCGAGCTGATCGCGCTGGCGAAGCAGAAGCCCGGCGAGCTGGCCTTCGGCTCGCCGGGGATCGGCTCGGCCGTGCACATTTCGGGAGAAATGTTCAAGCTGGCGACCGGCACCAGCATGACCCATGCGCCCTATCGCGGCGGCGGGCCGGCGCTGGCGGATCTCGCCGGCGGGTCGCTGCAGCTGATGTTCGGCAATGCCAGCTCCACTTTGCCCTTCGTGCGCGACGGGCGGCTGCGCGCCATCGCGGTGACCTCGGCGAACCGGGCGCCCTATCTGCCGGAGGTGCCGACCATCGCGGAATCCGGGCTGCCGGGCTTCGCCATCGACGAATGGTATGCGGTGATCGGCCCTGCGGGCATGCCGCCCGCCGTGGTGGCGAAGCTGAACGCCACGATCAACGCCATCATCGGCGCGGTGCCCGAGCGCGCCCGGCTGCTGGAGATGGGCGCGGAGGTCACCACCGCCGATCCCGAGACGCTGGTGCAGTTCATGCTGGCGGAACGCACCAAGATCGGCACGGTGGTGCGCGACGCCAAGATCACCCTGGAGTGACGCCGGGCGGCGGGCGCCGCCCGCCGCCGGCCAGCCTCAGTTCAGGAATTCGGGCGAGATCATCCGGGGCAGGAACAGCACCAGCGACGGCCAGGCGATGATCAGCAGCAGCACCGCCAGCATCGGCACCAGCATGATCATGGTGTCCTTCAGCGCATCGGCCATGCGCATCCCGGCCACCGAGCAGGCGATCATCAGGCACAGCCCGTAAGGCGGCGTCACCAGGCCGAAGGCCAGGGAGACGATGCCGATCATGGCGAACTGGATCGGGTCCATCCCCACCGCCACGGTCAGCGGTTGCAGGATGGCGCCGACGATGATGATGGCCGGGATGGCGTCGAGGAAGCAGCCGGTGATCAGGAAGACGCCGGCGATGAACAGCCCGGTGCCGATGGCGCTGAGGCCCCAGCCCTGCACCCCTTCCAGCAGCACGCGGGGGATTTCATAATAGGCCAGCAGCCAGCCGAAGGCGCTGGCGGTGCCGACGCAGAACAGCGCGACAGCGGCCAGCCGGCCGGAATCGACCAGGCTGTCCCACAGCCCGCCAAGGTTCATCTCGCGATAGACCAGCAGCGACAGCGCGCCGGCATAGAGCACGGCGATGCAGGCGGATTCCGTGGCGGTGAACCAGCCGAACAGCTTGCCGCCGATGATGATCAGCGGCGTCATCAGCGCCGGGATCGAGACGAAGAGGGCGCAGGCCAGTTGCCGCCAGGTGGCGCGCGGATAGGTGGGGTAGCGGCGCAGCGTGGCATAGACATGCACGGTCGCCATCTGCACCCCGGCGATCAGCACCCCCGGCACGATTCCCGCCAGGAACAGCCCGCCGATCGAGACGCTGAGCACGCCGCCCCAGACGATCATCAGGATGGAGGGCGGGATGATCACCGCCAGCACCGCCGAGACGGCCGTGATGGCGACGGAGAAGCTGTCGTCATAGCCCTCCTTGCGCTGCGCCTCGATGAAGATCTTGCTCTGGCTGGCGGCATCGGCGGTGGAACTGCCGGAAATGCCGGCGAAGAAGAAGGACAGCACCACGTTGATCTGCGCCAGCCCGCCGGGGAAATGGCCGACCAGCCCGCGCGACAGCGTCATCAGCCGGTCGGTGATGCCGCCGACATTCATCAGATTGGCGGTCAGCAGGAAGAAGGGCACGGCGAGCAGGATGAAGCTGTTATAGGCGTTGAAGGTCTCCTGCACGAGGATGAACAGCGACAGCCGCGGCTCCAGCATCAGGATCGGCGCGCAGGACAGGCCGAGGGCGAAGGCCACCGGCACCCGCAGCGCCAGCATCAGGAAGAAGCCGCCGAACAGGATCGCGGCGGCCAGGCCCGGGGTCAGCAGGGTGCCGCTCATGCGCCGGCCACCCCGTCGCGACCGGCCAGCAGCCGCGCCGCCAGCCACATGCGCTCGGCGCTGAACAGCACGAAGGACAGGCCGGCCAGCGGCCAGGCCATGTGGATCAGCCACAGCGGCAATTCCGCCATCTCGCTGATGCGGTAGAAGGCGGTCTCGGTGAATTCCCAGCCGAAGACCAGGAAGATCAGTGCGAAGGCCAGGACGAAGACGCCGGTCATCAGCTCGATCCGCGCCAGGCCGCGCGGCGAGAGCCGCGGGAAGACGTCGACGACGAAATGCGTCCCCTCGCGCACCGCCAGCATGGCGCCGATCATCACCATCCAGATCAGGCCGAAACGGGCCATCTCCTCGGTCCAGATCCAGTGCGGCAGCAGCGTGGTGAAGCGCGCGAAGATCTGCAGGGTGACCGGGAACAGCAGCACCAGCAGGCTGAGGCCCAGCAGCCCGCGCAGCAGCGCGGCATAGCCGGCGATCAGGCGGTGCAGCATGCCCTGCCCGCCCCCATCCGGCGCGGCGCCGACCGCCGGGCCGCTGCCATCGAAGGTCTCGATCATACGGTGTTCCATCCGCTGGCCGCCGGCACCCGGGCCGGCGGCGCGTTGCAGGTGCGTGTCGAAGCGGTCGATACGGGGCTAAGCCGGGCGGGGCTCAGCCGGGCGGGGCTCAGCTGGTGACGGCGGCGATGCGGCCGAGGATGCCATCCGCCTCGATCTCCCGCGCATAGGCGCTGAGCACCGGGGCCACCTTCTCCATCAGCGCCTGGCGCTCGCGGAACTCGACCTTCTTCAGCCGGCCGGCGGCGGCCAGGGCGTCGATCTTCTGGCTGTCCTCGCCGGATTCGATCTGGCGGCCGAAGGCGGCGGCCTCGGGCCCGGCACGGCGGATGGCGGCCTGCAGCGCCGGCGGCAGCCGGGCGAAGCTGCCGGCCGAGAAGCAGATCGGGCGGACGGTGATGGCATGCTGGGTCTGCGCCAGATGCGGCGCCACCTCGAAGAAGCGCATCTGCTCGACGCCGGCCGCCTCGTTCTCGCCGGCCTCGATGACGCCGTTCTGGATGGCGTTGTAGATCTCGTTATAGGCGATGACGGTGGGCGACATGCCGGCGGCGGCGAAGGTGCGGCTCCAGATCGGCGCGCCCTGGACGCGGACCTTGACGCCGCGCAGCTCGGCCAGGGTGGTCAGCGGCCGGTTGGCGAAGATGTTGCGGATGCCGCCGCCGGCATAGCCCACCAGCATGACGCGGGCGCGCTTCTCCAGCTCGTCGCCGATCGGCTTCAGCAGGTCCTGGTCCATCACCTTGTGCCAATGCGCGAGGTCGCGGAACAGGAAGGGCGCATCGATGAAGGGGGCGGCGCGCGAGAAGGTCGACATATGCGCCGGCGAGACGATGCCGTAATCCAGCGCCCGCCCCTGCGACATGTACTCGAAATACTGCTTTTCCAGCCCGAGGCTGCTGTTCTTGTGCAGCACGAAGTTGATCGGCTGGTCGTAGTATTTGCGCACCAGCTCCTCGAAGCGCACCAGGCAGCGGGTGAAGGCATGCTCGTCGTTGAACTGCGAGGCGCCGTTCAAGGTGATGGCCTGGGCCCGCGCCTTGCCGATGATGGCAAGGCTGCCGAGCCCCAGGCCGCTGGCCAGCAGGGTCCTGCGCTGCATCTCGTCTCTCTCCCCATGACGGCCGGACTGCGCCGGCCTGGGGACAAGGCTATGTCATTCCGACACGACATTAAATGACAGAATCTTCAGCCGGAACCGCGGGAGGTGGCGGGGAAACCACCCCGCCGTGACGCCCGGGATGCCACCCCGTCCGGGAGCGGCTGCCCCCTGCGTCACCCCGACCAGGCGATCACGCGGCCGGCCTGATGCTCGCCAACAGCGCCAGGGCAGCGGCCTGCGACGAGCCCGGGTTCTGGCCGGTGATGAGCAGGCCGTCCTGGACGACGTAAGACCCCCAATCCGGTCCGCGCGAGAAGCGGCCGCCCTTGGCCACCAGCTCGTCCTCGACAAGGAACGGCACCACCTCGGTCAGGCCGACCGCCGCTTCCTCCGAATTGGTGAAGCCGGTGACCTTCCTGCCCTCGACCAGCGGCCTTCCCTCGGGGGTCTGCACATGCCGCAGGACGCCAGGCGCGTGGCAGACCAGGGCCACCGGCTTCCCGGCCCCCAGGAAGCTCTCGATCAGGGCGATGGAATGGCGATCCTCGGCCAGATCCCACAGCGGCCCGTGGCCCCCGGGGTAGAAGACCATGTCGAAGGCGGCGGCCGAGACGTCCGACAGCTTCGCCGTGTTGGCCAGCGCGGCCATCGCCCCGGCATCCGCCTCGAAGCGGCGGGTGGCGTCGGTCTGGAAGCCGGGCTCGTTGCTCTTGGGATCGAGCGGCGCGCGGCCACCCTTGGGTGAAGCCAGCGTGATCGCCACGCCGGCTTCCTGCAAGCTGTAATAGGGCGCGGCAAGCTCCTCGATCCAGAAGCCGGTCTTGCGGCCGGTATCGCCGAGCTGGTCATGCGAGGTGAGAACGATCAGGGCCTTCATCGTCAGTTCCTTCGGTGTTGCGTTCCAACGGTCGCGAGCCTCCCGCGGCTGCGGCCGCCGGGCTTTCACGTAGACCGGTCGTCTTGTGGCGCCGTCCGGACAGTATCGCGGTCAGGTGGCTTCCGGCCGGGGCCACCCGTAACACTGACAATGGCTCGAATTAGACCGGTCGTCTAGTCGATTTTGGCAGAGAAATCCGGCATCGCCTCCACGGAAGCCCGCCCTGACAGCGCGTCCAGGGCGAAACCGGCCATCCGACCACCCTTGTCGGGGATTTCATAGACGACTGGTCTAATCAATGGCAGAACGGCGCCATGTCACTCGCGATTCAAGACCATGACACCCGCGCTGCCATCCTCAGCACCGGCCAGAGGATCATGGCCCGCAAGGGCTTCTCCGCCGTCGGCCTGACCGAGATCCTGAAGGATGCCGGCGTTCCCAAGGGCTCTTTCTACCATTACTTCGCCTCGAAGGACGCCTTCGGCGAGGCCCTGCTCATGGCCTATTTCGACGGCTATCATGCCGAGATGGATGCGCTGCTCGCCCGGCCCGGCCTGACCATGGCCGAGCGGCTGATGCTCTACTGGGCCGGCTGGCGCGAGAACCAGGGTGCCTATGATGGCCAGGGCGATTGCCAGGGGCGCTGCCTGGCGGTGAAGCTCGGCGCCGAGGTCGCGGATCTCTCGGAGCCGATGCGTCTCGCGCTGAAATCGGGGACGCAGGGCATCATCGCGCGCCTGCACAGCGCCATCGAGATCGGCGTTCAGGAGGGCTCCCTGGCCGCGCAGCAATCGGCGGCAGAGGCTGCCGCCTCGCTGTACCAGCTGTGGTTGGGCAGTAGCGTCATGGCGAAGATCGTCCGCAGCGCCGCCCCCTTCGACGCCGCGCTACAGACGACCCGGTATCTGCTCGGTATCGGCCTTCGCTGAGCGGCGCATCCGCTGGCGGCATGCTTCGATCGCGCGATCGGGCTTTTCGACGCTGCCATCCCAAGCCATCGCGCTCTGCCGCCAATCGCCCGTGTCAAGGCGATGGCAGGATGGCACCATCATGGGCTCCGCAATCATCACCCTGGAGTGACGCCCATGACGCTTTCCGGAAAGGCTGCCCTGGTCAGCGGCGCCAGCCGCGGCATCGGCCTGGCCATCGCCCGCCGCCTGACTGCCGAGGGCGCCCGCGTCCTGCTGGTTGCCCGCTCGGCCGAGGCGCTGGCGCAGGAAGCGGCCGCCCTGCCCGGTGCCGCAGCCTTCGCGACCGATCTTTCTGCACCGGGCGCCGCAGACCAGGCCGTCGCCGAGGCGGTGGAAAAATTCGGCGGGCTGGACCTGCTGGTGCACAGCGCCGGCGCCACCCCGCGCGGCGACTTTTTGACGCTGGACGACGCCGCCTGGCAGCAGGGGTTCGCGCTGAAGCTGTTCGGCGGCGTGGGGCTGTGCCGCGCCGCCTGGCCGCATCTCCAGAAGGCATCGGGCAAGATCGTGCTGATCGCGGGCGTTGGCGGGCGGGTGGCCAGCGCCGATTTCACCGTGGGCGGCGCGGTCAATGCCGCCATGGCCAATCTGACCAAGGCCCTGGCCGATCGCGGCGTGCACGACGGCGTGCGGGTCAATGCCATCAACCCCGGCAGCATCCGCACCGACCGGCTGACCGCGCGGATCGCGACGGTGCAGCAGGAGCAGGGGCTGGACGTGGAAGCGGCGGCGGCGGCGCTGGCGGCCTCCACCGGTGTCGCCCGTTTCGGCGCGCCAGAGGAGATCGCCGCAGCCACCGCCTTCCTGCTCGGCCCCGAGGCCAGCTACATCCAGGGCGCCGTCCTGGATGTCGATGGCGGCTGGGTCCGCGCTGTCTAGACCCGCGGGTCGGCGTCCAGCCGCACCGCCTGCCCTTCCAGCCCCGGAGCGGAAGCCGGGTAGCGGTCCAGCACCGCCGGGTCATGCCCCGGGATGATATGGTCGGGCGAGCTGGCCAGGCGGTGCAGGGTGTCATAGCCCTCCAGCATCTGCGCCACGTCGGCGACGATGGGGAAAGGCCGGCGCTGCTGGAAATTGGCGTAGAGATGCGTCGCATCCGAGGCCAGCACGACATGGCCGCGCCGCGTCTTCACCCGCATCACCTGCAGCCCCAGCGAATGGCCGCCGACATGGTGCAGGCTGATGCCCGGCGCCAGGTCCGAGCTGCCGTCGTGGAACTTCGCCCGGCCGTCGAAGACGCGGCCGACCATGGCCTGGACATCGGCGGGCTCGAAGGGCACGCGCAGCACCTGGTGGCACATGCAGCGGCCGGTGCAATAGGCCATCTCGCGGTCCTGCAGGTGGTAGCGCGCGGCGGGGAACATGTCGGTGTTGCCGGCATGGTCGTAATGCATGTGCGACAGCACCACGTCCTGCACCTGGTCGGCCTGGACGCCGATGCGGGCGAGGCCTTCGGCGGGGGTGCAGATCAGCTTTCGGCCCCGCTTCTTCGCGATCGCGGCATCGAAGCCGGTGTCGAGGACGAAGGTCCGGTTGCGGCCGACCACCGCCCAGACGAAATAGTCCAGCGGCATGTTGGCATTGTCATGCGGATCGGCGCCGATGAAATTCTCATAGGCCGGGCGGTCGTGATGCGCGTATTTGACGGCATGGATCGCATAGACGTCGTCATCGGTTTCGGTCATGGGCTCGGCTTCCTTCCCTGCGCCGCCGGCTTCGCCCGGGGCGCTTCTCGATTGATGCGGAGTCTCGACCATGGCTGAGGCCGAGGGCAAGCAGGGAGCGACGGCGCGGATGCGCGACGTGGCGCAGCAGGCGGGGGTCTCGACCATGACCGTCTCGCGCGCGCTGAGCGACCCGGAGAAGGTCTCCCCCGAGATCCGCCGGCGGGTGGAGGCGGCGGTGGCCGCCATCGGCTATGTGCCGAACCGGCTGGCGGGCAGCCTCTCCTCCCAGAACAGCCGGGTGATCGGGCTGATCGTGCCGAGCCTGGAGAATTCGCTGTTCGCGCCGACCATCCAGGGCGTCTCCGAGGTGCTGCGGCGGCAGGGCTACCAGCTGATGGTCGCCGATTGCGGCTATCGCGAGGAGGACGAGGCGGCGCTGATCACCGCCTTCCTGGCGCAGCGGGTGGCCGGGCTGATGCTGCACAACACCCGCCACGCCGACAGCGCGCGGCAGATGCTGGCCCGCGCCGGGGTGCCGGTGGTCGAGACCGGCGAGATGGCGCCCGACCCGATCGACATGGTGGTCAGCTATTCCAACGAGGACGCGGCGCGGGCGATGACGCTGCATCTGCATCGCCTGGGCTATCGCCGCATCGCGCTGGTGACGCTGCCGGCGGCGAACAACGATCGCAGCCGGGCGCGGCAGGCGGGGTTCCGCGCGGCGCTGACGGAGCTCGGCCTGGCCGAGGACCCGCGGCTGATGCTGGAGATGCCGCCGGGCCTGCCGTCCGGCGCCGAAGCCGTGGTGCGGCTGGTGGAGGGGGCGCAGGCGGATGCGATCTTCTTCGCCGGCGACGTGCTGGCGATCGGGGCGCATTTCGAATGCCAGCGGCGCGGCTGGCCGGTGCCGGGGCGCGTGGCGCTGGCGGCCTTCGACAATTTCGAGATCCTGGGCCAGATGGTGCCGCCGGTGACCACGCTGCGGCTGCCGCGGGCCGAGATCGGGCGACGGGCGGCGCAGATCCTGCTGGACCGCATCCAGGGCCGCTCGGACGAGACAGTGCGGATCGACCTGCGCTTCGAGATCATCCAGCGCGCCAGCTCCTGATTTCCTGTTATCGATATCATGTTTTGCCTTGTGCGCCATCCCGCCGCTGCCTAGACCGGCAGCGAGGGCCGTCAGCGCCCAGGGAGAAGACGTGATGACGCAGCCGGTGTTGGGCTTCGTGGGTCTGGGGCAGATGGGCAGCCGCATGGCGCTGCGCCTGCTGGAGGCCGGGTATCCTCTGGTGGTCTGCGACCGGGTGGAGGCCTCCGTCGCCCCCCTGGTCGCCGCCGGGGCGCGGCGCGCCGAGAGCCCGCGCGAGGTCGCGGACCTGGCCGATATCGTGCTGGGCAGCCTGCCGACGCCGGATGTGGTGCGGGCCGTGGCGCTGGGGACAGATGGCGTGCTGCAGGGGCAGCGGGCGCGGTGCTTCATCGACCTGTCGACCACCGGACCGCGGATCGCGCAGCAGGTGGGCGCCGCCTTCGCCGAGGCGGGGCGCGTCGCGCTGGATGCCCCGGTCTCGGGCGGCATCACCGGGGCGGCGGCGGGGAAGCTGGCCATCATGGTGTCGGGCCCGCGCGACGCTTTCGACGAGATCGCGCCGGTGCTGGCGGTGCTGGGGAAGACCTTCTTCTGCGGCGAGAAGGCGGGGCAGGCGCAGGTGCTGAAGCTGGCGAACAATCTGCTGGCGGCGGCGGCCCTGGCGATCTCGTCGGAGGCGATCGTGATGGGGGTGAAGGCCGGGTTGGATCCGTCGCTGATGTGCGAGGTGATCAATGCCAGCAGCGGGCGGAACAGCGCGACGCAGGACAAGTTCCCGCGCGCCATCATTCCGCGCAGCTTCGATTTCGGCTTTGCGACGGGCTTGTCGCACAAGGATGTGCGGCTGTGCGTGGACGAGGCCGAGGCGATGGGCGTGCCGATGGTGGTGGGCAGCGCGGTGCGGCAGATGCTGGCCGTGACCAGCGCGACGTATGGTGCTGACAGCGACTTCACGTCCATCGCGAAGGTCGTCGAGCAGTGGGCTGGCGTCGAGATCTGACAGAAAAAAGATGGGGGCCCGGGGGAATTCCTTCCCCCGGCCTTTCTTTTTAGTCGAGCCGAATATTCAGGTCCTTGACGACCGACGACCACCGCGCCGTGTCATCCGCAATAAACTTCCGCATCTCGTCCGGGGTGGTGGTGGTCGGCACCGCCGCCTGCGTGCGGAAGATCTCGCGCATGGCCGGCGCCTTGAGCTGCTCGCCGATGACCGTGGCGATGCGCTCGGCGATGGCGGGCTGCATCCTGGCGGGGCCGAGCAGGCCGAACCAGTTGCCGGCCTCGATCGGCTGGCCGAGCTCGGCCAGCGTCGGGGTGTTGGGCAGCGTCGAGAGGCGCTCCGACGCGCCGAGGGCCAGGATCTTCACCTTGCCGTCGCGGGAGACGGCTTCGGCCGGGCCGGCATTGAGGAACATGGCGTCGACCTGGCCGCCGACGATGGCGGTGCTGGCCGGCGCCGCGCCGGTGAAGGGCACGTGCAGCATCTGCAGGTTGTTCTGCTTCAGCAGGCCTTCCATGGCCAGGTGCGGCGTGCTGCCGATGCCCCAGGAGGCGAAGGTCAGCTTGCCGGGCTCGGCGCGGACCTTGGCGATGAAGCCGGCGAAGTCTTCGACGCCGAGGCCGGGGCGGATGATCAGCGCGAAGGGGCCGCGGGCGAAGAGGGTGACGGGCGTGAAGTCGGTCACCGGATTGTAGGTCAATTTCGGATAGATCAGCGGGTTGATCGCGTGGGTCTCGGCATTGGCCAGGATCAGGGTGTGGCCGTCCGGGTTGGCGCGGGCCACCGCCTGGGTGCCGACCGCGCCATTGGCGCCGGGGCGGTTCTCGATGACCACCGGCTGGCCGAGCGGGCCGGAGATCGGGCCGCTGAGGGCGCGGATGACGATATCGGCCAGGCCCCCGGCATTCCAGGGGACGATGACGCGGATCGGCTGGTCGGGCCAGGCGGCCAAAGCGGGGCGGGCGAGCGGCAGGGCCGCGGCGGCGCCCAGCAGGGCGCGGCGGGTGATGACGGGCATGGTGGATTCGTTCCCTCGGGCGGCTTCTTCTTCGCGGCTTAGCTTGCCTGCCCTAGGATCGTCCGACAATCCCTTTGTGATATCGATATCAGATTTCCATGCGAAAACGCCGCCCGGTCAGGCGGCGTCGACAGGCTCGCAGGAAGGGTGGGTCAGCCCAGGCCGAGAAGATGCGCCATCAGCACGGCGCCGCTGAGCCAGAGGGCCATTTTCCAGCCCAGCGCGCCGAAGCGGCGCCAGGACAGGCTGCGGGCCAGCAGGGCGGCGGAAACGGCCGGGGCCCGGTCCGCCGCGAGGGCGTCGGGGCTGGCAGGCTCAGGCCAGGCGGCAACCGGTTCGCTCCTCATGCACCCGGCGTAGCGCGGATAGCACGATCAAGGCCAGTCAATAATCCGCGGGGCATCCGGCAGATTGTGCGGGCAATTCCTAATTAACGCCATCGTACGTCGTTATACAGATTGACTTACGTTCATAGTAAGTTGAACCATGGCCGTCCGGGGGATCCCTCCCCGCGCTGCCGAGGAACCGACGACGATGCCGCTGCGCCGCCCGCCTGCCCCCCGCCCCCGCGCCGCCGGCCGGCGGCGATGCCGTGGCGGCCTGGCGATGCTCGCCCCGGTCACGGCGCTGGCCCTCGCCTTGCTGCCCGGGCCGGCGGCGGCGCAGAAGCTGACCATCGGGGTCGCCAACCCGGTCTCCTCGGCCGATCCGCATATTTCCAACACCACCTCGAACTTCGCCCTGACCGGCCATGTCTTCGAGACGCTGGTGGCGCGCGACGCCCGGCTGCGGCTGCAGCCGGGGCTGGCGGAAAGCTGGAAGCCGGTCGGCGACACGGTCTGGGAATTCCGCCTGCGGGATGGCGTGACCTGGCACGACGGGAAACCCTTCACCGCCGACGATGTCGCCTTCACCATCGGCCGGGTGCCGAATGTGCCGGGCAGCAATGGCGGCTTCGCCGGCGCGGTGCGGCCGATCCAGCGGGTCGAGGTGGTGGATGCGCGCACCGTCCGCTTCCACACCGCGCGGCCGCATCCGCTGCTGCCCAGCGACCTGGCGCAGGTGCAGATCATCTCGCGCCATGCCGGCACCGGGGCGGTGGCGGAGAATTACAACAGCGGCCAGGCCTCGATCGGCACCGGGCCGTATCGCTTCGTCAGCTACCGCCCGGGCCAGGGCGCGGTGTTCCGCCGCAACGACGCCTATTGGGGTGCGCAGGAGCCCTGGACGGAGGTCGACTACCGCTTCCTGCCGAATGACGGGGCGCGCAGCGCGGCGATCCTGGCCGGCGATGTCGATGTCATCGACCAGGTGCCGTCGAACGACCTGGCGCGGCTGAAGCGCGAGGCGCGGCTGACGGTCTCGGAGATCGCCGGCGTTCGGCTGATCTACCTGCAGGCCGACTTTTCGCGCAGCGGCGCCGTCCCCAGCGTCACCGACAATGCCGGCAAGGCGCTCGAGAGAAATCCGTTCCAGGACAGGCGGGTGCGGCAGGCGCTGGACCTGGCGATCGACCGCCAGGCGCTGGCCGAGCGGGTGATGGAAAACACCGCCATCCCCACCGCGCAATGGCTGCCCGAGGGCTCTTTTTCGTACAACCCGGCGGTGCAGCCGCGGCCACAGGACCTGGCGCGGGCCCGGGCGCTGCTGGCCGAGGCCGGCTTCCCGCAGGGTTTTCGGCTGACCCTGTCGACGCCGAACGACCGTTATCCGAATGACGGCCGCACCGCCCAGGCGGTGGCGCAGTTCTGGACCCGCATCGGCGTCCGCACCGAGGTCGAGGCGCTGCCCTGGGCCACCTACCTGGCGCGCGGCCCGAAGCAGGAATTCGCCTTCCGCCTGGGCGGCTGGGGCAGCCCGACCGGCGAGGCCTCTTACCTGTTGCGCAACGTGCTCGGCACCTATGACCGCGAGCGTGGCTGGGGGTCGCCGAATTTCAGCCGCTACAGCAACCCCGACCTCGACGCCCTGACCGAGCGCGCCATCACCACGCTGGACGACACGGCGCGCGAGGCGCTGCTGCGCCAGGCCGTGGCCGAGGCGGATGCCGATCTCGGCATCCTGCCGCTGTTCCTGCTGAAGAATGCCTGGGCGGTGCGCCGCGGCCTGACCTATGCCGCCCGCGCCGACGAGCAGACCCTGGCCACCGCCGTCCGCCGCGCCGAGTGAAGGGAGACGCGCCATGAGCGCCACCGAGACCGAAGCCCCGCCCCTGTCCTGGCTGCAGGGGCGGGGCTTCGG
>NZ_CACSJM010000008.1 GCF_902706185.1 Roseomonas sp. 18066 | reverse complement strand
GCTGGGGGGCGCGGGGATGGCGGCCGGCGGGGCATCATCCAGAAAATCGACGGCGGCGTCGGGGAAGGCGGCGGCCAGGTGGGTGGCCAGCCGGGCCAGGGTGTTGTGCTCGAAGAGCAGCGTCGCCGGCACTTCGGGGAAGCGCGCGGCGATGCGGTTGCGCAGCTCCAGTGCGCTCAACGATTCCAGGCCGATGCCGTCGAAGCTCTGGTGCAGCCGCAGCTCTTCCGGCGGCACCTTCAGCACCTCGGCAAAAAGCCCGCGCAGATGCGCGACCAGCTTCGGCGGCGGTGCCCCGTCGGGCGCGGCTTCCGCGGTGACGGCGCGCGGCGCGACCGGCGTCGGCGTCGCCGCGCGTGCCTCGAGAGTCTCCGGCAGCAGGCCCAGCAGCAGGCTTTGCGCGCCGCCTTCCGCCGCGGCGGGGGTCAGGGCCGCGGTGCTGGCGCAGCCGGCCTGGCGCAGCAGCGCCTGCCAGCGCGGCGCATCGGCCAGCGGCGCGCCGGGCAACCGGCCGGGCTCGGCGGCGCCGCGCCACCAGCCTTCGGTCAGGCCGAAGACCAGGGTGGCGAAATCCTGCGCGCGGGTGACCTCGTTGATCGCCAGCAGCCCGCCCGGCCGCAGCAGCCGTGTCAGCCCCGCCAGCGTCGCCGACAGGCTGGCCGTGGCATGCAGCACATTGGTCGCCACCACCGCGTCGTATTCCTGCTCCGGTTGCCCATTGGCCGTGGGCGGCCGCTCGGCGTCGTAAAGCGCGGTGCGCAGGAAGGGGAACTCCGAAAAACGCGTCTCGGCGCGGCTCAGGAAATGCCGGGAGACATCGGTGAAAACATACTCAACCGGGCGGTTCAGCGCGGCCAGGGCCGGCAGCAGCACCGCGCTGCTCGCCCCGGTGCCGGCGCCGATCTCGAGAACGCGGAAGGGCCGCGCCGGATCGGCCGCGGCATGCGCCGCCACGGCCGAGGCTAGCAGCTGGTTCAGCCGGTCGGCCACCGGATTGCCGGCATAGGCGCCCTCGACCAGGCGGGTATCGGCCTGGGGGAACAGCACCTCGACCGGATCGGCCTCGCCGCGCAGCAGCGCAGGATAGCGGTCGAGCACCGCCTGCAGCAGCCGCAACGGCCCTTGCAGCGCTGGCCCCTGCGGCGGGGTCGGCACCGGCGCCTCGGCGAAGCGCCAGAGCCCCTCCACCTGCCGCGCCAGCCCGGCGCGCGCCAGCAGGCCGAGCAGCGCGGCGAACAGCGTCGCCTGCCGCGGCGCGATGCCCAGCCGCCGCGACAGCCCGGCCGGCGTATAGGCGCTGCCCAGCCCGCCGCCCATGCCGCGCAGCGTGGCCAGCAGCCGATGCCGCCCCCACGCCTCCAGCCGCGCGAAATCGCCGATGGCGGCAGCCAAGGGCGCGGCGGGTGGGGCGTCGCGTTCGGCGGCCGCCAGCAGCGCGGCGGCGCGGTCGGGCGCGGCGAGGCCGAGCTGGCGCAGCGCTTCGGCCTCGGCCCTGACCGCCACGACATGCGGCGCGCCATCGGCCAGGATGCGGTGGAACAGCGCCAGCCCCTCGACCGGGCGGATCGGGTGCACGCCGAGCCGCGCCATCCGCGCCTGGGTCGCGGCATCGGCGACGGCGCCGACCTCGCCCCACAGCCCCCAGGACACCACCTGGCGCCGCCAGGGGCGCGCGCCTTGCCCCATCAGCGCCTCGGCGAAGCTGGAGCCGGCAACGTAATTCGCCTGGCCCGGCGATCCCGGCCCGGCATTGGCCGAGGAGAACAGCACCACCAGCCGCGGCGGCCGGGGCTGCGCCGCCAGCGCCGTCTCCAGCGCCTGCGTCGCCAGCGCTCGCGGGGCGAAACCGGCCCTGAACTGCGCCGGCGTCATGGCCAGCAATGGACCATCCTGCAGCACCAGCGCCGCCTGCACGGCGATATCGATGCGCGACCAGCCGGGGGTGGCGCGAAGAGTCTCGAGCGCAGCGCCCAGGGCGGTCGCATCGCTGGCATCGGCCTGGAGATGCCGCAGCCGGCCGCCGCTATCGGCGATGCGCTGCGCCAGCGCCGCCCCCGGCGCGCGGCGCCCGAGCAGCGCCACCCGCGCCGTCGGATCGCGCGCCAGAAGGTCGTCGGCCAGGACACGGCCGATGCCGCCGGTGCCGCCGACCAGCAGCCAGGTTTCCCCGGCGGGCGCGACGGTCGAGGCGGCGTCGTCGCAAGGCTCGAGCTGCCGAACCAGGCGGTCGGCGCCGCGGAAGGCGAGCTCCTGCGCCGGGCTGGAGG
The DNA here is from genome assembly GCF_902706185.1 of Roseomonas sp. 18066. Lineage (GTDB taxonomy): Bacteria > Pseudomonadota > Alphaproteobacteria > Acetobacterales > Acetobacteraceae > Pseudoroseomonas. The sequence goes on along the minus strand of NZ_CACSJM010000008.1, from coordinate 75,278 downwards.
CGGGCTCGGCCAGCAGGCGGTGCAGCAGGTCGGGCGCGGCCAGGGCGGCGGCATCGGCCAGCACCAGCCGCACCGCCAGCGCCGGCATTTCCAGCGCGGCGCATTTGGCCAGGCCGAACAGCGCGGCATCCGCCGGCGCCGGCCGGTCCGCCCCGGCGGCGATGACGAACAGCCCGCGCGGCGGCTGGCGGGTGGCCTGCAGCGCCGCCAGCAAGGCGAGCGCCGGTGCCGCCGGATCCGCCGCCTCGCCGGGCGCCAGCCAGAGGATGGCGTCGCCGGCCTGGATCTGGCCCGGCAGCGTAGCCGCATCGCAGGCGGGCAGGCCGGCCAGCGCCATCGGCACGGCCTGGCCCGGCGCGCGCACCACCAGGCAGCGGCCGCTGTCGGTCGGCATGGCCGTCACCGGGGCTGCGCGCCAGGCCGGGCGCAGCAGCCGCGGCGCCGGGCCGCTCTCCGCCCGGGCGGGGCGCGTCGCCAGCCCGGCGAGCTGCACCACCGGTTGCCCGGCGGCATCGAGCAGCACCAGGTCGTAGCGCGCTTCCGCCGCGCTGGCGCCGGGGCGGCGGCGGCCAACCACCTGTCGCGCGGCGCCGGGCGTGCCGGGCACCGCCAGCGCCTCCAGCGCGAAGGGGATGCGCAGCGGCGAGGGCCCGGCCGGCGCCAGGCCGATCAGCGCCTGGAAGCCAGCATCGACCAGCGCGGCCAGGCTGGCCCCGGCCGCCTCGGGGCGCAGCCAGGCGCGCATCGTGTCCGCGCCGTCGCTCTCCACCGTGGCGACCAGCGCCAGGCTGGGGCCGTATTCCAAGCCCAGCCACGCCAGCCGGGCGTAGATTTCTGCCTGCGCCAGGCGATGCGACGGGCTGGCCGGCGCGGCGGGCGGCTGCGGCAGGCTGGCCGCGGCATAGCGGCCACGGGCGAGCACCTGGCCCTCGGCGGTGATGACGAAGCCGTCTGGCGTGGCCTCGATCGCCAGATCCAGCCCGGCCTCCGGCACGGATGCGCTGCGCAGCCAGGTGATGTCGGACAGGCCGGTGGCGCCGGGGCGGGCGGCCAAGGCGAGCTCCAGCAGCGCCGCGCCCGGCAGCAGCAGCCGGCCGGCGACGCGGTGGTCGCGCACCAGCGCATCCTGCGGCGTCCAGCGCAGGCGCGGCGCGGCGGCGGGCGTCGGCAACCAGTGCCGCTGGCCGATGAAAGGATGCGGCGGCAGCGGCACGCGCTGCCCGGGCTGCGGCGGGCCTTGCAGCACGGCGCCGGCGGCGAAGGCGCGCGCCTGGTCCAACAGCGCGGCTCCGGCCAGGGTGGCCGCGGGCGGCGTCGCGTCATCCGCCATGCCGGCAAAGCCGCGCGGCGGCAGCACGCCCTGCGCGAAACCCGCGAAGCCGGCGATAACCTCGAAAAGATCATCGGCGAGGAAGGCAAGGCGGGTCGGCATCGGCTCGCGCCCGGCCTGCAGCGTATGGGCGATATCGGCCAGCCGCGCGGCGCTGTGCGGCAGGGCCTCGGCCAGGCGGGCGGCATAGGCGCGCAGCTGCGGCTCGGTGCGGGCGGAGAGCAGGATCAGCGCGGTGCCGCCCGGCACTGTCGCGACGGCGCGCGGCGGCGCTTCCTGCAGCACCAGATGCGCATTGGCGCCCCCCGCGCCGAAGCCGCTGAGCCCGGCGCGCAATGGCCGCGGTCCGGTCCAGTCGGCGGCCTCCCGCTGCAGCCGGAAGGGGGTCGTGGCGAAATCGATGCGGCGGTTCGGCCCGGCATAGCCCGGCATCGGCGGCAGCCGGCGATGGCGCAGCTGCAGCAGCAGCTTGATCAGCCCGGAGATGCCGGCGGCAGCCTCCATATGGCCGTGGCTGGCCTTCAGCGAGCCCAGCGCCACCGATTGCCGCGCGACGCCCGGGCCGAAGGCGGCGCCGAGCCCCGCCACCTCGATCGGGTCGCCCAGCGCCGTGCCGGTGCCATGCGCTTCGACGAAGGACAGGCTGGCAGGGTCGAGGCCAGCGCGATCCAGCGCGGCGCCGATCACCTCCGCCTGCCGCGCCGGGCTGGGCACGGTGAAGCCGTTGCTGCGGCCGCCGTGATTGACCGCGCTGCCGCGGATCACGCCATGGATGTGGTCGCCCTCGGCCAGCGCCGCGGCCAGCGGCTTGAGGATGACGGCGCCGACGCCCTCGCTCGGCACATAGCCGTCGCCGCCTTCGGCGAAGCTGCGGCAGCGGCCATCGCTGGCGGCGAATTTCCCTTGCTGGAGGCCGGCGAATTTCTGCGGATGCAGCGACAGGTTGACGCCGCCGGCGATGGCGACGCGGCATTCGCCCGTCTCCAGCGCGCGGCAGGCCAGATGCAGCGCGCTGAGCGAGGCGGAGCAGGCGGTGTCCACCGCCAGGCTCGGCCCGCGCAGGTCGAAGGCATAGGAGACGCGGTTGGCCACCGACCAATAGGGCGCGGCGCCGGCGACCGCGCCGTCGCGCGCCGCAGCCTCGGCGGCGAGCAGCGCATAGTCGCCATACATGACGCCGACGAAGACGCCGCCCTGCCGCGCGGGGCCGGCCAGGCTGTCGCGGCTATGGCCGGAATCCTCCAGCGCTTCCCAGCAGGTCTCCAAAAATTTTCGTTCCTGCGGGTCCATCCGCGAGGCTTCGGCGGGGGCGATGCCGAAGAACAGCGGGTCGAAGCGGTCGACTTCCGACAGAAACCCGCCGCGGCCGAGTCCCCAGTCGCCGCGGGCGCGATCGGCGGGCACGGCGCGGATCGGGTCATGCCCGTCCAGCAGATGGCGCCACAGTTCTTCGGGACTGTCGGCATCGGGGAAGCGGCCGGCCATGCCGATGATGGCGATGCCCTGCGGCGCTTCCGGTGGTGGCGCTTCCGGCGCGACGGCGGGGGCCGGCTGCGCGCCCTGCAGCCCGGCGATGGCGCCGGCCAGGCTGGCGAGATCCCGGTGGTCGAAGAGCAGCGTCGGCGGCAGGGAGGCGCCCAGCGCCTGTTCCAGCCGCGCGGTCAGCTTGGTGACCAGGATGCTGTCGACGCCATAGGCATCGAAGGGGCGGTCGGCGCGCAGCCGCTCGGCCGGCATGCCGGTGGCCTCGGCGAAGAGCCTGGTCACCAGCGACAGCGCATCCTCGCCGCGCGCGGGGACGGGCGCCGGCGCGGTGCCGTCGAGGAAGCGCGTGATGGCCGCACGTTCCCCGGGCAGCACCAGCAGATGCGGCTGGCCGAGGCCGAGCGCCGTCTCGAAGGCGGCGATCCCCGCCGCATTGTCCAGCGCCGCGATGCCGGTGGCGGCGACCCGCGCCGCCAGCGCCTCGGGCGCCACCTGCATGCCGCCTTCCGCCCAATAGGGCCAGCCGATCGACAGGCTACGGCCCGGCCCCTGCCGCGTCATGGCGAAGCGGTCGAGGAAGGCATTGGCCGCCGCGTAGTCGGCCTGCCCCGTCGCGCCGAAAACCCCTGCCAGCGACGAGAACATCGCGAAGAAGTCGAGCGGATCGCCGCGCGTCGCCGCATCCAGCGCCAAGGCGCCGTCGCGCTTGGCGCCGAGCACGGCGGCGATGTCGGTGTCAGCCTTGCGCCGCAGCAGCCCGTCGCGCTGCAGCCCGGCGGCATGGATGACGCCGCGCAGCGGGCCGAAGCGGCGCCGCCCGGCCTCCAGCGCCTGGTCGAGCGCCGAGGCCTCGGCGATATCGGCGGCGATATAGATGGCCTCGCCCTGGCCTGCGCCGCGCGCCGCGGTGATGGCCGACAGCGCGGCGCGGCGCGGCGCATCCAGCGCGCCACGACCGAGCAGCAGCAGCTTCGCCTGCCAGCGCCCGATCAGATGCCGCGCCAGGATTGTTCCCACGCCGCCGAGGCCGCCGCTGATGACGTAGAAGCCGCCCTCGACCAGAGGGTTCCCTGTCGTCGGCGTCTCGATGATCGCGAAGTGTGGTTCGGTGATGCGGCCATCGGCGGCCAGCACCATCCCTGGCCGAGGCGGCGCGACGAGGCCAGCGGCGACAAGATCGGCCACCGGCATCGCTGGCGGCAGCGCCAGGTCGCCGAGGCGGAGCGCCGCACTTTCCCGCGCCAGCGCCGCGCCCAGGCCGCGCGCCATGGCGCCCTCGGCGGCGCCGTCATGCAGATGCAGGATCTCGACCGCCTCGCCGGTCGCGCGATCGAGGAAAACCCGCGCCAGCCGCAGCAGGCTGTCGAAGCCGAGCGCGCCGTCATGCCAGATGCGGCGCGGCGCCGGGCTTTCTTGCAGGCGTTGCGTGATGCCCTCGGCGGATGGGATCAACAGCGGCCGCTGCCCCAGCGCCCGCCACCAGCTGTCGTCGCCGCTGATGATCCAGTCCGGCGAGGTGGCGGCGCTGGCGGTGACGGCGCGCGGCCGCGGCGCCGCCAGATGCACCGGGGCGGCGGCGCGCGGCTGCAGGCGGACGGCAAAATCCTCGAACTGCGCCAGCGGTGCGCCGTCCTCGGCCATCAGCGCGATGTCGAAGCGCTGCAGCCCCTCCTCGCCCGGCGCGCCGGGACGGCGGCGCAGATGCGCCCAGCAGCCGCCCTGCAGCGGCTGCTGCAGCCGCAGCGCGCCGAGGCCTGCCGGCAGCACCGCCGCTGGCAGCGTGCTACCGGCGGCAAGCCCGATCGCCGCCTGCAGCGCGCCATCCAGCAGCGCCGGATGCAGCCGCCACGACCCGGCCGGCGCGGCGGCGGGCACCTGCAGCCGCGCCAGCACTTCCTCGGCGCCCGCCTGCAGCGCGGTGATGGCGCGCAGGCCGGGGCCATAGTCGAAGCCGAGCTCGGCGAAACGGGCATAGAGCGCCGCCACATCCTGCGGCGGACCCAGCCGCGCCGCGATGCTGCCGGGGCTTTCGTCGGCGCGCAGCGGGGTGCCGCTTTCCAGACGGCCGCTGCAGAAAATCCTGTCGCCGTTCGTCTCGCGCAGGGCGAAGCTGGCGCCGTCCTGCAGATGCAGCGCGGCGGCGATGCCGGCATCGGCGAAAAGCGGAGCGGCGAAGCGCAGCCCGGTCAGGGCGCAGGGCAGCCGCAGCAGGCCAGCGCTTTCGGCGGCGGCGAAGGCGGCCTCGAGCTGCGCCGCGGCAGGCAGCAGCGGACGGCCCTGGAAGCGATGCTCGGCGGCCGGGAAGCCTTGCGGCGACAGCGGGATAGCGAAAGGCCCCTTCGGCCGCTGCGCGGCAAAACGCTGCCGCTCGAAGGGATAGCGCGGCAGGCCCAGCCGGCGCGGCGGAGGGTTGCCCGCGAAGAACCGCGCCCAGTCGCCATCGGCGCCGCGGTGATAGAGCGCGGCCAGCTCTTCCACGGAGCAGCTGGCATCGACCGCGGCGAGCGCGGCCTCGGCGGCGGCGCAGGCGGCGGGGGCGCTGGCCTCGATGCCGGGCGCCGCCGTCGCCAGCGCGGCGTCGAAGCCGGCAAGATCGCGGGCCACCACCGCCTGGCGCCATTCGAAATGCGCGCGCCCGGCGGCCAGGGTGAAGGCCAGGTCGCGCACCGACGCCGCGGGATTGCCAGCGATCCAGCTGCGCAGCCCGGCGCGAATGTCTGCGAGCGCTTCCGGCGTGCGGGCGGAGAGCAGGAAGGCGTAGGGCCGCGGCGCCTCGAGCGCGGGTGTCGCCAGCGCCGGCGGCGCGTCGATCACCAGATGCGCATTGGTGCCGCTGAAGCCGAAGGAGGAGACGGTGGCGCGCAGCGGCGCCCCGGCCCGCGCCCGAAAAGGTTCCGGCGCCACCGGCACGCGGAAGGGCGATGCCGCGAGATCCAGCTGCGGATTGGCAGCTTCGAAAAACAGGCTGGGCGGAATGGTGGCATGGCGGAACGCCAGCAGCACCTTGATCAGCGAGGCGATGCCGGCGGCGGCCAGGGTATGGCCGATATTGGTCTTCACCGAGCCGATCGGCGTCGTGCCCGTCGCGGTCGCGCCGGATTGGGAAAAAGCGTCGCGCAGCGCGCGCAGCTCGATCGGGTCGCCGAGCTTCGTTCCCGTGCCATGCGCCTCGACCAGGCCGATGCTGGCGGGGTCGATGCCGGCGCGCTGCCACACCGCCAGCTCCAGCGCTGTCTGCGCCGCGCCCGAGGGCGCGGTGATGCCGCTGCTGCGGCCATCCTGGTTGCTGCCGCTGGCGCGGATGACGCCGAGCACGCGGTCGCCCTCGGCCAGGGCGCGCGCCAGCGGCTTCAGCACCACCATGCCGGCGCCCTCGCCGGGGACGAAGCCGTCGGCGGCGGCGTCGAAAGCGTGGCAGGCGCCGCTGGGGGAGGCCATGCCGGCATCGTCGAGGAAGCGGTGCAGCCGCGGATCGGTCAGCAGCACCGAGACGCCGCCGGCCAAGGCCATCTCGCATTCGCCCGACAGCAGGCTCTGGCAGGCCAGGTGCACGGCGATCAGCGAGGAGGAGCAGGCGGTGTCCACCGGCAGGCTCGGCCCGCGCAGGTTCAGCAGGTAAGAAAGCCGCGCCGGCAGGATCGCCATGGAATTACCCAGCGCGGCCAGGCTGTCGCCCTCGGCGTCGGAGGCGTGCTCGCGATGCGTGGCGCCGACGAAGACGCCGCAGCTGCGCCCGGCCAGGGCGCGGCCGCCATGCCCGGCATCCTCCAGCGCGTGCCAGGCGGTTTCGAGGAATACTCGTTGCTGGGGGCTCATCGCCGCCGCCTCCCGCCAGTTCAGGCGGAAGACTTCCGGGTCGAAGGCGTCGTGGTCCTCGAGGAAAGCGCCGAACGCCTTCTGGCGGGGGGAGCCTTGCTTCGGCTGCCAGGCGAAGCGCTCCGGCGGCACCTCGCGCACGGCGCAGCGGCCTTGCTGCAGCAGCTGCCAGAAGGCTTCGGCATCCGGCGCATCAGGGAAGCGGCAGGCCAGGCCGATCACCGCGATGTCGCGCGCCTCGACAGCCGGCGCAGGCGGCGGCGTTGTGTCGCGCGCCGTGCTGGTGGCGATGTGCCGTGCCAGATCGGCCAGCGTCGCATGGGTGAAAAGATCGGCCGGCACCAGGCTGCAGCCCAGCGCGGCGTTGGCCGCCGCCACCAGCTGCGGCGCCACGATGGAATCGACGCCGAGCTCGGCGAAAGGCCTTTGGCGCTCGATCTCCTCGGGGGCGAGAGCCAGGGCGCGGCCGAGCTCGGCGCTCAGCACGGCCTCGACCTGGACCGGCCCGTCGGCGGCGGGCGCCAGCGCGACGCCTGTCGCCTCGGCGACGATCAGGCACTGGAAGGAAGCGTCGGGATCGGCGCCGAGGCCGACGGCGCCGGGATCGGCGAAGCCGGCACGGGACAGGGCAGCGCGCCAGCGCGGCAGCGACAGCAGCGGGCCGCCGGGATCGCGCTCGGCCGCGTCGTCGAAGCGCCACCAGCCATCCAGCAAGCCGAAGGTCAGGCTGGAGAACAGCCCGGTCCGCGTCAGCTCGTTCAGCAGCAGCAGCCCGCCGGGGCGCAGCAGCCCGCGCAGCCGCGCCAGGCTGTCGCCGATGCGCCGCGTCGCATGCACGACGTTGGAGGCGATGACGATGTCGAAGCCGCTCTCCGCGAAGCCTTGCGCGGCGGGGTCGGCCTCCAGGTCCAGCCGGCGGAAGTCGAGCCAGGGCCGGCCGGCCGCGAAATGCCGCCGCCCATGCTGCAGGAAGCCCGGCGAGACATCGGTATAGAGGTAGGAAATCCGCGCCGGGTCGATGCCGTCCAGCGCCGCCAGCACGCCCGCCGAGGCGCCGCCGGTGCCGGCGCCGATCTCGACAATCCTTGTCATGGGCTGCGATGTCGCGGCGCGCTGCACCGCGCGGGCCAGCAGCGCGTTGAACCGGTCGGACCAGGGATTGCCACGATACAGTGGCTCGACCAGGGCGCTGCTGCCCGCGGGGAAAAGCAGCTCGGTGGCGGGGCGGCGATCGGCCAGGATATCGGCCAGGCCGGCGACGCAGCGTTCCAGCAGCGCCAGATGCGGCGCCAGGCCCGGGGCGGCGGCGAGCAGCGCGGCCCGCTCGGCGGCGGCATCGCCGACCGGGCCGAGCACCTCGCGCTGCGCCGCCATCGCCGCCGCCAGCCGGGCATGGCGCGGCGCCGCCGGGGGGCGCGCCGGCAGGGCATCGAGCAGCGCCGCCGCATAGCGGTCGAGCAAGGGCGCCGGGTCGGGCAGCTTCGGGCTCATGCGCCGCCTCCGCCGGTCTCGGAGTCCAGCTCCGCCATCACCGCGGCGAAGATATTTCTGTCGGCTGGCGCGACGACGACGGCGGGTGGTGGCGGCGTGTCGGGCCAGCAGCGGCGGCGGGCGAAGGGATAGGGCGGCAAGGACAGCCGGCGGAAGCTGCCGGGCGGATGCAGCGCCACCCAGTCGGGGTCGTCGCCACTGCGATAGATCGTCGCCAGGGACTGCAGCGCCGCCGGCGCGCCGGCATCCTCGGCGCCGTCCAGCGCCTGCCGCAGCGCGGCGCGATCGGAGACGGCGAAGGCCAGGCGATGCGGCGTGCGGTGATGCGCCCGGCCCAGCGCCAGGCTGGCACAGATGTCGTTCAACGCCGCCTCGGGATGGGCGTGCAGCCAGGCGGCGAGCGCGTCGCGTCGCTGCTGCAGCGCCACTGCCGTCTCGGCCGAGAGCACCGCCAGATGGCCGCCGCGTGGTGTCGCCACCGGCGCGGTCGCGGCCGGCGGCGCGGCCAGCACGACATGCGCATTGGTGCCGCTGAAGCCGAAGGCGGAAACCGCGGCGCAACGACGATCCGCCGGCCAGCTTTCCGCCTGGCGCGGCACGCGGAAGGGAGCCGCGTCATCCAGCCCGAGCAGCGGATTGGGCGCCGAAAAATTCACCGCTGGCGGGATGCGGCGGTCGCGCAAGGCAAGCATGGCGCGCAGCAGCCCGACGACGCCGGCCGCCGCCAGCGTATGGCCCAGCTGCGCCTTGGCCGAGCCGATGGCGCAATGCCCGGGCGGCACGGCGGTGTCGGAAAAGGCCTCGCGCAGCGCCTGGATTTCCACCGGATCGCCCAGCCGGGTGCCGGTGCCATGCAGCTCGACATAGCCGAGGTCGCCAGGAGAGATGCCGGCGGCGCGCCAGACCTGGCGCAGCAGCGCGGCCTGCGCCGTGCCGTTCGGCGCGGTGATGCCGTTGCTGGCGCCGTCCTGGTTCATGCCGGAGCCCAGGATGACGCCCTGGATGGTGTCGCCGTCGCGCTCGGCATCGGCCAGGCGCTTCAGCACCAGGCAGGCCACGGCCTCGGCGGGGACGAAGCCGTCGGCGGCGGCATCCAGCGTGCGGCAGCGCCCGCCCGGCGCCAGCATGCCGGCTTGCGAGGCCGCGATGTGGAAGGCTGACGTGGTCATCAGCGCGACGCCCCCGGCGAGCGCCAGGTCGCATTCGCCGCGCTTCAGGCTTTCCGCCGCCAGATGCACCGCCACCAGCGAGGAGGAGCAGGCGGTGTCGACCGACAGGCAGGGCCCGTGCAGGTCCAGCCGATAGGCGATGCGCGCCGCCAGCATCGAGGCCGCATTGCCGGTGAAGCTGCGCGCATCCGACCCCTGGCCGGCCTGTAGCAGCCGCTCGCCATAATCGCCTGCGACATTGCCGGCGAAGACGCCACAGCGCAACCCGGCGAGCGACGGCGGGCCATAAGCCGCATGTTCCAGCGCCTGCCAGGCGGTTTCCAGGAACAGCCGCTGTTGCGGATCGGTGGCGATGGCCTCGGCGGGTGACAGGCCGAAGAAGAGCGGATCGAAGCTCTCGATATCCGACAGGAAGCCGCCGCTGTCGCAATTGCTGCGGCCGGGCTGCTGCGGGCGCCGGTCGAAGATGGCGGCATGGTCCCAGCGCGCCATGGGCACCGGCCCGACGCTGTCGACGCCACCCAGCATGTTCTTCCAGAATTCCTCGACATTCTCGGCGCCGGGGAAGCGGCCGGCCATGCCGATGATGGCGATGCGGTCGTCGGGCTTTTGCACCGGCGCGGCGGCGGGCGCCGGCGCGGTCAGGGTGAGCGCGGCGCCATGGCGGGCGGCGAGGTGGCGCGCCAGCTTGTCGACACTCTGGTGGCTGAACAGCACCGTCGGGCTGAGCGCCACGCCCAGCCGCTGGCCCAGCGCCTCGACCAACGCGACGCCCAGGATGGAATCGGCGCCGTAATCGGCGAAGCTGCGGTCGTCGCGCAGCTCTTCCGCACGCAGTTCCAGCACCTGCAAGGTCACGTCGCGGATGGCGGCGACCAGCGGCGCCAGGTCCTGCGCCGGCGGCGTCGCGGGCTCGGCGGCACGGCGGCGCAGACGGTCGCGCATCGGGGTGGCTACGCGCGGCGGCGCCACGACGGGCAGCGGGTTGCGGGCGACGATGACGCTGTGGCGGAAGCTGGCCTCGTCGGCCAGGCCCGGCTCGCTCAGCAGGAAGACGTCCGCGAAGCCGGCGGCGGCCAGGCGCTGGCGCCAGCCGGCGGCGTCGAGCAGCGGCGCATGCGGCAGGCGGGGGTCTTCCGATTTCCACCAGCCATCCAGCAGGCCGAAGGTCAGCGTGCCGAAATCATGGATCGCCGTCATCTCGTAGAGCACCAGCACGCCGCCAGGCTTCAGCAGGCTGCGCGCATGGCTGAGCGAGCGCACCAGCTCGGGCGTCGCATGCACCACATTGGCGCCCAGCACCGCGTCGCAGCTGGCCGCCGCCAGCCCCTGGGCCAGCGGGTCGCGGCTGATGTCCAGCGCGCGGGCGGAAAGCCAGGGCCGCGTCACGCCGAATTCGCGCCGGCCGAATTGCGCGAAGGCCAGGCTGACATCGGTGTAGACATAGTCGGCGACAGCAAGATCGTCGAGCAGCGGCAGCAGGGTGCGGCTGGTGCCGCCGGTGCCGGCGCCGACCTCCAGGATGCGGGCGCCGCCGCCCGAGGCGACATCGCGCACCACCGCGGCGACCAGGCGGTTGCAATAATCGGTCATGCGGTTGCCGCGATAGATGCCTTCGACCAACGCCAGGCTGCTCTCGGGAAACATCACCTCGGTCGCCAGCCGCTCGCCGCGCAGCACCGCGGTATAGGCGCCCGCACAGGCGCGCAGCAGGGCGACATGCGGGGCGAAGGCCGGCAGCCTTGCAGCGAAACCGTCGAGATCGGCTTCGATATCGCCGGGATCGGCGTGGTGGCCGAGCAGTGTCGCACCCTCGACCGACAGCGCGCCCTCGGCCGCCAGCAGGGCGATGAGCGCGGCGAAAAGCCGCTGGTGCCGTGCGACCAGGCCAAGCGCCTGCTCGACCGCCGCGCTGTCGCGCCGCGCCCCCGCCGGCAGCAGGCCGAGCCCGTTCCACCAGGCCAGCAGCCGGCGCCGCGACAGGGCCTCCAGCGCCGCATATTCGTCCCAGGCGCCGGCCATGCCCGCGGCCTCGCTGGCCAGATGCGCCTGCATCCGCGCCTGCAGGCTGTCGGGCGCGGCGACGCCCAGCGCGTCGCGCAGCCGCGCCTCGCCCTTCAGCACGGCGACCTGCACCGGGCCGGTCACGGACAGAATGGCGTCGAGCGCGGCCAGGCCTTCGGCGGTGGCGATGGGCTCGACGCCGCGCCGCGCCAGGCGGGCGGCGGTGGCGGCATCGGCGACGCGGCCGACCTCCCCCCAGAAGCCCCAGTTGATCACCCGGGCGGGGCGGCCGGCGGCGGCCAGCCGCAGCCCCAGCGCATCCTTGAAGGCGCAGCCGGCGACGTAATTCGCCTGGCCGGCATTGGCGGCAAAGGCATTGACCGAGGAGAACAGCAGGAATTGTTCCAGCGGATCCTCCGCGACGGCGGCGGCCAGCGCCAGGCTGCCCTCGGCCTTGACCGCCAGCGCCGCCTCGAAGTCCTCCGGCGCCATGCGCTCCAGGCTGGCGTCGCGCATGTCGATGGCCGAATGGATCGCCACCTGCACCGGGCCGAATTCGGCGCGCGCCGTGTGGATGGCGGCGGCCAGCGCGCCGGGGGCAGCGGCATCGGCCTGGTGGTAGCGCGCTTCGGCGCCAGCCTGGCGCAGCGTGGCCAGTGCTTCGGCGATCGCGGGGTGGTCGGCCGGGCGGCGGCCGATCAGCGACAGCCGCATGCCATGACGTTGCGCCAGGCGCTGCGCCAGGGCGCGGCCGATGCCGCCGGCGCCGCCCAGGATCACCGCATGGCCGCCGCGCGGCCAGGGGGCTGCGCCGGTGGCCGGGAAGGGACGCGGCTGCAGCGCCCGCGCCTGCCGGACGCCGTCGCGCCACAGGATGTCGCGGGACAGCGCGTCGCCGGGCTCGGCCAGGGTGGCTGGGGCGTCGTGCCAGTCGGCAAGCCAAGCGGTGCCCAGCTGCCAGTCCGGCCATTCCCGCGCCGCGGTGCGCAACAGCCCAAAGGCGGCGGCGCACCAGGGGGTGGGGGTGGCCTCAGGGCCGGCCAGGGCCAGCAGCAGCAGGCGACGCGCCCCACCGGCCCGGCGCATCGCCTGCAGCAGGCGGAACAAAGCGCGCGGGGTCTCGGGCGCCTCGGCCAGGGCCAGGACCAGGGGCGTTTCCGGGGAGGGCGCATTCCAGGTTGCGGTCAGCGCGGCGCCGGGCAGGGCGGCCACGGCTTCCGGCGTCGCCGCCAGGATGCGCGGCGGGGTGGCGCCCAGCAGCGGCGCCCCGGTGGCGGGGGCGGCGATCCAGCCCGGGGTCAGCAGCCAGTCGCCGAGCGGCGGGTCTGCCTCGACGGCCGGGGTCGTGCGGTCGATGCGCCCGGCCAGGCCGCGCAGGCGCAGCACGACGCGCCCGGCCTCGTCGCGCAGCAGGGCGTCGAAGACGGCGGCGTCGCGCTGGGTCGCGGGGGTCAGGCGGCGGGCCTCGACGATGCCGCGGCGGGGCAGGGGGCCGAGGATATCCACGGCCTCCAGCGCCAAAGGCAGCAGGCGGCGCGCCTCGGCATGGCGGAAGACCAGCATGGCGGCGCTTTGCAGCACGGCATCCAGCATGCCGGCCTGGAGCTCGCTGCCGGGGATATCTTCTTGCGACGCCAGGACGCCACGAACCGTGTCTTCGCCCATAGACAGAGAAACGATGGCGCGGAAGGCAGGGCCGTAGTCGAGGCCGAGCGCCGCCAGCCGGGCATAGACCGCCGTGCCGTCGAGGGTGTCGCCGTGCTCGACAACGAGGGGCGCGTCATTGGCCAGGTCGCTGTGCTCGACGACGCGGCCGCGCGACAGGATGCGGCCCTCGGCCTCCAGCGCGAAGCCCAGCCCGCCGGGTTCCGGGCGCAGGGCGAGCTCGGCCCGCAGGCGCCCGGCTTCGGCGGCGGCGGGGGCCAGCCAGGCGAGGTCGCGCAGATAGAGCGCGCCCGTGTCGCGGCCAAGCTGGCGCAGCGCGGCGGCGACCAGCGGCAGGGTGCCGACCCCGGGCAGGATGGCGCGGCCGCCGACGCGATGCTGGCCGAGCAGCGGATTGTCTTCCGTCAGGTCGATGCGCCAGCGCGCCTCGGCCGACAGCGTGGGGATGGCGGGGCCGAGCAGGCTCGTCGTTGCCTGCACGCGCGGCGGCGCCTCGGGCAGCCAGCAGCGCTCGCGGGCGAAGGGATAGCGCGGCAGGCGCAGCCGCTGCCGGTGCTGGCCGGCGAAGATCCGCGCCCAGTCGACGCGGCCGCCGGCGATCCAGTGGCGAGCGAGCGCGGCGAGATCGGGAGTTTCCAGCGTGTCTTCGTTGGCGAAACCCGCCGTGCCGGCCAGGTAGTTCCGCGACGACGACGCGAGGAAGCCGCGCAGCGCGGCCGTCAGCGCAGCAAGATCGGTCGCCGGAATGGCGAGGCGGTGTTCCAGCGCCTCCCGCCCCATGGCCAGCGTCCAGGCGAGGTCGGCCAGCGGCGGCGCCTCGCGCTCCAGGAAAGCGGCCAGCGATACCACGATGCCGCGCAGCGCCTCGGCGGTGCGGGCCGAGAGCACCACCAGGAAAGGCCCGGCGGCCGGTGTGGTGGTCGTGGCGGGTGGCGCTTCCTCGGCCAGCAGATGGGCGTTCGCCCCGCCGGCGCCGAAGCTGCTGACGCCGCCGCGGCGCGGCCCCGCGCTGCGCCAGGGCTGCAGCGCCTGCGCCACCGCGAAGCCGCCGCCGGCGAAATCGATCGCCGGATTGGCCGGATGCGCATGCAGCGAGGGCGCCACCTGGCCATGCCGCAGCTGCAGCAGCAGCTTCGTCAGCCCGGCGATGCCGGCCGCCGATTCCAGATGGCCGATATTGGACTTGGCCGAGCCCAGCAGCAGGGTTTCGGTCGATCGCCCGGCGGCGCGCAGCCCGTCGGCGAGGCCGGCGATCTCCACCGGATCGCCCAGCGCCGTCGCCGTGCCATGGCATTCGACATAGGAAATGCTGTCGGCCGGGACGCCGGCGTTGGCGATGGCGCGCGCCACCACGGCCGCCTGGGCGCGTGGATTGGGCACGGTGTAGCCGGCCGTCCTGCCCCCGGCATTGACCGCCGAGCCCAGGATGACGCCATGGATGGCGTCCCCGTCGCGCAGCGCCGCCGCCAGCGGCTTCAGCACCGCGACGCCGACGCCCTCGCCTTGCACAAAGCCGTCGGCGGCGGCGCCGAAGACATGGCAGTCGGGGCCCGAGGCCAGCACGCCGGTGCGCGCCAGCTCCAGCGGCTGCACCGGATGCAGCACCAAGTTGACGCCGCCGGCCAGGGCCACGCCGCATTCGCCGCGGCGCAGGCTGTCGCAGGCGAGATGCAGCGCCGTCAGGCTGGCCGAGCAGCCGGTGTCGACCGCCAGGCTCGGACCGCCGAAATCGAAGGCATGGCTGACGCGGTTGGCGACCGACCAGTGGTTGCCCTGCACCACCATGCCGGCCTCGGCGGCGGCCAGGCCGAGCAGGCGCCAGGGCATGTTCATCACGCCCATGAAGACGCCGACATCGCGGCCCTGGGCCGAGGCCTTCAGGCTGGCGCGGTGATGGCCGGCATCCTCCAGCGCGTGCCAGGCGGCCTGCAGCACCAGCCGGGCCTGCGGGTCGATCATCCGCGCCTCGCGCGGGGCGATGCCGAAGAGCAGCGGGTCGAAGCGGTCGACATCCGCGATGAAGCCGCCCCAGCGCGACGTTTTTTTGTCCGTGTTGTCGCGCCAGTTCCAGCGCTCCGCAGGGATTTCTGAAATCCCGCTGCGGCCCTCGCGCAGCAGGTCCCAGAAGGCGTCGAGGTCGGGCGCCCCGGGCAGCCGCACCGACAGGCCGATGACCGCGATGCGCGGGTCGTCCTTGTCGACGACGGCCGCGGCGGGCGTGGGCTGCAGCCCCGCCAGATGCGCGGCCAGCTTGCGCAGCGAGCCATGCTCGAACAGCGCCGTGCTGCGCAGCGACGGATATTTTTGCCGAAGACCGGCGGTCAGCGTGCCGACCAGCAGGGAATCGATGCCGAAGCGGTCCCAGCCGGCATCGGGATCCAGCTTTTCCGGCGCCTCCTGCAAGGCGGCGGCGAAATAGGCGCGCAACTCCTCCAGCACCGAGGCCCCGGCGGCGACCGGCGCGGCGGTCGTCGGCGCCGAGAGCCAATGGCGTTCCGGCGCGAAAGGATAGGAGGGCAGTGGCACGCGGCGGCGGCGCTCGGCGAAACGCGAGCGCCAGTCGATGGTCTCGCCGGCGCACCAGCGGCGGGCGTCTGCGTCCAAAGGCGGCGCGGCGGGGGCGCGCAGCGAACGGGCCGCTTCCGCATGGCTGCCGGCCACCACGGCACGGCGGCAGGAAAAAGCCTGGCGGCCGGTGGCCAGCGTCCAGGCGATATCGGCGAGCGGCGCGGCACCCGGGGCTTCCAGCGCCGCCGCCAGGGCCTGCGCCGCACGGTCCAGCGCGGCCTCGTCGCGGGCGCTGAGCAGGATCGGCCAGGGGCCGGCCATCGACGCCCCGACGGCGACCGTCGGCGCCTGTTCCAGCACCATATGCACATTGGTGCCGCCGAAGCCGAAGGCGCTGACCGCCGCGCGGCGCGGCCCCGGGATGGCGGGCCAGTCTTCCGCCCGCGTCGCCACGGCGAACCCCGCGCCGGCCAGGTCGATCTCCGGATTGGGGGCGTTGAAAAAAAGGCTCGGCGGGATGCGGCCGTGCTGGACGGAAAGAACAGCCTTGATCAGCCCGGCGATGCCACCCGCCGCGTTCAGATGGCCGATATTGCCCTTCACCGAGCCGATGCGGCAATCGGCCGCGCCGCCGCGCCCGCCGGCGGCGTCATGCGCCTGGCCCAGCGCGCGGATCTCCACCGGGTCGCCCAGCGCGGTGCCGGTGCCGTGGCATTCGACCATGCCGAGGCTGGCCGGCGGCACCTCGGCCATGGCCAGGGCCTCGAGGATGGCGCGGCGCTGCCCGGCGACCGAGGGCGCCAGGTAATCGGCCTTGCGCGCGCCATCGTTGTTCACTGCCGAGCCGCGGATCACCGCGAGGACAGTGTCGCCATCGGCCAGGGCGCGCGACAGCGGCTTCAGCACGACGAGCCCGAGGCCATTGCCCGGCACGGCGCCGTCGGCGGCGGCATCGAAGGCGCGCAGCCGGCCGGTCGCCGACAGCATCAGGCCTGATGCCTGGCGATAGCCGCCCTGCGGCAGGGTGACCGAGCAGCCGCCGGCCAGCGCCATGTCGCATTGGCCGGACAGCAAGGCCTCGGCCGCCTGGTGCACCGCCAGCAGCGCGCCGGAGCAGGCGCTCTGCACCATCATCGCCGGGCCCGTCAGGTCGAGGCGCCAGGCGATGCGGCTGGCGGCATAGTCCTTGTCGCGGCTGGTCAGGTCGAAAAAGCCGTCGCCCAGGTCGGGGTCGCTGTTGCCGTCGCCATAGGTGCTGGCGGTCATTGAAAGAAAGGTGCCGACGACGGCGTCGTGGCTGCCGGGGCCGTAGCCGGCATGGTCCAGCGCCTGCCAGGCGCATTCCAGCAGCAGGCGCTGCTGCGGGTCCAGCCGCGCCGCGCGCCGTGCCGGGAAGCCGAAGAAGCCGGCATCGAAGCGGTCGACATCGTCCAGCACGCCGAAGGCCGGCACCAGCCGCGGATCGGCCGGGTCGAAGCCGGCTGCCCGCAGCGTCGCTTGGTCGGCGCGGCGGATGCTCTCCCGCCCCTCCAGCAGGTTGCGCCAAAAGGCCGAAAGATCAGGCGCGCCGGGGAAGCGGCCGGCCATGCCGATGACGGCGATGCTGTCGGGCGGCGGGGTCATGCGCGGTCTCCGACGAGGGCCAGCGCCCGGGCGGCGCGGCGGCGGGCGGCACGGAGGGTCATCGTGTCGGCGTCGGGCTCGGCGACCGGCGGCGCCGCCACCCCGGCCAGGTGCCCCGCCAGGGCGGCGACCGACGAAAACTCGAACAGGTCGGTGACCGCGCAGGGGGCAATCTCGCGGGTGATGCGCGCCGCCGCCCGGACGGCGGAGAAGGAGGTGACGCCGTGCTCGAACAGGTTCGCCTCCGCGGGCAGGGCCGGGTCGTCCAGCACCTCGCGCCAGATCGCCAGCAGTCGCGCCGGCAGAGTGGCGGTATTCGGTGCCGCTTCCAAGTCCCGCGATGGCGGCGCCGCCTCGCTGCCGGCCAGGCGCTCCAGCGCGGCGCGGTCGACCTTGTCATTGGCGTTGCGCGGCAGGGCCGGCAGCAGGCGGATCGTCGCCGGCAGCATGTAGCCCGGCAGCCTGGCCGCCAGCGCCGCGCGGAAGGCCGCGGGGTCGCCGGCACCGACGCAGAAGGCGTGCAGCCGGCGCTGGCCGGCCGCATCGGCGGGGGCCACGGCGACCGCCTGCAGGATGCCGGGCAGGCCAGCCAGCGCCGCCTCGACCTCGCCGAGCTCGACGCGGTGGCCGCCGAGCTTCACCTGCCCGTCGCGGCGCCCCAGGAACTCGATCAGCCCGTCCTCGCGCCAGCGGCCGAGATCGCCGGTGCGGTACAGCCGCTCGCCGGTCCGCGGATCGGTGATGAACCGATCCGCGCTGCGGGACGGGTCGCGCCAATAGCCCTGGGCCAGGCCGGCGCCGCCGATGAACAGCTCGCCGGGGACGCCGTCGGGGCAGTCGCGCAGCGCCGCGTCGAGGATGCGGAAGGACTGGCCGCGCAGCGCCTTTCCATAGGGGATGGAGCTCCAGCCCGGGCGCGGGGTGGCCTCGATCGGGTGCTGGATCGACCAGATGGCGGCCTCGGTGGCGCCGCCCAGGCTGACCATCGCAGCACCTGGGTTCAGCGCGCGGAAGCGCGGCGGCAGGGCCGGCGGGATCCAGTCGCCGCTGAGCATCATCAGGCGCAGGCTAGCGACGCTCGCGGCCGGTGGCGCGCCTTCCAGCAGCAGCTGCAGGAACATCGGCACCGAGTTCCAAACGGTGACGCCATGGCGCTGGACCATCCCGGCCAGATGCGCCGGATCGGCGACCGAGCGCGGCGCCGGCAAGACCAGCGCGGCTCCCGCGCCGAGGGTGCCGAAAATGTCCCAGACCGAGAGGTCGAAGCTGAGGGACGACAGGCCCAGCACCCGGTCTTGTGGTGTCAGGGCGAAACGCTGGTTGATGTCGCGGATCGTCACGCCGACGGCAGCGTGGTCCATCATCACGCCCTTCGGCTCGCCGGTGGAGCCGGAGGTGAAGATGACATAGGCCAGGGCCTCGGGCGCCACCCGCGGCGGCGGCGCCGTCGGCGGCAGCGGGGCCAGCCGGTCGACCAGGATGCGCCGCGCCGCGTCCGGCCATTCGGCGCGCAGCATGTCGTCGGTGGCGGCGTCGGTCAGGAGGGTGGTGGCCTCGCCGCGCGCCAGCAGCTGCCGCAGCCGGGCCGGCGGCAGCGCCGGGTCGAGCGGCAGATAGGCCCGCCCGGCGAGCGAGGCGCCCAGCACCGCCGCCACCTGCGCCGCGCCCTTGGGCAGGATGACGGCGACCAGCCGGTCCTGCGGCTCTTCCGGCAGCGCGGCCGCCACCGCCAGCGCCTGGCAGAGCAGCGCGCCATAGCTGAGCGTCGCCTCGGGTGTGATGACCGCGGGCGCCTCGGGCCGGGCGAGGGCTTGGCGCAGGAAGGGCGCGTGCAGCAGCTCGGGCGGCGCCTCGTCGGGGGGCAGCAGCGGCGCGGGGATGCGACGCGCGGCTTCCTGGCCGGCGATCCAGCCGCGCAGGTCCTGATCCCAACCCTGCTCAGACAGCCGCTCCAGGCAGGCGGCAAACGTAGAAA
Source organism: Roseomonas sp. 18066 (assembly GCF_902706185.1). Classification (GTDB taxonomy): domain Bacteria; phylum Pseudomonadota; class Alphaproteobacteria; order Acetobacterales; family Acetobacteraceae; genus Pseudoroseomonas. Next base: position 56,212 of record NZ_CACSJM010000008.1, on the reverse strand, counting down.
ACATCGTGGCGATCAGGCCGTCCGGGAACAGCCCGTCCAGCGTGTCCCAGCAGGCGACCAGCCCGGCCTCCGCATCCTCGTGGATGTGGCAGTCCAGCCAGACCTGCGGCGTGCGGGTGATGCCATGGCTCAGCCGGCCCAGCGCCGCCAGCCCGTTCGCCCGGTGCTGCAGCATCGAGGTGAAGACCACCGGCATCAGCCTGGGTCTTTTTTCAACGCGCGCCAGGTCGCGCAGCACGGCCAGGCCGCTGTGGCTGGCATGGGTCAGCAGCAGCGCCAGCCGGTCGCGCACCGCGCGCTGCGCCCGGGTGGCAAAGCCCTCGGCCGCCGTCAGGTCCAGGTCGAGCAGCAGCGTGGTGGTGAAGTCGCCCAGCACCGCCTCGATGTCGGGATGCGCGTCGCCGCGCTGCATCAGCGTCAGGTTCAGCGCAAACTTCTTGTCAGTCGCCCAATGCGCCAGCACCTCGGCGAAGGCGGCGAGGATGGCATTGGCCGGCGTCACCCGCGCCGCCGCGGCCCGGGCGCGGAAGCCGGCCCAGGCCGCCGGTGACAGGCGCATCGCGTGGCGGCGGGCGGCGGGCACCAGGCCGGGCTCGGGCATCCGCGCGCCGGGCAGCGAGGGGGCGGGCGGCAAGGCCGGCCCGGCTTCGTGCCAGAAAGCCAGGGTGGCGGGGTCGGCGGCGGGCTGGCCGCGCAGCACCCAGTCGCGGAAGCTGGCCTCGGGTGGCGGCGGCAAGGTCTCGCCGCGCAGCAGCGCCGCCCATTCGGAGAGCATCAGGAACAGGCTGGGCACGTCGACGATCAGCAGGTCGATCGCCAGATGCAGCCGCTGGCCGTCCGGCCCCTCGCTCAGCGCCACGCGGAACAGCGGCCATTGCGCGGGATCGAAGCGCAGGGCGGCAAACTCGTCGCGCAGCGCCTCCAGCGAGGCATGCCGGGCGATGCGGCAGGACGGCACCGTCGGCAGCACGCGCTGGCTGCCATCGGCGGCGAAGACGGCGCGCAGCATCGGATGGCGGGCGACCAGCTGATCCAGCGCCGCCTGCAGCCGCTCGGGGTTCCAGGGGGTGATGGCCGCGATTTCCCAATAGCCGTGGCAGGGGCCGCCCAGCGGCAGGCTGTCGCTGCGCCCGACCCAATAGGCCTGCTGCAGCGCGGTCAGCGGGAAGGGTTCGTGGCGGGCGGCGGGATCGGGGCGCAGGGTGTCGCGCGGCGTGGCGGCGGCGAGGCTCGCCTCCAGCGTGGCGAGATCGGCGCCGCCCAGCAGCGCGGCCACCGGCAGCTCGGCGCCGAGCCTGCGGGCCATGCGCTGCCGCAGCTCCAGCGCCAGCAGGCTGTCGAGGCCGAGCGCCACCGGCACGCTGTCATCGCGCAGCCGGGCGGCGGGCAGGCGCAGCACCTCGGCCAGCAGGCGGCGGAAGGGCGAGGCGGGGGCTTCGACGGCGGGTTCCGCCGCGGTGTCGCGATTGAAGACCTGGCCCGGCAGCAGCAAGGGCGTGCCGGTCGCGGTGGGCAGCGCCAGCGGCACGCCCATGCAAAACAGCTCGGCGGCGGCGAGCAGCCCGTCGCGGCCGGGGTTGTTGGCCAGCAGCCCGGCGGCGGTGGCGGCGAGCAGCGATTGCGCCCCCGCCTCGCGCCGCGGCGCCTGGCCGCGGCGGATCAGCGGCGAGGCACCGCCGGCGGCGGCGGCCTCCAGCAGCGCGCCGGCGGCGTCCACCGTCTCGGCCAGCAGAGCAGCGCGCCAGGGCAGCGGCGCGGCGGCCCCGGCCAGCCCGGCGGCGAGGCCGGCCAGCGTCACCCCCGGATGCCGCCGCAGCCAGGCGGCGACGGAAAGAAGACGCTGCCGCAGCGCCACCTCGCTCTGCGCGGTCAACAGCAGCAGATGCGGGCCGGGGGCGGAAACCACGGGCAGCGGCGGCGCCTCCTCGACCAGCAGCATGCCGTTGGCGCCGTTCAGCGCGAAGACATTGACCAGGGCCCGGCGCGGTGCGCCCGGCGTGGCGGGCCAGGGGCGCGGGGCGGTGGCGAAGCCGGCCTCGGCCAGCTCCGGCATCGGGGTCGCGGCGTCCAGCCCGGCGGTCGGCGCCAGGCGGGCATGGCGCAGCTGCAGGACGGATTTCAGCAGCCCGGCCATGCCGGCGGCGGCCAGCCCATGGCCGATCGCCGGCTTCACCGAGCCCAGCGCCGGCCGCGCCGCGCGATCGGCAAAGACCGTGCCGGCGGCGGCAATCTCGGTGCCGTCGCCGGCGGCGGTGCCGGTGCCATGCGCTTCCAGCCAGCCGATGGCGGTGGCGGGCAGCGCCGCCTCGGCCAGCACGGCGCGGGCGAGACGCGCCTGGCCCTCGGCGCTGGGGGTGCTGATGCCCAGGCCGCCGCCACCGTCATGCCCCATCCGGGCGCTGCGCAGCAGGGCATGCGGCGCCTGGCCGGCGGCCAGCGCCTCGGGCAAGCGGCGCAGCACCACCAGGCCGACGCCCTCGCCCAGCAGCATGCCGTCGGCGGCCTCCGCCAGCGCCGCGCAACGGCCGGTCGTCGAGAGCAGCCCGGCAGCCTCGGCCAGGGCCGCCATCTGCGGCGTCGCCATCACCGCGACGGCGCCGACCAGGGCGATATCGACCTCGCCGCTGCGCAGCGCCGCCAGCGCGGCCGACAGCGCCGCGACGGCCGAGGCGCAGGCGGCATCGACCGTGACCGCCGGCCCCTGCAACCGGAAGACATGCGCCAGCCGGGCGGCGAGGCTGGCGCCCAGCTGCCCGACCAGCGAGACCCGGTCCGGCGCCGCGCCCGCCAGCGCCTGCTTCAGCGGCCAGTCGCCGGTGCCGGCGCCGATCCAGACGCCGGTGCGGGCGCGCAGTTCCGGTGACGCCGCCGCCATCCCGGCATCCGCCAAAGCGCGCCAGGCGGTCTCCAGCAGCAGGCGCTGCTGCGGGTCCATCGCCGCCGCCTCGCGCGGCGACAGGCCGAAGAGCGCGGCGTCGAAACCGTCGATATCGGAAAGAAAGCCGCCCTGGCCGAGGCGCGCGAGGTCCATCCCCGGGGCCAGCGCGGCAAGCTCGGCGTTGGTCCAGCGGCCGGGCGGCACCGGGCCGATGGCGCTGCGGCCGGCGGCCAGCAGCGCCCAGAATTCCTCCAGGTCCTCGGCGCCGGGGAAGCGGCCGGCCATGCCGATCACCGCGATGGCGTCCGTGGCGCCGATCGGGGGCAGCGGTGCCGGGACGGCGATCGGGGCCGGAGGCGGTGGCGGCGCCTCGGGCGCGCCAAGGCGGCGGGCCAGAGCGGCCGGGGTGGGGCAGTCGCCGAACAGATGCAGCGGCAGCCGGCGGCCGAGCGCCGGCCCCGCGGCCTCGGCCACGCGCAGCGCGGTGACGGAATCGACGCCGAGCTCGGCGAAGCTGGCCTCGGCGCCGATCTCCTCCACCGGCAGGCCGAGCACCCCGGCCACCGCCTGGCGCAGCACGGCCAGCGGATCGGCCGATGGACCGGACGATGTCGGCGTGGCGACGACCGCCGGGGTCGCCACCGTGACCACCGCCGGCGCGGCGCTGGCGGCCAGATGCGCGGCCATGGCCAGCGGCGTCGGATGGTCGCCGAACAGATGCACCGACAGCCGCCGGCCCAGCCGCCGCCGCAGCCCCTCGGCGACGCCGGCGGCGACGATGGAATCCACCCCCATCTCGATGAAGCGCCCGGCCGGGTCGATCTCGGCCTCGGGCAGCTCCACCGCCTCGGCCACCGCGGCGATCACCGCGGGCAGCAGGGCGGCGGGGTCGGCGGGGACGATGGCTGGCGGCATCGGGACCTCCATCGGCGTGTCGGGGGCGGTGGCGGCGCGGCGGGCGAGGATCGGGCCGCCGGCGCTGAGCAGGCGGTCGAAGCCGGCCCGGCGCCAGGCCTCGGGCGCGGCGGCCCGGGGCGGCTGCCAGGCGGAGGGATGCAGGCCGAGCACCGCCTGCTGCCAGTCGCGCAGCGCGGCTGGCGGGGCGGCCAGCAGCAGCCCGCCGGGGGCGAGCCAGCGGGCGGCCTCCTGCGGGTCCGGCGCGCTGTCCAGCGCCAGCAGCAGGTCGAAGCGCTCGGCCGGCGGCGCGGCCAGCGCCAGCAGCGGGATGCCGGGCTGGCGTTGCGCCGCGGCGGCGCGCATCGCCGCGCTGCGGTCGCCGGCCTGCAGCGTCGCCGGCAGCCCGGCCAGCGCCTCGGCCAGGGGCGTGATCGCCTGGCCATCGCCCGCCTGCCACAGCAGCAGCCGCAGCGGCCGGCCGGCGGTGGCCACCACCTGCCGCGCCAGGGCCAGCAGCGCGGCCTGGCGGTGGCGCGCCGCGGGCAGGCCAAGGCGCAGCGCCGTCAGCCGGGCCGGGTCGCCGCCGGGGACCAGGATTTCCTCGCCGGTGGCCTGCCCGGCCAGCACGGCCGGCCAGGCGGCCAGGCAGGGCGCCGCCGCCGCCGCCCAGTCGTGCGCCGCCGGGGGGATGGGCGCGGCCGCCCCGTCACCCGGGCGCAGCCGCCCGGCGGCATCGCGCGCCAGCACGCCCTGGCGCAGCAGCAGCGCCGGCAGGGCGGCCAGCGGCGCCGCCAGGCTGGGCAGCGGCAAGGCGATGCGGCCGAGCCATTCTTCCGTTCGCTCGCCCTCCGAGGCGGGCAGCAGCCCGGCATTGGCAAAGACCTGGCCCAGCGCCTGGGCGGCATGGCGGTCGGCCCAGGCCTCCAGCGGGTCGTCACCGTCGTCGGTCGCGGCCAATCCGGCGGCCAGGCTGGTCCAGCGGTCATCGCCCTCGGCCAGGGCCGCGTCCCAGCCGGCATCGAAGGCCGCCGCCACCAGGCGCGGCGTCGCCGGCAGCCGCGCCCAGGCCTGCAGCCCTTCCTGCGCGGCGAAGGGCAGCAGGCCGGTGGCGCGGGTGATGCGCGCCTGGCGCCCCGGCTGCGCCACCCGCCCGGCATCGCCCCACAGCCCCCATTGCACCGCCTGGGCTGGCAACCCCTGCGCCGTGGCCCATTCGCAAAAAGCTTCCTGGGCGGCGCAGCCGGCGAGATAGCCGGCCTGGCCGGCATTGCCGCGCAGTGTCAGCGCCGAGGCGAAGACCTGGAAGCGCGGCGCATCGGCGCGGGTGGCGGCGAACAGCGCCAGGGTGCCGGCCAGCTTCGGCGCCAAGGCGCGGTCGAAGCTGTCCTCGGCGAGGTCGACGATCCGCTGGTCGGCCAGCTGCATCGCCGCCTGGATGACGCCGCGCACCGGCCCCCAGTGGCGGAACCGGGCCAGCCCGTCGCGCAGCGCCGCTGCATCGGCGATGTCCACCGCCAGATAGGCCGCCTGCGGCGCCCCGGCGCGGCGGAGGTCTTGGAGAAAATCCTCGATGCCCGGGGGGGCGGCGCGGCGGCCGAGCAGCAGCATCGGCGTCTGGTGCTCGGTCGCCAGCCGCAGCGCCAGCAGCCGGCCGAGGCCGCCGGCGCCACCGGCGATCGCCTGCAAGCCGGCCGGCGGCTCCGCGGCCGGCGCCTCGGCGGCGACCAGGCGCGGCAGGAAGCAGCCGCCGGCGCGCAGCGCGGCCTCGCCCAGCGGGTCTTCGGCCGGGGCGCAGGCCAGGGCGGCGAGATCGGCCGCGCCAGGGTGTTCCGGCAGGTCGAGGGCGATGACCCGCAGCCGGCCCGCCGCCTCCTGCTGCGCGACCTTGCCCAGGGCGGCGAGCATGGCGGCCAAAGGCTGCGCCACCGTCTCGCCGGGCAGCACGGCATGGCGGCCGGCGGTGATCAGCCGCAGCCGGCAGGGCGCGGCATCCTCCGCGGTCAGCCGGCGCAGCAGCCCGAGCAGCGGCCGCACGACATTGGCGACGAAATGCTCCGCCGCCTCGGGCGTCGCCGGCTGCGCCAGCGCGCCGAGCCAGAACAGGTCGGCGGCCTCGGGCAGCAGGGCAGGCAGCGCATCGAGGTGGCGGCCGCCGGGCAGCAGCGCGGCCAGCGCCCGGCCTTGGTCGCCGCCACCCAGCACCAGGGCGCCCGGGGCCGGCGGCGGCGCCAGGGCGGCGCCCTGCCAGGCCAGGCGGCGCAGCGGCAGGGCGGTGGCGGCCGGCGCCGCGGCCTCGGGCAGGAAGCGCAGCCCCTCGGCGACCGCCCAGGGCGCGCCCTCGGCGTCGAGGAGGGTCACATCGGCGGAAAAGCCGCGCGGCCCGGCGCGCAGGCTTGCGCGCGGCACCAGCGCGGTCAGATGCGGGCCGCAGCGCCCGGCGCCGGGATCGCGCAGCCACAGCCGGTCGGCGGCGGCGGGCAGCAGCGGCCGGGCGCCGCTCGCCAGCCCGGCAGCGAGGGCGGCCAGCAGGCAGGCCTGCAGCCCGCCATCCAGCGCCGCTTCCGGCTGGTCGGTGGCGAGGGTTGCGATCCAGCCGCCGGGGCCCTGCCGAAGGCCGGTGACAACCTGCAGCGCCGGGCCATAGGCATGGCCGAGCCGGGCCAGGGCGGCATAGCCGGCGGCGGCGTCGAAGACCGGCGCCTCGGCGGCGAAGGGCGCGCAGGCAGGCGGGGCGGCGCCGGGCTCGGCCAGGGCCAGGATCTCGTCCTCCGCGTCGCGCAGCGCCAGGCTGGTGTCCCGGCGGTCGCAGCGCAGCGCCAAAGCGGCCTCGGGGGCCACGGGGCGGCGGAATTCCAGCGCGGCCAGGCCCTTCGGCGACAGCTCGGCCAGGCGGCGGGCCATGGCGGCGGCGGGCAGCAGCGGGCGGCCGCCGATGACATGCCCGGCGGCCAGCGGCAGCGTGCCGCGCGCGGCGGGCAGCGGCGGCAGGGCCAGGCGGTGGCGATGCGGCTCGAAAGGATAGGCGGGCAGGCCGGGCGGCGCCGGCACCGGGGGCAGCAGCCGCCAATCCACCGCCGCCCCGGCCTGCCACAGCGCGCCCAGCATCGCCAGCAGGCTGGCGGCCGGGTCGGCCGGGTCCAGGCCGAGCTCGCCGGGCCCCGCCGGGCCACCCAGCACCAGGGTCAGCGCGGCGGCCGGCAGCGGCGCGGCGGGGGTTTCGGGCGGCGGGGCGGTCGCCTGCAGCCGCGGCAGGATCGGGTCCCCGGGGCCGCGGCGGGCCTCGGCGGCGGCGGCCAAGGCGGGCAGGTCGTCGCCGGCCAGCCAGTCCAGCGCGGCGGCTTCCGGCAGCAGGCCGGTGGCGACCAGGCTGGCGGCCTCGAACCAGCCAGCGCCGAGAGCGGCATGCCGCTCCGGCAATTGCCATTTCTGGTGCAGCCGGCGCAGCGCGACGATGGCGGCCAGCAGCGCCAGCCGGCGGCCTTCCGTGCCGGGGGCGGCGTCGAGCTCAGGCGCGGCCCCCGCCTGGCGCCAGGCGGCCAGATAGGCCTGGAAGGTCAGGTTGCTCGCCGCCAGGTTTTTGGCGCGCGACAGCAGCGCCCCGGCCTCGGCGGTGTCGGCCTCGACCAGCGCGGCGCGCAGCCCGGCCAGGTAGTCGGCGGAAATGCGCGGCGGCGGGTGCCATTGGCCGCTGTCCAGCGCCAGCACCCCGGTCTCGCGACCGGCCAGCCGGGTGGCCAGCGGCAGGGCGGCGGCGCGGGCCTCGATGCGCAGCGGCCGCAGCGGCGCGATGGCCTCGAGCAGGGCGCCGGCCACCGCCGCGATGGTGTCGCCCGCATGGCCCTCGGCGCCGAGGCGCAGCACGAAGCGGGGCAGGGTGGCCACCGCCTGGGGCGCCGGGCCAGCGGCCAGCGCGGCCCGCAGCGTGGCGAGGTCGCCGGCCGGCAGCGCCTGGCGCCAGCGCAGCGGCGCGCGGCCCTGGGCCAGGGTGGCGGCGACCAGCGGCAGCTGCGGCAGCGCGTCACCACCAGCGGCCGCGCGCCAGCTGTGCCACAGCACGTCGAAGGCGGCGCGGCTCTGCGCCGAGAGCAGCAGCGGCGCCGCCGGCGGCAGGTCGGGCGCGGCGGCGGCGGGCGGCGCTTCCAGGATGGCATGGGCCATGGCGCCGCCGAAGCCGAAGGCGCTGACGCCGGCGCGCCGCGGCGTGCCCGGCGGTGCTTCCCAGGGCGTGGTCGCCAGCACCGGCCGGAAGGGCCCCTGGGCGAAATCGATCAGCGGATTGACGGTGGCGAGGTTCAGCGTCGGCGCCAGCTGCCGCGCCTCCAGCATCAGCAGGATCTTGGCCACGCCGACCAGCCCGGCGACCGGCTCCAGATGGCCGATATTGGTCTTGGCCGAGCCGATGCCGCAGCCGCCCTCCGGCGCGCCGACATGGGCAAAGGCCTGGCGCAGCGCCTCGACCTCGATCGGGTCGCCGAGCGCGGTGCCGGTGCCATGCGCCTCGACATAGGACAGGCTGGCCAGGCTGACCCCGGCGCTGGCCGCCGCCGCCTCGACCAGCCGGCGCTGCGCCGCGACCGAGGGGGCGGTGACGCTGCGCCCGCCGCCGACATGACCGGTGGCGCTGCCGCGCAGCACCGCCTGGACGCGGCCAGCGCCGGCCTCCTCCAGGCGCTTCAGCACCAGCACGACGACGCCCTCGCCGGGGACATAGCCATCGGCCTCGGCGTCGAAGGTGGCGCAGCGGCCGCGCGGGCTGAGCATTCGCGCCTGGGAGAAGCCGATATGCCGCCAGGGTGTCAGCAGCAGCGACACGGCGCCGACCACGGCGACGTCGCATTCCCCCGCCGCCAGCGCCCGCCGCGCCTGGTGCAGCGCCACCAGCCCGGAGGCGCAGGCGGCATCCAGCGTGACGCTCTCGCCGCCGAAGCCCAGCTGGTGCGACACCCGGTTGGCCAGCAGCGCCGCGCTGCTGCCCAGGCTCGACTGCCCGTCCGGCGCGACGCCCCCCGCGCCCAGGCTGCGGGAAAAGTCCTGGGCCATGACGCCGGCATAGAAGGCGGTGCGGGGCTGCGGCGCGGCGGCGAGGCCGGCATCCTCCAGCGCATGCACCACGGTCTGCAGCAGCAGGCGCTGCTGCGGGTCCATCAGCCGCGCCTCCTTCGGCGACAGGCTGAAATAGAGGTGGTCGAAGGCGTCGACCGGCCCGTCCAGAAAGCCGCCCCAGCGGCTGTGGCTGGCGAAATCCTCCAGCGCGGCCCCGCCGTCCGGGCCGCGGTCGCCATGGTGGCGGCGCCAGTCCCAGCGCCCGGCGGGGATTTCGGTGACGGCGCTGCGGCCGGCGAGGAGCAGGTCGCGGAAGGCGGCGCGGTCGGCGGCGCCGGGCAGGCGGCAGGCCATGCCGATGATGGCGGCGGCCCCTTCCGGCGCTGGCTGCATCCGGCTGCCATCCATCACGGCGCCGCGCCCCCCGCGCCAAAGGCGTTTCTCCAGGCGTTCTCCTCGACCGCGCGGGCGGCGGTGGCGTCGAGGCCGTAGGTGTCGCCGAGCAGCAGAATCTCGCCGGGCAGGGTGTTGCCGACCAGCGCCGGGTCGTCGGTCGACAGGCTGACGCGGATCCCGGCCGCCACCATCGCGGCGACCGGCACCGCGGCCAGGCTGCCGACCGCGCCGAAGGCCAGGTTGGAGCGCGGCGACACATCGACGCCGATGCCGGCCGCGGCGATCTGCCGCAGCAGCCCAGGATCGGCCGCGGCGGCGATGCCGTGATGCAGCCGGTCCGGCGCCAGCGCCGCCAGCGTCTGCGCGACCCGCTCCGGCCCGCCGAATTCGCCGGCATGGGCGGCGGTCTTCAGCCCGAGCCGCCGCGCCTCGGCGAAGACCGGGGCGAAGGGAAGAATGGTGTCGGCGCGTTCCTCGCCGGCCAGGTCGATGCCGACCACCGCCGGGTGGTTCGCCGCCTGCACGCAGTCCAGCGTGGCGAAGCCCGCCGCCGCGCCGGCATTGCGCGGCACCGCGAAGAGCAGCCGCAGCCGGCGGCCGGTGGCGGCCTCGCCCTGCGCCAGGGCGTCGCGCAGCCCGGGCCAGAGCGCGGCGAAGGGCAGGCCGAGCTCGGCATGCACCACCGGCATGATCGAGGCCTCGGCATAGGCGATGTCCTCGGCCGCCAAGCGGTCGAACAGCGCCAGCGTCGCGTCGAACCAGTCCTGGCCGGTGCGCAGGCGGGCCAGCACATGCTCGAAGGCGCGCTGGCTGTCGGCCCAGCAGGCGATGCGCAGGTCGGATTCGGCCAGCTTCGGCAGGCCGTGCCGCGCGCCCAGCCGGTTCAGCGTGGCCAGGCCGACCGCGCCTTCCAGATGCAGGTGCAGCTCGGCCCGCGGGGGATGGCCCGCATCGCCGAGGCCTGCGGGGAGTTCCCCTGGCCAGGTCGCCTCCGAGGCTGCCATTTGCACCCCATGCATCTGCCGGACCGCGCCGCGCGACGCGTCCTGGCCATCCTGGCCGCGGCGACCATGGCAGAGCTTCCGGCGCCGCGCCAGCACCCGCGATGGTTGCGGACCGGTGCCGTCGCGCCCCACCGGTTGCACGAAGACGTTGCGCGGGGGGAAAGCCCTCTGTAGCGTCCGGCGCATTCGGATTGATCCGCCGGGGCCCATGTCGACACGCCGTCTGCCGGGGCTGCTGGCCCTGATCCTCTGCCTGGCCGGCGGCATCGCCATCGGCCATTTTTTCCAACTGCCCTGGCTGGGCCGTCTGGCCGCCCCCACGGGCACGGCGCCGCCGCCGGTGACGCCGCAGGTCGCCGACCGCGCCGAGCAGGCCCCGGCGGCGGTCGAGACCACGCGGGTGCGGCGCGGCCCGGTGGAGACCGCGCTGAGCGCCATCGGCACGCTGCGGGCGCGGCAGAGCGTGCCGGTCGCCTCGCTGACCGGCGGCAGCATCGTCGCCTCCACCTTCATCGAGGGCACCGAGGTCGCCGCCGGCGTGGCCCTGGTCGAATTCGACAAGCGCATCGCCCAGGCGCAGCTCGACGCCGCCACCGGCCAGCTGGCGATCGCCCAGGTCCGCTTCTCCCGCGGGCAGCAGCTGTCGGTGGCCGGCGTCCGCTCGCGCCAGGCGCAGGATGACGACCAGGCCTCGCTGGACCAGGCGCAGAGCGAGCTCGCCGTGCGCCGCACCACGCTCGACCAGCTGACCCTGCGCGCGCCCTTCCGCGGCGTCGCCGGCCAGAAGTTCTTCGGCATCGGCGAATATGCCCCGGCCGGCAAGACGCTGCTCTGGCTGGAGGACCGCACCGTGCTGCGGCTCGACTTCCGCCTGCCGGAGCGTTTCCTGCCGTCGGTGGCCATCGGCCAGACCTTCCAGCTGTCGGTCGACGCCGTGCCCGGCCGCCAGTTCGAGGGGCGGATCGTGCTGATCGACACCCGCCCCGACCTGAACGAGCGCAACATCCAGCTGCGCGGCGAGATCGACAACACGGCCCGCCTGCTGACCTCCGGCCTGTTCGGCCGTGTCCGGCTGGTGATCGCCCAGCGCCCGGCCGCCATCATCCTGCCGCCGGCCGCGGTGCAATACACCCTGACCGGCGCCTCGGTCTTCCGCATCGTCGACGGCCGGGCGCGCCGCGTGCCGGTGACCATCGGCGTGCAGATGGCCGACCGGGTGGAGATCCTCGACGGCCTGGCCGAGGGCGACGAGGTGGTGACCATCGGCCAGTTCAATCTGGACGAGGGCCGCCGCGTCACCATCACGACGCCCGCCACGCCCGCCGCCGCGCCCGGGACGACCAAGTGAAGTCCGTCTCCGACCTTTTCATCCGGCGGCCGGTCTTCACCATCGTCGTCAACCTGGTGATCGCGCTGATCGGGCTGCTCGGCCTGTCGCGCCTGCCGATCCGCGAGCTGCCGCGCTTCGACCTGCCCTATGTCTCCATCGCCACTGTCTATGCCGGGGCCACGCCGGACCTGGTGGAGCGCACCATCACCGCGCCGATCGAGCAGGCGGTGGCGGCGATCGGCGGCATCGACACCGTGGTCTCCACCAGCCGCGAGGGGCTGAGCGAGATCCAGATCGGCTTCAAGGTCGGCACCAACCCGCTCGATGCGGTGACCCAGGTGCGCGACAAGGTCGGCACCTTGCGCGCCGTGCTGCCGCGGGAGGCGCTGTCGCCCACCGTCGCCCAGCTCAGCCTCGACGCCGTGCCGGTGATCTACCTGTCGCTGACCGACCCGAACCGCAGCGCCACCGAGATCACCGAGGTGGTCGGCCGCGTGGTGCGCCCGGCGCTGGCCTCGGTCGACGGGGTCGCGGCCGTCCAGGTGCTGGGCGAGCGGCGCTATGCCATCCGGGTCTGGCTCGACCCCTACCTTCTCGCGGCGCATGGCGTCACCGCCTCCGACGTCAACGACGCCATCCTGGCGCAGAACCTGGCCGTCCCCTCCGGCACGCTGGAGCAGGATGGCCGCCGCAGCCTGGTCTATGCCGACACCTCCCTGGTGCGGCCGGAGCAGTTCGAGGAGGTGGTGGTCCGCCGCGGCGGCGCCAATGCCCTGGTGCGGCTGCGCGACGTCGCCCGCGTCGAGGTCGGGCCGGAGAGCGAGAACAACTCGATCTGGATCGACGGCCGCACCGCGCTGGCCGTCGGCGTGCTGCCGCAATCCTCGGCCAACCCGCTGGAGGTGGCGCGCGCCACCGAGGCGCTGCTGCCGGCGCTGCGCCGGCTGGTGCCGGCGGGGATGGAGGTCGATGTCGTCTTCGACAGCTCGCAGACCATCCGCATCGCGGTGGCCGAGGTCGCCGAGACCATCCTGGTCGCGGTCGTGCTGGTCACCCTGGTGATCCTGCTGTTCCTGGGCTCGCTGCGCTCCTCCTTCATCGTGTTGGTGACCATCCCGCTGTCGCTGATCGGCATGCTCGGCTTCATGTATGTCATGGGCTACAGCATCAACACCTTCACCCTGCTCTCGATGGTGCTCTCCATCGGCCTGGTGGTCGACGACGCCATCGTCGATGTCGAGAATGTCCAGCGCCATATCGACGAAGGCCGCGACGCCGTCTCGGCCGCCTTCATCGGCTCGCGCGAGATCGGCTTCGCCATCGTCGCCACCACGCTGACGCTCGCCGCCGTCTACCTGCCGATCGGGCTCGTCCCCGGCATGCTGGGCAGCCTGTTCCGCGAATTCGCCTTCACTTTGGCCGCCGGCGTGCTGCTGTCGGGCTTCGTCTCCCGCACGCTGTCGCCGATGATGTGCTCCCGCCTGCTGCGCGCCAAGCGGCCGGGCGGCTGGGCGCAGCGGCTGGACCGCGGCTTCGCCCACACCTCGGGCCTCTATGCCCGGCTGCTGCGGCGGCTGATCCGCTGGCGCTGGCTGCTGGTCATCCTGGCCTTCGGCGGCTTCGTCCTCGGCATCGGCGCCATGACCCGGCTGCCCGGCGAGTTCGCCCCCGCCGACGATGCCGGCTACCTGATGGTCAAGTACACCGCCCCCCAGGACGCCACCAACGACTACATGGCCCGCCTCGCCGCCCGGGTGCAGGGCGTCTTCGAGACCGTGCCCGAGCGCCGCGGCAGCATGATCATGAACGGCCTGACCGCGCCGAACGAGGCCATCGCGCTCCTGTTGCTGCGCCCCTGGGCGGAGCGTGAGGCCACGGCCCAGGCCATCGGCGCCCGCATCCTGCCCGACCTGACGCTGATCGCCGGCGGCCGCTTCAACATCCTCGACCCCAACCCGCTGGCCGGCGGCAGCGTGCCCCCGGTGCAGGTGGTGGTGAAGTCCACCGGCAGCTACGAGGACCTGGCCCGCGCGATGGAGCCGCTGGCCGCCTATGCCCGCGCCCATCCCGGGCTGGTGGCGCCGACCGTCGACCTCGACCTCAACACCCGGCGCATCGACGTGGCGATGGACCGGCCGCTGGCCGCCTCGCTGGGCATCGACATCGCCCGCATCGGCCAGTCGATCAACGTCTTCCTCGGTGGCCAGCAGGCCGGCTTCCTCGGCTATGGCGGCGAGCAGTACAAGGTCATGCTGCAGGTCGAGGAGGCGCTGCGCCGCGACGCCGACATCCTGGGCAACATCTATGTCCGCGCCGCCGATGACAGCCTGGTGCCGCTGGCCCAGGTGGCCCGCCCGCGCGAGACGGTGGGCGCCAGCGCCCTGCCGCGCTTCCAGCAGCTGCGCTCGGCCCGCATCAGCGCCTCGATCGCGCCGGGCGGCTCGCTCGGGCCGCTGCTGGCCGACCTCGAGGCCGAGGCCACCCGCATCCTGCCCCCCGGCACCCAGCTCGACTTCGACGGGCCGTCGCGGGCGCTGAAGCAGGCCGACGCCACCGTGCTGCTGGTCATGGCCCTGGCCCTGGTCTTCATCTACCTGGTGCTCTCGGCCCAGTTCGAAAGCTTCCGCGACCCGGTGATCGTGCTGTCGGTGGTGCCCGTGGCCATCGTCGGTGCCGGGCTCGGGCTGATGACGGTGGGCGGCTCGCTCAACGCCTACAGCTTCATCGGGCTGGTGACGCTGGTCGGCCTGGTCGCCAAGAACGGCATCCTGATCACCGAATTCGCCAACCAGCTGCGCGACGAAGGCCGGACGATCGAGGAAGCGGTGGTCGAAGCCGCCGCCACCCGCCTGCGGCCGATCCTGATGACGACCGTGGCCACCATGCTCGGCGCCCTGCCGCTGCTGCTGACCGTCGGGCCCGGGGCGCGGTCGCGCGAGGACCTTGGCGCGGTGATGGTGGGTGGGATGGGGCTCGGGCTCGTCGTCTCGCTGCTGCTGGTGCCAGCCTGCTACCTGATGCTGTCGAAACGCGAACGGCATAAGCTGGTGGAGACGCCGGAAGCCATGGGGGAAGAAAAAGCCGCCTAGCGAGATTTAAGGCTTATTTTTCTGCCGGTTCTCGGGCGCCGATGGCGCCCTCCGCAGCTTCACGAAAAAGGCGACGACAATGGCTTTCTTCTCGGGACTGCTGGGCAATGCGGGTGAATACGACCGGGATCAGGCTGCCACCGAATTCGGGCGGCTGCTCGGGCCGGGCGAAGCCATCGAGCAAGCCTACAAGCTGGTGCGCGACGTCATCCTGCTCACCAGCCGCCGCATCATCCTGGTCGACAAGCAAGGCCTGACCGGGCGCAAGACCGAGTATCTGTCGATCCCCTATCGCAGCATCACCCGCTTCTCGGTGGAAAGCGCCGGGCATCTCGACCTCGACGCCGAGCTGAAACTCTGGGTCAGCGGCGCCGCCGAGCCCATCCAGCGCACCTTCAACGCCAAGGTCGATGTCTACGCCCTGCAGGCCGCCATCGCCCAAAAGATACCCTAACGCCGCACGAGGCCATGCATCGCCCGGCAGAAGGCCTCCATCGCCGCCGGATGCGACAGGCTCAGCCGGATATGGTTGGGGTAGCGGAAGCCGGTCATGGCGCGGACCATCACCCCCTGCGCCAGCAGCCGGCGATGCGCGATGGTGTCGCTCATCGGCAGCCGCAGCATCAAAAAATTGCCGGCCCTTCCCAGCACCGGCAGGCCGAGGCCGCGCATCTCGGCCGAAACATGCCGGCGCGCCTCCTCCATCAGCGCGTTGGTCGCCGTCCGATGCGCCTGGTCGCCGGCCGCCGCCAGCGCTGCGATCTGCGCGGCGCCGCCGACCGAATAGACCACGGCGGTGCGGCGGACGATGTCGGTCATCTCCGGCGTGCCGATCATGTAGCCGATGCGCAGCCCGGCCAGCCCCCACATCTTCGAGAAGGTGCGGAACACCACCAGGTTCGGATGCCGCCGCATCAGCGCCACCGCATCCGGGAAGGCCGGGTCGTCGACGAATTCGGCATAGGCCTCGTCGACCACCACCACCTGCCGCCCGCCCACGGCGTCCAGGAACCGCCCCAGCCGGTCGCCATCCCACCACGACCCCGTTGGATTGTTCGGATTGCACAGAAAAAGAATCTTGGTGCGGTCGTCGGCGCGGGCGGCGGCCAGCATGGCCGCGTCGTCGAATGCATGGTCGCGCAGCGGCACCAGCCGCGCCTCGATGCCGGAGAATTCGGCGACCCATTCATAGACGGCGAAGGTGCGGTCGGCGGTGACGATGGCGTCGCCCGGCTGGCAGAAGGCCTTCAGCACGAAGGCGATCACCTCGTTGGCGCCATTGCCGATCAGGATCTGCTCAGGCTCCACCCCATGCAGCGCCGCCAGCCGCCGCCGCAGGAAAAAACCGTCGCCGCTGGGGTAGAGCGCGTGCTGCGCCGGCGTCATCGCCGCCAGCGCGGCGACGGCGGCGGGCGGCGGGCCCAGCGGGTTCTCGTTGTTGTTCAGCCGGTGCAGGTGGTCGATGCGGTAGAGCCGCTTCAGCTCCTCGTCCGGCGGGCTGGGCACATAGGCGGTGAAGCGCCGCACATGCTCCGGCACCAGCCGCGTCAGCGAGGGGGGCGCCGACCCGATCATGGGCTGTCCAGCGGGTGCTGCAGCACCAGCGCATCGCCGCGCAGCGCCGCGGGCACGACATAGCGCGCCACGAAGCCGGCGCCGAGCAGCGCCGGGATGAAGCTGGCATCCGCCGGCCGCCCGAGATCGAGCGTCGCCGTCAGCCGGGCGATGCCGTCGCCCGCCAGCATCGCCACATGCGCCGCCACATTGGCCGCGGCATCGGCGCCCGCCAGCACCGGCCGCAGCACCGCCCGGCCGGCGGCGCGGTCGAAGCCCGCCGCCAGCACCGAGGCGCTGGCCGGCGGCGGCGGCGCGTCGCGGATCTCGCGGGCGAGCGCCAGCCGGTCATAGGCCTGCTCCAGGAAGCCGCGCAGCGACGGGTCGGCCCAGGCGATGGCGCCGGTGTCCTCCTCCAGGCTGCGGAACACCGCGCCGGGCCCGGCCAGCAGCCCACCGAGCGGCTCGAACCAGCCCTCGGGCAGGGTGGCGCTGTCCATGCCGAAGACGCCGGTGGTGCGGCGGCTGCGCGCCAACTCGCCCAGGAACCCCTCGACCAGCCGCTCGGCCACCGCGGCGCCGCCGGAGAAGACCCAGGGGCCGTGGAACTCGGCGATGCGGCCCTCGCCCTCCTGCCACAGCAGCCCGCCGGCCAGCCGCCCGTCGGGGGCCAGCGCCAGGATGCCGGCGGCGGCGAAGGCCGCGGCCATCTCGGCCAGGCGGTCGGGGGCGCGGGCCAGCGGCGGCAGCGCGGCCTGCGGGTGCAGCGCCGCCAGCAGCCGGGCCAGGTGGCGCAGCTCGGCGGGGCTGCCAGGGCGGATGGCCAGCGGCGTGCCGGGCTCGGGCGGGGCGGGGACCGGCGCCAGCGGCGGCAGGGCAGGGAAGAGGCGGTCCTTCTCCAGCCGGATCCGCACCGGCTCGCCAGGCTCCAGCGTCAGGTCGAAGCGGTCGACCGAGCGCGAGGCGATCAGCAGCGCCAGGTCCTCGAGCTCGCCGCCCTCGAGGTCCAGCCCATGCGTCAGGTTGAAGGCGGCGGGGTCGAAGCCGGGCTCGGCGAAGGCGATGTCCAGCCGCGCCGCATGCGGCAGGCGCTTCAGGGAAAAGTCGACCCGGGCGCCGGGGGCGCGGGCGATGACATGGGCGAAGGTCTCCTCCGCCGCCCGGGCCAAGGCGCGGGCGCCGGCGGCATCCAGGCCCTGGCCGGTCCCATGGCCGGTCAGCGCCGCCTGCTCGATGGTGGTGGCCACCAGCTCGGCCTGGTCGGGCTGCGCCTCGATGCCGAGGGTGAGGGTGGTCATGCCCGTCTCCTGCCGAATGCGGCCCCGAGGCTAGAGCCGGCGCAACGCCAGCGCCAGCCAATGCCCCGGCAGCGGCTGCCATTGCGCGATGCGCCACTCGGCCAGGGCCCCGGTCTCGGGCGGCGCGAAAAGCAGCCGCGGCGGGTCGAGGGCGAAGGCGAAGCGCTCCAGCCCCAGCCCGATGCCATGCCCGGTCGCCTTCACGAAGCTTTCTTTCAGCGTCCAGATCTGCAGGAAGGCCGAGGCTTGTTCGGCCTCCGGCAGGGCGCGCAGCATCGCGGCTTCCTTGGGGGCGAAGAAACGGTCGGCCAGGCCCGGGGTCAGCGCCGGGCGCGCCATCGCCTCGACATCCAGCCCGACATCGTCGGTCGCCGCCACCGCGCAGGCCACCAGGCTGCGGCAATGCGAGATCGAGAAGCGCAGCCAGGAACGGCCCAGCGCCGGATCGACCTCCGGCTTGCCGGCGGCGCCGGTGGTGAAGCGCCAGGCCTCGGGCGGCAACCCGCCATGCTCGGCCAGCATCTGCCGCTTCAGCGCATGGGCGGCCGTGTAGGCGCGGCGGTCGGAGTCGAAATGGAAGCGCGCGGCGCGGGCCTGCTCCTCCGGCGCCAGCAGCCCGTGCCAGCCCGCCAGGGTCGCGGCATCGGCGATATCGGGGCGCAGCCAGCCCAGCCGGACGGCGCCGCGGCTCAGCATGGGCGCAGGCCCTTTTGGGGGGCGCGGCTTTCCGATAGCCTCGGCGTGGCGGCACGCAGCGGGGTGGCGAGCATGGGGGCGACTATCATGGCGGCGGGCGAGACGGCAAATCCGCAAGCTGCGGTCCGCACCGTCATGCTCTTCGCCGGCCAGGGGTCGCAATACTACCAGATGGGCCGCGAGCTCCAGGCCAGCGACGCCGTCTTCC
The DNA here is from genome assembly GCF_902706185.1 of Roseomonas sp. 18066. Taxonomy (GTDB): domain Bacteria; phylum Pseudomonadota; class Alphaproteobacteria; order Acetobacterales; family Acetobacteraceae; genus Pseudoroseomonas. The sequence continues at coordinate 37,819 of NZ_CACSJM010000008.1, read as the reverse complement.
GCGCCAGCCTGGCCCGCTGCGACCAGGCCGCCGGCCCGGTCGAGGGCCGCAGCCTGAGCCAGATCATCTATGGCCGCCCGATGGCCGAGAGCGCCGGCTTCGACCGCCAGATCGAAAGCGCGCCGGCCCTGCTGGCCATCGGCTGGAGCCTGGCGCAGAGCCTCTTCGCCCGCGGCATCCGCCCGGATCTGCTGCTGGGCTACAGCCTGGGCGAGACCATCGCCGCCACCGTCGCCGGCGTCCTGACCCTGGAAGAGGCCTTTTCCCTGGTCTTCGAGAATGCCCGCAGCTTCGAGGCGCTGCTGGCGCCGGCCGCCATGCTGGCGGTCCTGGCCCCGGCGGCGCGGGTCATGGCGCTGCCTGGCGTGGCCGCCGCGCGCGCGGAACTCGCCGCGATCAACAGCCCGCAGCATTGCGTGCTGACCCTGCCGCGGGCGGGGCTGGCCCCGTTGATGGCGGCGTTGGAAGCCGAAGGCCTGGTCATCGCGGCGCTGCCGGTGCGCTATGGCTTCCATGCCTCGCTGCTCGACCCGGCCGAGGCCGCCGTCACGGCGGCGGCGGCGCGACGGCATTTCCGCCGGCCGGCCTTTCCGCTGTTCTCCTGCGCCACCGCGGCGCCGCTGGCGGTGTTGGATGCGGCGCATCTCTGGCAGGTGGCGCGCGGCCCGATCCGCTTCGAGGCGGCGATCCGCGCGCTGGCCGCCGAGGGCCGTCCGCTGCGCTTCGTCGAGGCCGGGCCCACCGGCACGCTGGCCGCCTTCGCCCGCCAGGTGCTGGGGGCGCAGACCCTGGCGCTGCCGGCGATCAACCAGTTCGGCCATGACCTGCGCAGCATGGCCCTCGTCGAGGAGCGTTTCCGGTGACGACCTTGATCCACCTCTTCCCCGGCCAGGGGTCGCAGCAGCGCGGCATGGGGCGCGACCTTTTCCCGCGTTTCCCGCGGCTGGTCGCCGAGGCCTCGGACATCCTCGGCTATGACCTCGCCGCGCTCTGCCTCGAGGATGCCGAAGCCCGTCTCGGCCGCACCGAATTCACCCAGCCCGCCCTCTACGCGGTGGAGGCGCTCGGCCATCTGGCCCGGGTGGAAGACAGCGGCCGCGCCCCGGATTTCGTGGCCGGCCACAGCCTGGGCGAATATGCCGCCCTCTTCGCCGCCGAGGCCTTCGACTTCGCCACCGGCCTGCGCCTGGTCCAGAAGCGCGGCGCGCTGATGGGGGCGGTCAGCGGCGGCGGCATGATGGCGGCGCTGGGCCTGCCGCTGGAACGGCTGCAATCCCTGCTGGCCGCCGACCCTGGCCTGGCGAGTGTCGACCTGGCCAACCAGAACGCGCCGCTGCAGACCGTGCTGGCCGGCCCGGTCGCGGCGCTGGAGGCGGCGGGGCTGGCGATCGACGCCGCGGGCGGCCGCGCCATCCCGCTGAATGTCCGCACCGCCTTCCATTCCCGCCACATGGCGCCGGTGCGGGCGGAATTCTCGGGGTTCCTGGACGGCATTGATTTCGCGCCCCTGATGCTGCCGGTGATCGCCAATGCCTCGGGCCTGCCGCATCGCGACGGCGAGGTGGCGCTGCGCCTGGCCGCGCAGATCGACCAGCCGGTGCGCTGGGTGGAATCGGTGCAGTATCTGCTCGACGAGCCCGATCCGGAATTTTTGGAGATCGGCCCAGGCCAGGTGCTGACGCGGCTGCTGACCGACATCCGCAAGGCGCCGGTGCCGGCGAATATCGCGCGCCGGTTCTGAGGCGGCTGAAAGAAAGCTGCTGCTGGCACGGCTCTTGCGAGCGCCTCCGCAACCCCAAGCGGAGAGCAGCATGAACCGTCGCGATCTCCTCAAGGCCGGCATCGCCTTGCCGGCCCTGGCCACCACCCTCGCCGCGCCGCGGCTGGCGCGGGCGCAGGCCGCCCGCACGCTGCGTTTCGTCCCTTACGCCGATATCGCCGTCGTCGACCCGCATTTCAGCACCGCCTATACCGTGCGCACCCATGCGCTGGCGGTCTTTGACACGCTCTATGGCACCGACGAGAATTTCCAGGCGCATCCGCAGATGGTGGCGGGGCATGTCGTCTCCGCCGACCAGTTGATCTGGACGCTGACCCTGCGGCCCGGCCTGGTCTTCCACGACGACACGCCGGTGCTGGCGCGGGACTGCGTCGCCAGCATCCAGCGCTGGGGCAAGCGCGACGCCTTCGGCCAAAGCCTGATGGCGGTCACCGAAGAGCTCTCCGCGCCCGACGACCGCACCATCCGCTTCCGCCTGAAAAAGCCGTTTCCGCTGTTGCCGCAGGCGCTGGGCCGGGCGAGCTCGCTGGTGCCCGCCATCATGCCGGCGCGGCTGGCCGAAACGGATGCCTTCAAGCAGGTGACCGAGGTGGTCGGCAGCGGCCCCTATCGCTTCCTGGCCAATGACCGCATCCCCGGCGCCCGCGTCGCCTATGCGCGGCACGAGAAATACGTCCCCCGCCCGGATGGCGTCGCCAGCTTCACCGCCGGCCCGCGCGTCGCGCATTTCGACCGGCTGGAATTCAACGTCATCCCCGATGCGGCGACCGCGGCCAATGCGCTGATCACCGGTGATGTCGACTGGGTCGAGCAGCCGATGATCGACCTGCTGCCCGGCCTGCGCCGCAACCGTGACATCGTCGTCGAGGTGAAGGACCCGTCCGGCATGAACGGGCAGCTGCGCTTCAACCATCTGTTCCCGCCCTTCGACAATCCGGCGGTGCGGCGGGTGGTGCTGAAGGCGGTCAGCCAGACCGACTGCATGACCGCCGTGGCGGGGTCCGACCGCTCGATCTGGAGCGACAAGGTCGGCATCTTCTCCCCGGCCTCGGCGCTGGCCAGCGATGCCGGGATGGAGAAGCTCAACGGGTCGCAGGATTTCGCCTCGCTGCGGCAGGAGCTGGTGGAAGCCGGCTACAAGGGCGAGAAGGTGGTGTTCCTGGCCGGCGCCGACGTCCCCCGCACGATGGCGGTCTGCGAGGTCACCGCCGCGCTGATGCGGCGCCTGGGCTTCAATGTCGACTTCATCGCCGCCGACTGGGGCACGGTGGTGCAGCGCATCCTGATCCGCCGGCCGATCGACCAGGGCGGCTGGAGCGCCTATTGCACCTATTGGTCCGGCCTGGACCAGATGAACCCGGCGACGCATTCGGCGCTGCGCGGCAATGGCGCCGCCGCCGGCCCCGGCTGGCCCAGCAGCCCGAAGATCGAGGCGCTGCGCGACCGCTGGTTCGACGCCGCGGACCTGGCGGAACAGCAGGCGCTGTGCCGCGAGATCCAGTTGCAGGCCTGGGAGGACGTGCCCTTCATCCAGCTCGGCCAGTTCACCCAGCCGGTGGCCTATCGCCGCAATCTGACCGGCATGCTGAAGGGCGCGCCGGTCTTCACCAACCTGCGCAAGGTCTGAACCCCGCCGCCGCATGACTGCCCTGTCATGCGGCGGCGCTGCCTGGGGCTTGGGCAATCGCCACCCCGATCACCCCGGGCTTGCCACGCTGGCCCCGCGGCGGCACAGATGGCGGGCACCACCTGTCTTGAGGAGCCCGCCATGAAGCTGCCGCCCTTGCCCTTCACTTCCGTCCACTGGGACGCGCTGCCCGCCACCGAGCACAAGGGCGAGACCGGCACGGCGCTGTGGCGCACGCTGAACAATGGCGACGTGCGGATGCGCGTGGTGGAATATTCCGCCGGCTATCTGGCCGACCATTGGTGCGACCGCGGCCATGTCATCTACGTGATCGAAGGCGAGCTGCAGACCGAGCTGAAGGACGGCCGCAAGTTCACCTTCGCCGCCGGCCATGGCTATACCGTGTCGGATTTCGGCGATCCGGCGCACCGCTCCTCCACGGTCACCGGCGCCAGGCTGTTCATCGTCGACTGAGACGGCTTCAGCCGCTGCGCTTCGACCGCCCGACCAGCTGGGTCGGGTTGACGAAGCGCAGCGCGATCAGCAGCCAGACCAGCGTCACGCCCATGTAGATCACCGCCATGGCGTCGATCGACTGCACCGCCCGCACGCCCGAGGCGAAGACCGCGTAGTAGAGCGCCACCACCAGCGTCTGGCTGGTCGGGCCCGCGGTCAGGAAGGTCAGCTCGAACATGGCGATGGTGCGCACCAGCACCAGCAGCAGCGCCGCCATGACGCCGGGCGCCAGCAGCGGCAGCAGCACATGCACGAACAGCCGCCCCGTGCCGGCGCCGAAGACGCGGGCGGCGGCCTCGATGCGCGGGTCGATCTGCTCGATGAAGGGGATCATCACCAGCACGACGAAGGGGATGCTGGGCACCAGATTGGCCAGGATCACGCCGGCCATGCTGCCGCCCAGCCCGGTCTGGTACAGCACCGTCGCCAGCGGGATGCCATAGGTCACCGGCGGCACCAGCATGGGCAGCAGCAGCAGCAGCATCGCCAGCCGCTTGCCCGGGAAGTCGCGCCGCGCCAGGGCATAGGCCGCCGGCACGCCGAAGATCGCCGACAGCGCGACCACGGCGAGCACCACCTGGAAGGTGGTCAGCAGCACGTCGCCCAGCTGGAACTCGTTCCAGGCGGCGGCATACCAGCGCAGCGTCCAGTCGGCCGGCAGCCAGCTGCGCAGCCAGCGCGTGGCGAAGGAGCTGACCACGACGGTGCCGATCAACGCCAGCAGGTTGACGATGAAGAAGCCCACCAGCGTCCACAGCGCGGTGGACCAGAGCCGGTCAATCAGGGTGCGGCGCATCCGGCTCAGCCTTTCGCGCCGCCGGCGGGGCCGCGATAGAGCAGCCCGCGCAGCCCCAGCGCCATGCCCACCACGGCCAGCTGCGTCGCCCCCATGATCAGCGCCACGGTGGAGGCCATGGCATAGTCGTATTCCTCGATGGCGGCCTGGTAGGCGGCGATGGAGATGACCCGCGTCGCCCGGCTGGGATCGCCCACCAGCACCGCCGAGGGCAGCACCGAATAGGCCTGCACGAAGGACAGGCAGAAGGTGATGGCCAGGCCCGGCAGCAGCAGCGGCAGCAGCACGTGGCGGAAGCGGCGCGCGGGGCCGGCGCCGAGCGTGGCGCCCGCCTGCTCCAGCGCCGGATCGATGCCGGTGACATAGGACAGCGTCAGCAGGAAGGTGAAGGGGAAGCCGGTGATCAGCAGCGACAGGAAGACGCCGGTGTAGCTCTGCACCAGCTTCACCGGCGCGCTGATGACGCCCAGCAGCATCAGCGTGCGGCTGAACCAGCCCTGCGGCCCGAAGTAATTGAGCATGCCTTCCGAGACCAGCACGGTGCCCAGCGTGATCGGCAGCACCAGCACGGTGATCAGCAGCCGCTGCCGCCGCAGGTGGCGGACGCGCAGCGCGATCGGCAGGGCCAGCAGCAGGTTCAGCAGCGTCACCGGCAGCGCCAGCCGCATCGTCACCCAGATGGTGTCGCGGAAGAAGGGATCGTCGAAGAAGCGCGCGTAATTGCCCAGCAGCGACCCGTCCTTCGGCCGAAACGATAGGAACAGGCCGTAGAGGAAGGGATAGACGAAAAGCAGCACCAGCAGCGCGACCGCCGGCAGCACCAGCAGCGTGACGCCATCGACGCCGCGCGCCGCGAGCCTTTCGCGGCTGGTCATGGCTGCGCGTCCGGATAGGCCAGCACGCGCTGCGGATCGGCGCCGAGGCAGAGCATCTCGCCGAGCGCCGGCCGCGCGGTCGCGCGGAAATGCAGCGCGTCGCCCTGCGCGCTGCGCGCCACGCCATGGAATTCGCGACCGATGAATTCGACGGCCTCGACGCAGGCCAGCAGATGCGGCGCGCTGTCGGCGACGGGCTGCAGGTCGTCGGGGCGCAGCGCCAGCAGCGCCGTGTCGCCGGCGATCGGCGCCGCCTCGACGCCCTGCAGCTGGCCGAAGCCGAGATCGACGGTCAGAAATGCGCCGTCGCGCGCCAGGATGCGGCCTGCGAGCCGTGTGCGATAGCCCATGAACTCGGCGACATCGAGATGCGCCGGCCGGGCGTAGAGCTCCTCCGGCGCGCCAACCTGGCGGATGCGCCCGTCGCGCAGCACGACGATGCGGTCGGCCAGCGACAGCGCCTCCTCCTGGTCATGCGTGACATAGACGGTGGTGGTGCCGAGCTGGTTGTGGATGCGGCGGATCTCCTGCCGCATCTCGATGCGCAGCTTGGCGTCGAGGTTGGACAGCGGCTCGTCCATCAGCACCAGCGGCGGCTCGACGACGACGGCCCGCGCGATGGCGACGCGCTGCTGCTGGCCGCCCGACATCTGCCCTGGCAGTTTTTCCGACTGCGATTCCAGCCGGACCATGGCGATGGCGGCGTCCACCCGGCGGTCGAGCTCCGGCTTCGCCACGCCGCGCATGCGCAGCCCGAAGCCGATGTTGCGCCGCGCCGTCAGATGCGGGAACAGCGCGTAGTTCTGGAACACCATGCCGAAGCCGCGCTCTTCCGGGCGCAGCGTGTCGATGCGGCGGTCATCCAGCCAGATGCTGCCGCCGGTCAGCGGCAGCAGCCCGGCGATGCAGTTCAAGGCCGTGGACTTGCCGCAGCCCGAGGGGCCGAGCAGCGCGATGAACTCGCCCTGGCGGATCGTCAGGTCGAGGCCCTTCAGCGCGTTGAGCGCGCCGAAGTCGCGCTGCAGCCCGTCGAGCCGCAGCGTGCCGAAAGCGGGGCGGGTCGCCACGCCCATCAGCGCCGCGCGCCGACGAGCTGGTCCCAGCGGCGGAAGGCCAGCACCATCTGGTCGGGCTTCAGCGGCAGCTCGATCGGATTGTTGGCGATCAGATCAGCATACTCCGGGCGGCCGAATTCGGCGATGACCTCCTGGCTGCGCGGCGGGGCCATGCTGACGGGGACGTTGCGCACCGCGGGGCCGGGATAGAGATAGCCTTCGTCATAGGAATAGGCCTGCATCTCCGGCTTCAGCACGAAGGCCATCATGTCCAGCACCACCGCCATGCGCGGATCGGGAATGCCCTTCGGCACGCACATGAAGAAGGCGTCGGAGACCCAGTGAAAGCCCTTGATCGTCGCGATCCTGGCTTCCTTCGGCACGATGCCCAGCGCGCGCGGATTGATGTCCCAGCCTGTCGTGGTCACGATGATGTCGCGCGAGCCCTCGCCGAACTCCTTCATCGTGGCACCCGTGCCGGCCGGATAGGAGTCGATGAATTTTCCCAGTTCCTGCAGATAGGACCAGGTCTTGTCCCAGCCATTGACCGGGTCCATCGGGTCCTTGTCGCCCAGGATATAGGGCAGGCCCATCATGAAGGTGCGGCCCGGGCCGGAATTGCTCGGCCGCGCATACATGAAGCGGCCGGGATGCGCGCGCGCCCAGCCAAGCAGGTCCTCGGCGGTCTGCGGCACCTGCGGCACGCGGTCGGCGGCATATTCCAGCAGCGGGCCGGAGGGGTAGTAGTTCATCACCACGCCGAAGCCGGCGCCCTGCGCGCGATGCAGGTTCAGCGCGGCGGGTTCGTAATTCTCCTCGATCTTCGGGAACTTGTCGTCGAAATCAGGCAGGATCTTGCGCCAGAGGTCGAGGCTGAGGCCGGCGGCGAGCCCGTCGCTGCCGGTCAGCACCAGGTCGATATCGGCGCGGCCGGCATCCTGCTGCGCCTTGATCTTGCCGGCCAGCTCCGGCGCCGGCGCCTTGACGAAAGTGATGCGCGAGACCAGGCGCGGATTGGCGGCGCGATAATCCTCGAAGGCCTTCTGCATCAGCGCCAGCGCGCCGCCGACATCCATGATGGTGATGGCGACAGGGCTTTGCGGCAGCGGCGGCGAGGCGGCGCGGGCGGGGCCGGCGAGCCCGCCGGCGGCCACGGCAGCGAGGCCGCCGATGACCCGGCGGCGCGGCACAGGCAGAGCAATGCGGTCATGCGACATCGTCATTCTCCAGGGAGTGGGGCAGGGTAGGCGCGTTCGATCGGGCCGAGGCGCAGGCTGCGAAGATGCAGCCCGTCATCCCAGCGAAGTTCCGAGCCCGGCAGCGTGATGCCGCGCGCGGCCAGCGCCGGGCGCAGCAGGGCGGCGGGGCGGGTGGAGGCCATGGCCAGCGCCGCGGCGGCATCGGCGAAGCCCCAGCCAAGCAGGTTGCGCAGCGCGGCATCGAGGCACAGCCCCGACCCCGCCAGCGAGACCTGCCCCGGCAGCCGCACCGCGCCGGCCGCGTCGCGCTCCACCTGCATGCCGGCGAAATCATAGAGCCCGGGTGGCGCGGCCGCGGCGGCGACCGCGTCGGTGACGAGGATGGCGCGCTCGCCAGCGGCGCGCAGCAGCACTTTCAGCGCGGGCGGCGGCAGGTGGATGCCGTCGGCGATCAGACTGACCGCCAGGCGATCTTCGGCGAGCTGGGCGAAGATCGGATTGGCCAGCTTCGGCAATGCCTGCGGCAGCCCGTTGCCGAGATGCGTGGCCAGGACTGCACCCGCCTCGGCCGCGGCTTGGACGGCCGCGAAATCGGCGGCGCTATGGCCAATGGCGACCAGCTTCCCCGCTGCGCGGGCGCGGCGGATGAAAGAATCGGCGCCGGGCAATTCGGCGGCGATGGTGATCAGCAGGATCGGGCGCTTCAGCCCGGCCTCCAGCCGTTCCACCAGCGCGTAATCCGGCGGCTGCATCACCGCGGGCGGATGACAGCCGGCGTAGCCCGGCGCCGGGTTGAGGAAGGGGCCCTCGAGGTGATAGCCGGGGCACATCAGCGCGCCGAGCGGGCTTTCTTCGATCGCTTCATCCAGCGCGTCGAAGCGTGTCCGCAAGGACGCTTCATCGGCGGTGATGATGGTCGGCAGCAGGCAGGTGACGCCGGTCGCCAGCAGCGCGTCCAGCGCCTGCGTCATCGCGGTCGTCGTCAGCGCCGTTCCGGCGTTGAAGTCGACGCCGGCGAAGCCATTGACCTGCAGGTCGACCAGCCCGGCGGAGATCACGCGGCCCCCGTGCCCTGCAGCAGCGAAGACGAAGCGGGATCGAGGAAGATCGTGGTGTCGGCATGCCCCTGCAGGATCGAGGCGGGGTGCAGCGGCGTCACCGGCCCTTCCAGCGCGTCGCGCACGGCCGCCGCCTTGCGCTGGTCCGGCGTCGTCAGGATAATCTTTTCGGCGCGCAGGATCTGCCGCACGCTCATCGAGATGGCCTGGCGCGGCACCGCCTCCAGCGTCGGGAACCAGCCCTCGCCGAGCTGCTGGCGGCGGCAGCCCTCGTCCAGCGTCACCACGATATACGGATCTTCGGTATCGAAATCGGCTGGCGGATCGTTGAAGGCCAGGTGGCAATTCTCGCCGATGCCGGCAAAGCAGAGATCGACCCGCCGGCCGCGCAGCAGCGCGTTCAGCCGAAGCGCTTCCGCCGCCGGGTCGGGCGCATCGCCCTCCACCGGGTGGAAAGCCGGCGCATCGCCGAGCGGCGCCAGGAAGCGCTGCCGCAGATAGCCGCGGAAGCTGGCCGGGTGGCTTTCCGGCAGCCCGACATATTCATCGAGATGGAAGGCGGTGACGCGGCGCCAGTCGATTCCCGGCGCGGCGGTCAGCGCGGCCAGCATGGCGAACTGGCTGGCGCCGGTCGCCACGACGATGCAGGCCTCGCCGTGCTTGGCCAGGGCGGCGCGCAGCGTGGCGGCCCCGAGCTCGGCGGAGGCCTGGCCGAGCGCCGCGGCGTCGGCGCATATCCGGACATCGATCATGGTGCTGGACGTTCCGATCGAGACAGCGTTTCACAAGGCAGGATAGGATCAGGCCAGGGAATCAGATCCGTTGCAATTGAATTTTGAAAATGGATGTTCATAATTATCCGGGTGCCGCCGAAGGGCCGCCCATGATGCTTGCCATGCCTGACGAAGCCCGCTTCGAGGAGCCCGCTGCCCGCGACCGCGCCCGTGTGCTGGCGGCGCTGGCCGGTGGCCGGCTGAGCTCGCGACCGGAGATGGTGGAGCAGCTGGGGCTGCGCTCCACCACCGCGTCGCGCTGCGTCGCCGAGCTGGTGCAGCGGCGCCTGGTGCTGGAGGCCTCCGGCGAGAAGCTCGGCCGCGGCCGGCCGGCGGCACGGCTGGTGCTGAATGCGCGGCGGCTCGGCGTCGCGGTGATCCATGTGGCCAGCCGCGCCTTCGTCGGCGTGCTGCTCGACCTGGCCGGACAGGAGATCGGCCGCGAGGTGCTGCCGGTGGCAGCCGAAGCCGACAATGCGGCGCTGGGTGCAGCCCTGGCGGCGCTGGCCGGGCGGCTGAAGGCGATGGCGCCGCGCGGCATGGCGCATGCGGGGACCGTGGTCTGCATCTCCGGCGTGGTCGATGTCGGGCGGCGGCTGTGGCTGATTTCGTCACGTTGGCCGCGCATGCGGCATCTCGATATCGCTGCCGCGATCGAACCGGTCGCCGGGCCGGTGCAGGTCGTGCGCCAGCTCGATGCCGAGCTGCGTGCGCGCGCCCTGGCCGAGCCTTCAGCCTATGCCGGAGGCGCCGTGCTGCTGCATTGGGGCTGGGGCATCGGCATGGCTTATGCCGTCGCCGGCGAGCCCTTCGGTGTCGCGGGCGGGCCCTTTGGCGAGATCGGTCACTGGCGCATCGCCGCCGCCGCCGGCCAGCGCTGCGGCTGCGGCGGCGAGGGCTGCCTGGAGACGGTGGCCGCGCTGTGGTCGCTGCTGCCGCTGCTGCGCCGGCGCTGGCCGGCACTCGCCGATGACGAGGATGCGCTGCTGGAGCAATTGCGCCACCTCGACCTGATGGCGGTGCCGGCGCTGCGCCGCGCGGCGGCGGAGGTGGCGCAGGCGCTGGCCAATCTGTGCCGGATCCTGTTCCCGGCTCGTGTCATCCTCAGCAGCCCGCTGATGGGCAATGCGCGATTCTGGGCCGAGTTCGAGGCGCTGTTCCGTGCCGAGGGGCTGATGGAAGCGATGCCGCCGCCGCCTTTGCAGCATGCGCCGCTCAGCGCCGGGCGCGGCATGATCGGCGCGGCCGGGCCGCTGCTCGGCCGCGCGCTGGAGGACCTGTTGCGATAGATCGCGTGCTCAGCGGGGACGGAAGCCGAAGCTGACCAGATGTCGCGACTCGCCACCTGGCGGCAGCAGGCGCATCGACGGCTTCTGGCTGATCTCGCCGGTGAAGCCGACGGGGTCGCCATGTCCGGTCCAGGATTCGAGGCACAGAAACGGTGCGCCGGGCGGCGACCACAGCGCCAGATGCGGCATGTCGTGCATCCGCAGGCTGATCCTGCCGCGCGCGCCATTGTCGAATCGAAGGCTGCGGCTGTCGAGATCGAGAAAGCACACGGCTTCCTGGGCAACAAGCGCCGGCGTGACCGGAAGTTCCGTGCCGGTCAGGGGTACCGGACGGCGCTGGTTCGAGAACAAGCCACCTGGCGCGATGACGGGGACGGACGGAATCTCGGGTTTCGAAAAACTCAGCCGCGCGCAAGCGATGTCGAGATCGGCTAAAAATCCTGGATGCAGTCCGACCGCGTAGGGCAGCGGCGAGCAGCCCGGATTGCGGATGGTGAAGCGGGCCGAGAAACCGTTTGGCCTCAGCCGGTAGCGCAATGTCAGGTCGAAGGCGAAGGGGAAGGCCGCGCGGCTGTCCTCGCTGTCCTGCAGCCGCAGCGTGACGCTGTCCTCGCTGCGCTGCGTGACGTCGAAGCAAGCGTGTGCGGCGAAGCCATGCACGCCCATCGGATAGGCGCGGCCGTCATGGCGGATCTGCGCGCCGCGGCACCAGCCGACGACCGGAAACAGCACCGGCGAGACCTTGGGCCAGAAGGCCGGGTCGCCGTTCCACAGAAGATCCTGGCCGCCGATGCGCCAGCGTCGCGGCTCGGCGCCGAGGGGGGCGATGTCGAGCTGCGCGCCGTCGCGCGTCAAGGTGATGGGCGTTTCCTGCATGGCGCGGCCTCCGCCCTCGGTTGAAGCCGGAAGCGCCGCGCCATGCAAGCCGTCAGGCCGCGCGGGCGGGCCGGACGAAGATCAGCACGGCGATGACGCCGAGCACCGCGATGCCACCCGCCAGGATGAAGGCGCTGGTGAAGGAGCCGGTGGTCTGCACCATGTAGCCGGTGACCGCAGGGCCGATGATGCCGGCGGTATTGGCCAGGCCGTGGATGAAGCCGCCCACGCCGCCGACATGGTTGGCCGGCACAGTGTCCTGCACGATCGCCCAGTAGATGCTGCCCGTCAGGTACAGCGCGCAGACGGTGATGGCGACCAGGGCGACGGCGCTGGTGGCCGTGGTCATGAAGCCGGCGACGATGATGGCGACAGCCGCGATGCCGAGGCATGTGCTCAGCACGATCTTGCGCGAGAACAGCGCATCGCCGGTGCGGCGGTAGATGGCATCCGACAGGAAGCCGCCGCCGATCAGGCCGATGCAGCCCAGCAGCCAGGGGATGACGGTGACGAAGCTCATGTCGTGCAGCGACAGGCCGCGCGCCATGGTCAGGTAGCTGGGGAACCAGGTCAGGAAGAAGAACAGGATGTAGTTGTAGCCGAAGAAGGCGAAGGCCGTGGCCAGCACGACGGGGTTGCGCAGATACTGCGTCAGCCCGCCAGCGGAGCCGCCCTCCTGCGCCAGCGGCGCCGGGCGGTCGGCGGCGATCTCGCGTCGTTCCTCGTCGCTGACGCGCGGATCCGTCGCCGGGTCGTTGCTGGCGAGCCACATCCAGAAGACCAGCCAGACGACCCCGATGGCGGCGACGACGAAGAAGGAAAACCGCCAGCCAAACTGCACGACGCAGAAGCCGACCAGCGGCCCGGCGATGGCGCCGCCCAGCGGCGTGCCGCCATTGGCGATGCCGACGGCGCCGCCGGCCTCGCGCCGGGGGAACCAGTTGCTGACCGCCTTGTTGGCGGTGGCCGAGAAGGGGCCCTCGCCGACGCCGAAGCCGATGCGGATCAGCATCATCGAGACGAAGCCGGTGGCTAGGCCGGTGGCCGCGCAGAAGACCGACCAGACGCCCATCGAGGCGGAGAAGATCCGATGCGGCCCGGCCCGGTCGGCCAGATAACCGCCGATGAAGTTGAAGATGGCATAGCCGAAGAAGAAGCTGCTGAAGATCAGCCCCATCTGGCTCGGCGTCAGACCCAGGTCAGCGGAAACCGCGGGAGCCGCAATGGATAGCGCGCTCCGATCCATGTAATTGATGATGCCTGCCAAAAAAAGCAGGAAGACCACCAGGTGTCGACGCTTTTTCCACACGCCCGTTGCTCCCAATCCATTGTCTGGAACGGCGGGCAGGGCCGGGACGGGCGGCGATTGTGCTGGACAATTTCCCTTCCGGCCCCGGTATCGCCCGGGGTTCCTCTGTTGAGGCGGAAGATGCATGCTAGAATGGTAGAATGTCAACGGGGCCTGCCCGGCGCTTCCCAAGCCGGCCGGCGCGGTCCAGACTGCCCATGAAGCGAGGAAAGCCATGCAAGCCTGCGTCCTGCACGCTGCCCAGGATCTGCGCATCGAAACGCGCGAAGTGCCGCCGCTGGCGCCGCAGGAGGTGCGGATCAGGGTCCGCGCCGGCGGTATCTGCGGCTCCGACCTGCATTATTTCTTCCATGGCCGCGTCGGCGACTTTGTGATCCGCGAGCCGCTGGTGCCCGGCCATGAATTCGCCGGCGAGGTGGCCGAGGTCGGTTCGGCGGTGCAGCGCCTGGCGCCCGGTATGCGCGTCTGCGTCAATCCGGCGCGCAACTGCGGCGGCTGCCCGCGCTGCCGCGAGGGCCGGCCGAACCTGTGCGAGCGCGTCTTCTTCATGGGCAGCGCCAGCAAGTTCCCTCATATGCACGGCGGTTTCGCCGAATACACCACGGTGGCCGAGGGCCAGTGCTTCCCCGTCGACGCCGAGCTGCCCTTCGCCGAGATGGCGATGGCCGAGCCGCTGTCGGTCGCCCTGCACGCCGCGCATCGCGCCGGCAACCTGATGGGGCAGAAGGTGCTGGTGACCGGCGCCGGGCCGATCGGCCAGCTGGTCATGCTGGCGGCGCGCCGCGGCGGGGCAGCGCATCTGGCCATCACCGACATGATCGACCCGCCGCTGGCCGCGGCGCGCGGCATGGGCGCCGATGCCAGCTTCAACGTCGCCGGGGGCACCGCGGCGCTGCAGGACGCGGCGGCGGCGATCGGCGGCTATGACGTGGTCTTCGAGGCCTCCGGCGCCTCGGCCGGGCTGAATGCCGGGCTGATGGCGGTGCGGGCCGGCGGCATCGTGGTGCAAGTGGGCTCGCTGCCCGGCGGCGAGACGCCGGTCATGGCCAACCGCATCATGGCGCGCGAGATCGACCTGCGCGGCGCCTTCCGCTTCGGCGAGGTCTTCGGCGATGCGGTCACCTGCCTGGAGAAGCGGCTGATCGATATCCGCCCGCTGCTGACGGCGAAGTTCCCGATGGACCAGGCCAGCGCCGCCTTCGCCGCCGCCCGCGACCGCGCGCAGAACCTCAAGGTGGTCATCGAGTTCTGATTCTTTTCGGGCTGCCGCCTTCGCATGGCGGCGCTGATCCGGCGGCGCGACCTTCGATGTCGCGCCGCGCGCCTCAGCTCGCGTCGAAATGCGACGGGAAGCGCGCCGCCAGCTGCGGCAGTGAGGAGAGAACCTCGGACAGGTGCTCGGCCATGGCGGCTTCCGCCGCATCCGGGTCATGCGCGGCCAGGCCGGCGACGATGGCGCGGTGCTGGCGCAGCAGCACCGGCCCCGGCGTCGCATGCGTCGGCACGCTCAGATAGCGCACGCGGTCCATCTGCAGCTTCACCTCGGCCAGCGCGTCCCAGGCCGTCTCCTGCCCCATGCAGCGGGCGAAGGCCTGGTGCAGCGCGTCGTCCAGCGCCAGGAAGGCGGCATGGTCGCCGCGCTCCAGCGTTTCCTCCTGCTCGTCGATGTTGCGGCGCATGGCGCGAAGATCCGCCTCGGTCACCGCGCTGGCGGCCTGGCGGATGATGGCGCGCTCCACCGCCTGGCGGACGAAGCGCCCGCCTTCCACCGCGCGCACCGAGATGCGGGTGACCAGCGTGCCGCGCTGCGGCAGGATGCGCAGCAGCCCGCTTTCCGACAGGCGGATCAGCGCGTCGCGCACCGGCTGGCGGCTGACGCCCATGATCTGCGCCAGCTCGGCCTCGGGCAGGGCCTGGCCGGGCTGCAGCTGGTTGCGGATGATGGCGTCGCGCAGGAAGCGCGCGATGTTCAGCCCGACCGGGCCGGAATGGTCCATCCGGCTGAAGGATTCCAGGACCTGCAGCGGCGCCATTGTTCGTTCAGTCCCCCACATATGGTTGCGGCGACCGGGCAGGGTCGCAAGCATACTACTATACCGAAGAGCACGCCTGGCGGCGAGGCTTGGATGACCTTCCTGTTAGCCGAGCCCGCCGGTGCGGCCAATCCGGCACGGCGCCGTCGAGGCTTGACTCTGAGTCTCGGACTACTAGTATGTCAGAAAGAAAGCCGGAGGAAGCCAGCATGCCCGTCACCGCCGGGCGCGCCGCATGACCGCGCCGCGTCTCTCCGCCGCCCGCCTGGCGGCCGCCCCGCCGCCGCCCGAGGTGGCGCGGCCGGGCTATGACCGCGCGGCGCTGCGCCCGGCGATCGTCCATCTCGGCCTCGGCGCCTTCTTCCGCGCGCATGGCGCGCTCTACACCGAAGACGTGCTGAACCGGCAGGGCGGCGACTGGGGCATCGTCGGCGTCTCGTTGCAGCGGCCCGACCAGCGCGACCGGCTGGCACCGCAGGACGGGCTCTACACCACGCTGGAACGCGGCCCCGTGGGCGAGCGGGCGCGCATCGTCGGCAGCCTGCTCGGCGTGCTGGTGGCGCCCGAGGATCCGGCGGCGGTGCTGGCGCGGCTGGCCGATGCCGGCACGCACATCGTCAGCCTGACGGTGACCGAGAAGGGCTATGGCCATGACCCGGCCAGCGGGCGGCTGCGGCTGGATCATCCCGATATCGCGCATGACCTGGCGAACCCGGCGGCGCCGCGCAGCGCGGTGGGCTTCCTGGCGCGGGCGCTGCAGGCGCGGCGCGCGGCGGGCATCGCGCCCTTCACCGTGCTGTGCTGCGACAACCTGCCGCATAACGGCGCGCTGCTGGCCGGGCTGGTGCAGGATTTCTGCCGGGTGCAGGACAGCGATCTCGCCGATTGGGTGGCGCGCGAGGTCTGCTTCCCCTCGACCATGGTCGACCGCATCGTCCCCGCGCTCGCCGAGGCCGATCATGCCGCGGCGCTCGCCGCCACGGGCTTCGCCGACGAAGCCCCTGTCGGCCACGAGCCCTTCCGCCAATGGGTCATCGAGGACCGGTTCGGCCCGCTCGGCCGTCCGGCCTGGGAAGCCGCCGGCGCGCAGCTGACGCAGGATGTCGCGCCCTTCGAGCATATGAAGCTGCGGCTGCTGAACGGGGCGCATTCGGCGCTGGCCTATCTCGGCTATCTTGCCGGGCACAAGACCATCGTCGAGGCGGTGCAGGACCCGGCGCTGCGCGACTATCTGCAGCGCTTCTGGGCGGAGGTGCGGCCGATGGTGCCGCCGCCGCCGGGCCAGGACCTTGCCGGCTATACCGACGCGCTGCTGCAGCGCTTCGCCAATCCGGCGATCCGCCATCGCACCTGGCAGATCGCCATGGACGGGTCGCAGAAGCTGCCGCAGCGGCTGCTGGCCACGGCGCGGGAAAGGCTGGCCGCCGGCCTGCCGATCCCGGCTTTGGCCTTGGCCATCGCCGCCTGGGCCCGCTATGCCGGCGGCGTCGATGAGGCGGGCGCCGCCATCGATGTGCGCGACCCGATGGCCGCCGAGCTGCGCGCCACGCTGCAGGCGGCCGGCGACGATCCCGCCGCCCGCATCGCCGCCTTGCTGCGACTGACAAAGATCTTCGGCGACGACTTGGCCGGCCTGCCGGCTTTCGTCGCGGCGGTGACCGCGGCCTATCGCCATCTGCTGCGGCACGGCGCCCGCGCCGCCGCCGCCGCCATCTGACAAGCACGGGCAGGAGGAGAGAAACCCATGGAAGAAACCTGGCGCTGGTTCGGCCCCGACGACGCGGTGAAGCTGAACCATATCCGGCAGACCGGCGCGCGCGGCATCGTCACCTCGCTGCACCAGATCCCCTATGGCGTGGTCTGGACGGTGGAC
Source organism: Roseomonas sp. 18066 (assembly GCF_902706185.1). Classification (GTDB taxonomy): domain Bacteria; phylum Pseudomonadota; class Alphaproteobacteria; order Acetobacterales; family Acetobacteraceae; genus Pseudoroseomonas. The sequence continues at coordinate 20,760 of NZ_CACSJM010000008.1, read as the reverse complement.
GAGATCGAGAAGCGCAAGGCGCTGCTCGCCGCCGACGAATCACTCGGCCTGCGCTGGAGCGTGGTCGAAAGCCTTCCCGTGCACGAGAAGATCCGGCGCGGCGATGCGGATTGCGCGACGCTTTTCGACAATTATCGACAGTCGCTGCGCAACCTCGCCGCCTGCGGCGTCAAGGTGATCTGCTACAACTTCATGCCGGTGCTGGACTGGACCCGCACCGAGCTGCGGCATCCGCTGGTCGGCGGCGGCAATGCGCTGCGCTTCAACGCGCATGAATATGTCGGCTTCGACGTCTTCATGCTGGAGCGCCCCGGCGCCGCCGAGGGCGTGGCGTCCGAGCTGCTGGCCCGCGCCAAGGCCTGGGTCGACGGCGCCACCCCGGCGCAGAAGGAGACGCTGCTCAACTCGATCATGGCGGGGCTGCCCGGCGCCTTCGACCGCTACGACATTCCAGGCCTGCGCGGCATCCTCGCGCACTATGGCGAGATGACCGCGGCCGACCTGAAGCGCAACCTGAAGCGCTTCCTGGACGAGATCATCCCGACGGCGGAGGAGGTCGGCATCGCCATGTGCATGCATCCCGACGATCCGCCGCGCCCGCTTTTCGGCCTGCCGCGCATCGTCTCCAACGAGCAGGACATCGCCGACCTGCTGGCCATGGTCGACAGCCCGGCCAATGGGCTGACGCTGTGCAGCGGCTCGCTCGGCGCCGGTGTCGGCAATGACGTCGCCGCGATCGCCCGCCGCTTCGGCCCGCGCATCAAGTTCGTGCATCTGCGCAATGTGCTGAAGGAGCCGGACGGGTCCTTCATGGAGGCCAACCACCTGGGCGGCGATGTCGACATGGTCGCCGTGGTCGAGGCGCTGCTGACGGAACAGAAGCGCCGCAAGGAGGCAGGGCAGGCCGATTGGCGCATTCCCTTCCGCCCGGATCACGGTCACGAATTGCTCGACGATGTTGGCAAGCCGACCTTCCCGGGCTATCCCGCCATCGGCCGCATGCGCGGCCTGGCGGAGCTGCGCGGGGTGATGACGGCGTTGGCCTCGGTGAAAGGCCTGCCGCTCTGACGCGCTGAGGCGGCGCCTTCGCGCGCCGCCCCGGCATCCCCCGCACGCCGCGACGGCGTCATGGTCGGCCGCGCGCCAGCGGCAGGCGGGGTGTGCAGGCGTGACGGCAGGGCCATGCTGACGGTGATGGGCGGGATCGTGCTGCTCGGGGTGGTTGCCCTGGTCGGTAGGATGTCGGGCAGCCCGGTGCAGGCCCTGCGCGTCTTCATCCTGCTCTGGGGCGCCATGGTGCTGGCCAATACCTGGTTCAGCGTGACCCAGGCCGATCGCGGCTTTCTCGACCAGTGGCAGGAGCGCGCCATCGGCTTCGCCGTGCCGGCGCTGGTCGCCTGGCTGCTGCTGTGGTGGATCTGCCGCCCGCGCCGCCCGCCGGAAGAGCCGGCCGAGGAAGACGATTACGACGGCTACCATCGGTGACACCCTGACTTTGCAGCCGCCGAAATGGCGCGCAGGATGGCCGCCGACAGCGCCCGCGCCGCGGGCACCGAACCAGGGAATGACCTGATGCAGAAGCGACCGCTGGGCCGCACCGGCCTCGACATCGCGCCGCTTGTCTTCGGCGGCAATGTCTTCGGCTGGACCATCGACGAGAAGACCAGCTTCGACCTGCTGGATGGCTTCGTCGATGCCGGCTTCAACGCCATCGACACCGCCGATGTCTATTCCGCCTGGGCGCCCGGCAACAAGGGCGGCGAGTCGGAGACCATCATCGGCAACTGGCTGAAGCAGAATCCCGGCAAGCGCGAGCAGGTGCTGATCCTGACCAAGGTCGGCTCCGACATGGGGCAGGGGCATCGCGACCTCTCGGCCGGCTGGATCGTCCGCGCGGTGGAAGATTCGCTGCGCCGGCTGCAGACCGATGTCATCGACCTGTACCAGTCGCATTGGCCCGATCCGCGCACCGGCTACGAGGAGACGATGCGCGCCTATGAGGGGCTGCTGCAATCCGGCAAGGTGCGCTCGATCGGCTGCTCGAACCTCGACGCCGCCCAGCTCGAGGAATCCCTCAAGGTGGCATCCGACAAGAAACTGCCGCGCTACGAGACGCTGCAGCCGCATTACAACCTCTATGACCGCGGCAGCTTCGACGGGCCGCTGCGCGACCTCGCCATCCGCGAGGGGCTGGGCGTCATCACCTATTACAGCCTGGCCTCGGGCTTCCTCTCCGGCAAGTACCGCTCGGCCGCGGACTTCTCGAAGAGCAAGCGCGGCGGGGGGATGGAGAAGTACCTCAACCCGCGCGGCGAGAAGATCCTGGCGGCGCTGGACGCGGTGGCCGGCCGGGTCGCGGCCACCTCCGCCGAGGTCGCGCTGGCCTGGCTGATCGCGCGCGAGGGCGTCACCGCGCCGATCGCCAGCGCCACCAGCCTGCCGCAGCTGGCCAGCCTGGCCAAGTCGGCGCGGCTGTCGCTGTCGGCCGCCGACATCGCCGAGCTCGACACCGCCAGCGCCTGACGCCTCGTCCACCCCGCGGCGGGCCTTGCGCCGGCCCGCCGCGGATGCTGCTTTGGCGCCATGTCCGAGCCGCCGCCGCCCTCCCGCATCCCGACGCTGCTGCGCGCCCGCCAGGCCGATCTGACGCCGGCCGAGGCGCGGGTGGCCGAGGCGCTGCTCGCCGACCATCCGACGGCGGGCCTCGGCACCGTGGCGGCGCTGGCGCGGCGTGCCGGGGTCAGCGACCCGACGGTGGTGCGGCTGGTGGCCAAGCTCGGCTTCGACGGCTTCGCCGAGTTCCAGCGCGCCCTGCTCGACGAGGTCGAGGAGCGGCTGCGCTCGCCGCTGATGATGCTGGACAGCCGCGCGCCGGCGGCCGAGGGCAGCGCCGAGGCCTATCTCGCCTCGCTCGAGGTGGCGCTGACCGAGACCCGGCAGCGCGAGCTGGCGCCCTCCTACGACCGCGCCGCCGCGCTGCTGGCCGATCGGCGGCTGCGGATTTCTCTCCTGGGCGGGCGGTTCAGCCGCTTCCTGGCGGGCATCCTGCAGGAGCACCTGGTGCAGCTGCGGCCGGGCACGCGGCATCTGCAGGGCACGGCGGCGGAGCTGGTGGATGCGCTGGTCGATCTCGGCCGGCAGGATGTGCTGGTGGTCTTCGACTACCGCCGCTACCAGGCCGACGTGGTCGATTTCGCCCGCCAGGCCCAGGCGCGTGGCGCCCGGCTGCTGCTGTTCACCGACCCTTGGCGCTCGCCGCTGGCCGAGATCGCGACGCTGGTCTTCACCGCCCCCGTCGCCGCCGGCTCGGCCTATGACACCATGGTGCCGGCGCTGGCCCAGGTGGAGGCGCTGCTGGCCTGCCTGCTGCAGGCGCGCAGCCCGGAGACCGAGCGGCGGCTGCGCGCGCTGGAGGAGCTGCGCGCCGGCAACCGGGTGACGCTCGACTAGCCGCGCCTGAGGTTCCAGAACACCGGCACGCCCTGCAGCATCCCGGTCAGCTCGGCGCGATGCGCGGTCAGCTGGGCGATCTGGCCAAGGGGCAGATAGGGCAAATCGGAAAAAGCCTGGGCCTGGAGGCGGCGGGCGGCGGCCTGCTGGGTCGCCAGATCGGGCGCCGCCAGCCAGGCGTCGCGCGCGGTCTCCAGCGCCGGGCTGTCGCACCAGCCATAGAGGCCGCTCCTGCCGTCGCCGCGCAGCGTCGGGTGGACGGCGGGACTGGCCAGGTCGGCGCCGGTGTTCAGCGCGACATAGGCGCTCCAGCCGCCCTGGGCGAGCGGCTCGCGCTTGTTGCGCCGCTGCAGCAAGGTGCCCCAGTCCATGGTCACCTCGTCCACCGCCATGCCGGCGCGGCGCAGCGCGTCGCCGACGACGGTGGTGGCAGCGTTGTTCAGCTGCAGGTCGCCCGGCGACATCAACAGCAGCGTCTCGCCGCGATAGCCGGCGGCCTCGAGCATTTTTTTGGCAGTTGCCGGATCGCCCTGCAGCGCCGCAATACCCTCGTCATTGGCCATCGCCGTGCCGGGACAGAAGAACCCAACCCCGTCGCGCCACAACGAAGCATCCGTGCCGGCCATGGCCATGACCACGTCGCGCTGGCTGATCGCGGCCAGCATGGCGCGGCGGATCGCCGGGTTGGCGGTGGGTCCGTGCAGGTGGTTGACTCGCAGCGCGCCCATATAGCCGGTGGCATCCAGCACCGCGACCTCCAGGGTATTGCCGCGGCGGAGCAGGGGCAGCATGTCGTTGCTCGGCAACTCCCACCAGTCGACCTCGCCGGTGCGCAGCGCGGCGGCGGCGGTCGCGGCATCGGCGATCACCTTCCATTCGACGCGGTCGACATGGGCGATCTTGGGACCGGCGGTGCCCTCGGCGGTGCCGGCGGGGCGCGGGCGATAGGCCTCGAAGCGGGCATAGGCGACGCGGTCGCCAGCGACCCGCTCGTCGGGCAGGAAGCGGAACGGGCCGCTGCCGATGATTTCTTTCAGCGCCTGGTCGGCGGGGGTTTGCGCCAGGCGCTCGGGCATCATGGCGCAGATCAGGCCGGGGGTTTTTCCCAATGCGAAGGGCAGCAGCGGGTAGGGGCGCTTCAGCCGGAAGACGATGCGGCGGTCATCCGGTGCCGTCAGCTCGTCGGTCACCGCCAGCAGCGCCCGGCCCATATCGTCCCGCGCCCCCCAGCGGCGGATCGAGGCGACGCAGTCCCGCGCCAGCACCGGCGTGCCGTCATGGAACAGCAGCCCCTCGCGCAGGGTCAGGGTCCAGCGGCGGCCCTCCTCCTCGGTCGAAAAACCTTCCAGCATCTGCGGCTGCGGGTTCAGCGCCGCGTCCTGGCCGAACAGCGTGTCGTAGACCAGATAGGCGTGGTTGCGGGTGACATAGGCCGCCGACAGCGTCGGGTCGGTCACCGCCAGGTCGGCATGCGGGATGAAGCGCAGCGCCCGGCTGCTCTGCGCCGCGGCCAGGCGGGGCGCGGCCAGGGTGGCGGCGCCGAGGGCGATGAAGGAGCGACGCTGCATGGGCCTGGCTTCCGCGCGGGGAGGGGAGACGGCAGCACATCGCCCCTGGCGCGCGCTGTCAATGATATTTCATCTTCACCCGCCATCATGAAGTCTGTAATGGAATCGACAGACCGCGCAGCCAGGGACCGACGCATGCCCAGCCAGCCCACCCGCCGAGACGCCCCCTACGCCGCCGGCGAAATTTCTCTCCTGTTGGTCGACATGCAGAAGATCTGGTGTGAGCGGACCGCGGAGCACGACGGCGGCGACTATTACCACGACCGGCTGGACCGGCTGGTGGTGCCGAACCAGCAGCGGCTGCTGGCGGCGGCGCGCGCGGCGGGCGTCGACGTGCTGCATACCATCATCGAAAGCCTGACCCGCCACGGCCGCGACCGCTCGCTGGACCACAAGCTGTCCGACATGCATGTGCCGAAGGGCGCGCCGGAGGGCCGGGTCATCGACGCGCTCGCCCCGATCGAGGACGAGATCATCCTGCCGAAGACCTCGTCGGGCGTCTTCAACTCGACCAATATCGATTATGTGCTGCGCAACCTGGGCACGCGCATGCTGATCGTCGCCGGCGTGGTCACCGACCAATGCGTCGACATGGCGGTGCGCGACGCGGCCGATCGTGGCTATCTGGTGACGCTGGTGACCGATGCCTGCGCCACCTACACGCCCGAGCGCGACGCGGCGGCGCTGTCGGCCTTCGCCGGCTATTGCTGGGAGACCGACACCGACACCGTCGTCGCCCGCCTCGAAGCCCTGCGCGCCTGAGGGAAACGGACATGACCACGATGCCGGAGCTGGCCACCTGCCTGACCACCGACCTGGTGGCCATCACCCGCGGCCGCAGCTTTCCGGTCGGCGCGCTGGAGGGCTATCTGGCCCGCGGCACCGGCTGGGTGCCGGCCAACATGGCGCTGACGCCCTTCGACATCATCGCCGAGGACAACCCCTGGGGCTCCGCCGGCGACCTGCGGCTGCTGCCCGACCCGGCGACGCGGCTGCGGCTGGAGGGGATCGGCGCCTCGCCGCTGCATTTCTTCTTGTCGGATATCGCGACGCTGGACGGCAAGCCCTGGGAGTGCTGCCCGCGCAGCCTGCTGAAGCGGGCGCTGCAGACCTTGCAGCAGGAGACGGGGTTCTCCCTGCTCTCCAGCTTCGAGCATGAATTCCAGATCCTCGGCGCCGACTGGCCCGCGGCGCCGGCCTTTTCGCTGGCCGCCATGCGCCGCGCCGATCCTTTCGGCCCGCGTCTGCTGGCGCTGATGGAGCAGGCGGGCCTGGAGCCCGAAATGTTCCTGCCGGAATACGGCCAGGACCAGTTCGAGGTGACGCTGCGCCCGGCCGATCCGCTGACCGCCGCCGACCGCGCCGTGGCGCTGCGCCTGCTGGTGCAGGAGCTGGCCGCCGAGCGCGGCTGGCGCGCCAGCTTCGCCCCCAAGACCGCGCCCGACGGCGTCGGCAATGGCGTGCATATCCATCTGAGCCTGCGCGATGCCGGCGGCCGCCCGGCGATGCGCGACGAGACGCGCCCCGGCGCCCTGTCGGAAGCCGCCGGCCGTTTCTGCGCCGGCATCGTTCGCCACATGCCGGCGCTGCTGGCGCTGACCGCGCCCAGCCCGATTTCCTATCTGCGCCTGCAGCCGCATCACTGGTCGGCCGCCTATGCCTGCCTGGGCGAGCGCAACCGCGAGGCCGGGCTGCGCATCTGCCCCGTGGTCACCATGCCCGGCGCCGATCCGGCGAAGCAGATGAATGTCGAGTTCCGCGCCACGGATGCCACCGCCAACCCCTATCTGGCGCTGGCCGGGCTGGTGCTGGCCGGCCTCTCGGGCCTGCGCGAGGGCCTGGCGCAGCCGCCGCTGGTCAATTCTGATCCTTCGGAACTGCCGGAAGCCGAGCTGGCTTCGCTCAATGTCCGCCGCCTGCCGGCCGACCTGCCCGCCGCGCTGGCCGCCTTCGAGGCCGATCCGCTGCTGACCGCCGCCCTGCCCGAGAACCTCCGCAAGTGCCTGCTGGCGGTGAAGCGCAAGGAAATGGCGCTGGTCGAAGGCCTGTCGCCGGAAGATCTCTGCGCCCGCTACCGGGCCGTCTATTGATGCCGCGGCTGCTCGGCCCCGGCGAGCCGCCGGCGGTGACCTGGCACAATCGCGGCGGCGCCTCACCCTGCCTGCTGCTTTGCGAGCATGCCAGCAACCGACTGCCGGAATCGCTGGGCGACCTCGGCCTGCCGCCCGGCGAGATCGACCGCCATATCGGCTGGGACCCCGGCGCGCTGCTGCTGGCCCAGGCGCTGTCGGCGCGGCTGGACGCCATGCTGATCGCGACGGGCTATTCGCGGCTGGTGATCGACTGCAACCGCCCGCCGGGGACGCCCTCCAGCATCCCGGAGCGCAGCGAGGACACGACCATCCCGGGCAATCTCGGCCTCACCGCCGAGGACCGCGCCGCCCGCGAGCAGGAACTTTTCTTCCCGTTTGCCGAGGCGGTGACCGCCGAGCTGGACGCGCGCAAATCCGCCGGCCGCCCGACCTGCGTCATCGGCGTCCATAGCTTCACGCCCATCTATCGCGGCGTCCCCCGCATTTGGGAGGCGGGGTTTCTCTATGATCGCGCCACCGGCCTCGCCCGTCCGCTGATCGAGGGCCTGCGCGCCCAGGGCATCGAGACCGGCGACAACCAGCCCTACCAGATCGAGATCACCGAGGATTACACCGTGCCCGTCCATGGCGATGCCCGCGGCGTGCCGGCGCTGCTGATCGAGATCCGCCAGGACCTGCTGGCCGATGAGGCTGCCGTCACCCTCTGGGCCGACCGCCTGGCGCCGCTGCTGCGCCAGGCCATGGCCGCGGCGGTGCCGGCATGAGCGCTGCGCTCGAAGCCCGCCTGCGCGCGGCCGTCGCCGAGGATGCGCCGGCCACGCTGGACCTGCTGGCCCGGCTGGTGCGCATCCCCAGCGTCAATCCGAAGTTCGAGCGCGCCCCCGGGCTGAACGACGAAACCGCTGTCCAGGACTTGCTGGAAGCCGAGCTGACGGCGCTGGGCTTCACGACGACGCGCGAATATCCCTTCCCGGACCGCCCCAACCTGATCGCCTCCCTGCCGGGGACATCGGAGAAGAGCCTGGCGCTCTGCGGCCATGTCGATGTGGTCCCGGTGGGCGACCGCGCCGCCTGGACCCGCGACCCCTTCGGCGCCGAGGTGGCCGACGGAAAAATGTATGGCCGCGGCTCCGGCGACATGAAGGCCGGGCTGGCCGCCTGCCTTGCCGCCTGCCGCGCGCTGCATCGCCTGGGAATCACCCTCGAAGGCCGGCTGGAATTCCACGCCGTGGTCGACGAGGAAGCCGGCGGCTTCGGCGCCATGCTGGCCGCGCGCAAAAAACCCGCGCCAACGGCTGTGCTGGTCGCCGAGAGCACCGCCGGCAGCATCCGCCCCTGGGCCGGTGGGCTGGACTGGGTGCGGGTGGTGGTGCGCGGCCGCAACGGCCATTCCTCGCGCCGCTTTGCCTCGATCTACCCGTCGGAGGCCGCCGCCCTGGTCCCGGTGCGCAGCGTCAACGCGCTGGAGCTCGGGGCCAGGCTGCTCGCCGCCGTCCAGGCGCTGGAAGCCCAATGGGGGCGCGACAAGAAATTCCCGCATCTCCCCGCCGGGATGAACACCATCAGCCCCGGCGTCATGGTCGCCGGCGTCGGCCTGGGGCCGGACGGCCTGCCCAACGTGCTGAACAACCCCGGCATCGTCCCCGACACCTGCGTCATCGATTTCGACCTGAAGTTCCTGCCGCAGGAAGACCCGGCCGAGGTCCGAAGCACCTTCGAGGCCGCCATCGCCCGCTTCGCCGCCACCGACCCCTGGCTGGCCGGGCACCCGCCCGAAATCCTCTGGGACCTGCACGGCCTGCATTTCCCGCCCGTCAACACGCCCGAGGACCATCCGTTGATCGCGGCCCTCGTCGCGGCGCGGCAGGGGGCGGGCAGGGATGTCCGGCTGGAGGGCATGCTCGGCGTCACCGATGCGGCGCATTACGCCGCCCAGGGCATCCCGGGCGTGGTCTATGGCCCGGCCGGCTACAGCGCCCACGGCCCCGACGAATATGTCGAGACCGCCAGCGTCACCGAGGCCGCACAGGACATCGCTGTGGCCATCCTGCGCCACTGCGGCGTCGCCGCATAAGAAAAGGGCGCCGGGCTGAGAAAGCCCGGCGCCCCGCATTGTCGTCGGCTGGCGTCAGTCGCCGTGCCGGCTGCTGTCGTTCAGCGCGCAGGCCTCGTGGAGAGGCCAGCGACCCAGCGATCGGCAACGGACGCCGACGTCGAGCAATGAGACACTGGATCACCTCCTTTCAGTTGGTTTCGGACCCCATCGACATGGGGCCGGCAAAACCGTCTCACAAGGGGGTATGGCTGGCGGCGAAGCGGCGCTTGCCGCCCTGCACATGCGCCTCCGCCGCCGCCCGCGCCGCCACCGGGTCGCCGGCGCGGATCGCCGCCAGGATGGCGGCATGCTCGGCATTGCTCTCGCGCATCTTCTCCGGCTGCACCAAAGCGCGGCGGCGGAACAGGTTCAGCTCGTTGCCGAGGTCGGCATAGATCCGCTGCGCCCGCGGCCCGCTGCCCAGCTCCAGCAGCGCCGCGTGGAAGTCCAGGTTCAGCGCGTAGTAGCCGGGCGCGTCATCGGCATCGGCCGCCCGCTCCATCCGCGCCACCAGCCCCTCCAGCCGCGGCGCCGTCTCGGGCGGGGGCTCGGCTGCCAGCCGCTCGCAGGCCTGGCCGGTCAGCAGGGCGCGCAGGTCGTAGAGCTCCATCGCCTCCTCGGCGCTGATGCTGCGCACATAGCTTCCCTGGTTCACCACCGTGACCACCAGCCCCTGCCGCTCCAGCCCGCGCACCGCCTCCCGCACCGGGCCGCGGCTGATGCCGAGGCGCGCGGCCAGCGCCTGCTCGTTCAGCCGGCTGCCGGCGGGCAGGGTGCCGCTGACGATCAGCCGCTCGATCTCCTGCGCCGCCACCGAGGTCAGCGACCGGGTGCGCAGCAGCAGCAGCTCGGCGGGAAGGTCGGGAGGCTGGTCGGGGGGCATGGCCCCAGGATGAAACACGGGATTGTCGATCGTCAACAGTTTGCACTGCTGTCGAAACATGCTAGCGATTCCCCCGAGCAGGAGGACCGCCCCCAATGAATGACAGCCCCTTCGCCACCCTGGCCCCGGAGACGGATGCCGCCCCCCGCGCGTCCAGCGCCCTGGCCGGCATCACCGTCCTCGACCTCACCCGGGTCCGCTCCGGCCCCACCTGTGTCCGCCAGCTGGCCGACTGGGGCGCCGAGGTCATCAAGATCGAGATGCCCGAGGGGCTGGACGCCGGCGACCCGATGGGCGGCCCGCGCGACGGGCCGGACTTCCAGAACCTGCACCGCAACAAGCGGGGCATGACGCTGAACCTGAAGGATCCGGAGGGCCTCAAGCTCTTCCTGCGCCTGGTCGAGAAGGCCGACGTGGTGGTGGAGAATTTCCGCCCAGACGTGAAGGACCGCCTCGGCATCAACTACGCGGCGCTGGAGAAGGTGAACCCCGGCATCATCCTGGCCTCGATCTCCGGCTTCGGCCAGGACGGGCCCTATGCCAAGCGCCCGGGCTTCGACCAGATCGCGCAAGGGATGGGCGGGCTGATGTCGATCACCGGCCTGCCCGGCCAGGGCCCGGTGCGCGTCGGCATCCCCATCGCCGACCTCTGCGCCGGCATCTTCTGCTCCCAGGGCATCATGATCGCGCTGCTCGAGCGGCAGAAGAGCGGCCGCGGCCAGTGGGTGCACACCAGCCTGCTCGAGGCGCAGCTCTTCATGCTGGACTTCCAGGCCGCCCGCTGGCTGATGGCCGGCGACGTGCCGAAGCAGGCCGGCAACAACCACCCGACCAGCATCCCGACCGGCGTCTTCCCGACCAGCGACGGCCATATCAACATCGCGGCCAGCGGCCAGCGCATCTGGGAACGCAGCGCCGAGGTGCTGGGCCGCAAGGACTGGCTGGCCAACCCGGACTACGCGACCGGCAGCGCCCGCAGCAAGAACCGCGACACGCTGAACGCCGAGATCGCCGCCGTCACCGCGACCCGCACCAGCGCCGACTGGGTCGAGGCGCTGAACGAGGCCGGCGTGCCCTGCGGCCCGATCAACGCCATCGACCAGGCCTTCGAGGACGTGCAGTCGAAGCATCTCGGCATCGCCCGCACCCTCGAGCGCGACGGCAAGCCGGTGCAGTATGTCGGCCAGCCGGTGCAGCTGTCGCGCACGCCGAGCGCCGTCGTCAGCCACCCGCCGGCCATCGGCGAGCATACCGACGCCATCCTGAAGGGGGTGGGATTCAGCGAGGCGGAGATCGCCGAGCTGAAGAACAAGAACGTCGTTTAAAAAGAAGTAAGGAAGCGTGGGGGGAGGTATCCCCCCACACCCCCTTCTATTTTCGTCAGAAAGATCAGCGCAGACCCTGCAACAGCGTCGGGATCAGCTCCGACACCGTCGGGTGGATCGGCACGGCCCAGCGCAGCACCTGCTGCGGCACCCCGGCATGCATGGCGTCCAGCAAGCCATGGATCGCCTCGTCGCCCTCGATGCCCAGGATCGCGGCGCCCAGGATGCGGCCCGAGCCGCGCTCGGCCACCACCTTCATCAGGCCCGCCGTCTCGCCCCGCTCCACCGCTCGCCCGACCCGTGACATCGGCCGCGTCGACACCTGCACATCCAGCCCCGCCGCACGGGCCGCCGCCTCGGTCATGCCGACCCGCCCCAAGGGCGGATCGATATACAGCGCATAGCCGGAAACCCGCTGGCTGACCCGCCGGTCCTCGCCATCCAGCAGATTGGCGGCGACGATCTCGAAGTCGTTATAGGCCGTGTGGGTGAAGGCGCCGCGCCCATTGCAGTCGCCCAGCGCATAGACCCCTTCGACACTGGTCTGCAGCCGGTCGTCCACGGTCACATAGCCCCGCGCATCCACCGCGATCCCGGCCAGGGCCAGCCCGAGCTCATCCGTGTTCGGCTGCCGCCCCGTGGCCACCAGCAGGTCGGACCCGCTGACGCTCTGCCCCTCGCCGAAGCCCAGCGTGACGCCCCCCGCATCGGCCGAGCCGCGCACCGCGCCGGCGTTGCAATGAACAGCGATGCCCTCGCTCTCCAGGATCGCCCGGATCGCGGCGGAAATGTCGTCATCCTCGCGCGGCAGCAGCTTGGCGCCGCGTTCCAGCACCGTGACCTCCGCGCCGAAGCGGCGATAGGCCTGGGCGAATTCCAGCCCGATATAGCTGCCGCCCAGGATCAGCAGATGCCGCGGCAGATGCGTGATCTGCAGGATGCTGCTGCTGGTCAAATACGGGACGCCCTCGAACCCCTCCGGCACCACCGCCCGCGCGCCGACATTGAGAAAGATGCGCGGCGCCGTCAGCACCTCCTGCCCGACCTGCAGCGTGAAGGGCGCGGTGAAGCGCGCATGCCCCTGCACCAGCCGCAGCCCCTCGACGCCCTCCAGCCAGCGGGCCAGGTTGCCGCGGGCGTCGCTCGCCACCTTCTGCGCCCGGGCGGTGATGCGCGGCATCTCGGCCGTCACCGCGCCACCCACGGAAACCCCCCAATCCGCCGCCCGCCGCGCCACATGGGCGGCCCGCGCGCTGGCCACCAGCGCCTTGGTCGGCATGCAGCCGCGATTGACGCAGGTGCCGCCCAACAGGCTGCGCTCGACCAGGGCGACGCGCTGCCCGGCCTCGGCCAGCCGCACGGCGAGCGACGGCCCGGCCTGGCCCGCCCCCACCACGATGGCGTCGAACGCCGTCATGCCAGCCGCGCCAGCAGCAGCGCGGTCAGCAGCAGGGCGCAGCCATCCTCGACCAGCGCCGCCGGCCGGTCGCGCCCGAGCCGCGCCGCCAGCCGCCCGCGCGCCGCCGCGCCCCCCAGCGTGCCGATCACCGCGCCGGCCCCGCCCAGCACCGCCGCCATCACCGGGGCACCGGAAGCCGTGCCCAGCGCCAGGCCGCAGAGCGCGCCGGAAAAGATCCGACCGCCGAATTGCACCGGCACCTTGCGGCTGGGCGTGGTCGGCAGCTTGTCGGTGACCAGCTCGGCCAGGGCCAGCGCCGTCAGCAGCCAGGCCACCGGCGTGGCGCCCAGCCAGCCCAGCCACCCCTCGAGCCCGAGCCAGCCCAGCTTCACCGCCCAGGCCAGGGCGGCCAGCGGCATCAGGCTGCGCAGTCCGGCGATCACGCCTGCCAGCAAGGCGAGCAGCATCAGGGTCATGGCGGCCTCCGAGGGAGGCGGAAGTCTCCGCCGCCGGCACCGCCACCGCAACGATGATTCGCTGCCGTTTCAACTTTCCGCGCGCGTCTTGTGCGGTGCGATAGAGCGCGCTCAACGGCCACGCTTGATATTTTCCTTCCGTGCAAAGACTTAAGCGCGGCCAAGCGGTTTGACAGCGGTATCCCGTGCCGAAAATCGGCCAATAAGTTGCGTTTGCGGGCCTTTCCCTCACCAGCTTGTTTAGTGAAGCCGCGCAGCCTTCACGCGATGCATCAGGTTACGCTTATGCTCCGGGCAATCCTGCACCGCAGCCAAGGCGCCCTGTCTATTCTCCGCGGTGCGGAGGATCAGCAGTCGCCACCCTTGAGGGCGTTCGAGATTATTTGATGGTACTTTCCGCGCTGCATATCCCGACTTTGTTCATCGTGACCGCGATTGTCATCGCCTTCTCCGGCCTCGTGCTGGTGATGGCCCGCGGCCGCGACACGGATTCGGGCGCCGTCGCCCTCTGGGGCCTGGCCATGCTGCTGGGCGCCGCCGGCATCTCGCTTCTCGCCCTCGAAACGACCCAGGGCGAGACCGCGCACCGCGCCGGCAATATCACCATCCTGGTCGGCACCGCCTGTTCCTGGACGGCGGCGCGGCTGTTCGGCGGGCGGCGGCCGATGCCCTGGCTGATCCTGGCCGGGCCGGCGCTGTGGCTGGCCGCCTCGCTGCTGATCGGCCGCGGCAGCCCGCAGGCGCTGCTGTTCCTGGCCTGCGTCACCGGCGCCCTCTACACCCTGGCCACCGCCTGGGAGCTGTCGCGCCTCGACGCCATGCCCGGCCGCAGCCGCCAGGGCGCCATCCTGCTGCTGGTGCTGCATGCCGGCTTCTACCTGCTGCGCGCCCTCGGCCTGCTGCTGATGACCGAGACCACCTGGCTGACCGACCGTGAGATCATGCTGGCGATGATGCTGGAGGCGCTGCTGCACACCCTCGGCATGGCCTTCATGTTCCTGGCCCTGTCGAAGGAGCGCACGCAGCACCGCTCGGTCACCCGGCTGCGGGAGCTCGCGCTGCTCGACGGGCTGACCGGCATCGGCAACCGCCGGCAATTCGACGTGGCGCTGGCCCGCGAGACCGAGCTCGGCCAGCGCGACGACATGCCGCTGGCGCTGCTGATGATCGATGTCGACCACTTCAAGGCCTTCAACGACGTCTATGGCCACCAGGCGGGCGATGACTGCCTGCGCGCCATCGCCGGCGCCATCCAGGCCGCGGCGCGCCGCCCCGGCGACATCGCCGTGCGCTATGGCGGCGAGGAATTCGCCGTGCTGCTGCCGCGCGCCGAGGAGGAGGGTGGCATGGTCGTCGCCGAGCTGATCCATGCCCGCATGCGCGAGCTGGCAATCCCGCATGCCGGCAGCCCGCAGGGCCGGGTGACGGTCAGCATCGGCACCGCCGCGCTGCCGCCGGCGCTGCTGTCCGGCCGCGGCGAGGCGCTGGTGGCGGCCGCCGACCACGCCCTCTATGCCGCCAAGGCCGCCGGCCGCAACCGCGCCTGGATGGCCAGCCAGCTGGCCGCCGCCCAGGCTGCGCTGCGGCCGCCCGAGCCGCGTTCCCCGGAGCCTCGCCGGGCCGAGGCGGCGGCGAGCCTGTCCCGGCGCGCCGGCTGAGCGCTACCGCCGCAGCTCCAGGATGTCGAAATCCGATTCGCGCGCCGGCGCCGGCATCTCCAGCCGCAGCCGCTGCGGGCCGAGCGGCACCAGGTAGCCGACCTGGTTGCTCTCCTGCTCGGCGCCGTAGCGCGGCGGCTGGCCGGCACCGGCCACGCCCGCCCCGGCATAGCCCAGCCGGGCGCTGCCGGTGTCGAACAGCGTCCCCGCCAGCCGCTGCGAGCCGGAGATCTTCTGGATGCGCAGGCCCGCGGCATCGTCGGTGATGCGGCAGCGGAAATCGCCATAGATGGTCAGCGGCAGGATGCCGCCCAGCTTGATCAGCCGGCAGCGCCAGTCGCCGGCCAGCGCCGCCGGGGCCTGGGCCGCGACCTCGCCCTGCAGCACCTGGTCCAGCACCGCGATATCGGCCGGGTCGCCGCCGGTCCGGGCGATGCCCACCGCCGCCTGGCGGGAGGTCTCGAAACGGGCGAGGCGGGCCTGGTCGATCGGCGTCAGCCCGGTGGGGAAGCGGCCATCGGCGAGGGCCGGCGTCACCGCCCAGGCGAGGGCGACCGCGCCGAGCAGCGCCAGCCGGCTCAAGGCAGCACCTCGCCGCCGGGGAAATGCTCCGCCAGGAAGGCGGCGAGGGCGGCGTTGAAGGCGGCGGGCCGCTCGAAATAGGCGGAATGCCCGGTCTCGGCGAAGTCGACATGCCGGGCGCGCGGCATCGCCGCCGCCAGCAGCGGCGCGACCGGCGACGGAAAAACGATGTCCTCGGCCCCGGTCAGCCACAGCGTCGGCACGGCGATGCCGGCCAGCAGGCTGGCCGGCTGGTCGCGGCCGCGCATCATCCGGCCGCGCAGCGCCTCCTTGTCCAAGGTGGCGCTGAGCTCATCGAGCGCGCGGTAGAGGAAATGCGCCGCCGGCTGCTCGCCAGCGCCGCGGGCGCCGAGCGCCGGATGCACGCCCTTGGCGCGGCCGGCGACCTGGGCCCGGCTGGCGCTGGCCTGCCAGGACGAAAAGGCCCCGGCGGCGTCGCCTTGCGCCGGGTCGACCGGCCCGCTGGTCGCCGCCAGCACCAGGGCCCGCAGCCCGGCGCCGCCCGCCAGCGCATGGCCCAGCGCGGTCCAGCCGCCCATCGACTGGCCGACGATGGCAAACTCCTCGACCCCCAGATGCGCCAGCAGCGCCGCCAGGTCGCCGGCGAAATCCGCCGGGTCCGGCCCGCCCGCCGGCGCGTCGGAGGGGAAGAAGCCGCGATGGCTGAAGCTGATGCAGGCATAGCGGTCGGCGAAGGCCGCGACCTGGTGGAACCAGGACAGGTGGTTGCCGCCCAGCCCATGCGCGAAGACCAGGGCCGGGCCCTGGCCGGTGACCTCGTAGTAGATCCGGCAATCCGGCCGCTGCAGGAAGCCTTTCTGGCGGGGCGCCGGGCCGGCGGGCAGGCCGAAGGGCAGGGGGTCGGGCATCGGTCGGCACTCCATTCTGGCAGCGCGCGAGCCTGCGGCGCTTCGCCCGCCCTGTCGAGGCCACGCGATTGTCACGCCCGCGCGGGCGGGTCCCTGGCTATAAGGTTGATATCAACATTCCAGGGCCAGGGCTGGCCGGGCCGGAGGAAGATCCGCATGCGCATCAACGCTTATCTGCTGTTCGACGGCGATTGCGAGGCCGCCTTCACCCTCTATGCGCAGGTGCTGGGCGGCCGCATCCTGGCGATGATGCGCCATGCCGGCAGCCCGGCCGAGGACCAGGTCCCGGCCGAATGGCGCGACAAGATCCTGCATGCCTGCCTGGAGGTGGAGGGGCTGCAGCTGATGGCCTCCGACGCGCCGCCGGGCCGCTTCCAGCCGCAGCAGGGCTTCTCCATCAATATCGCGGTGCGCTCGGTGGCGGAGGCGGAGCGGGTCTTCGCCGGCCTGTCGGACGGCGGCCAGGTCGGCATGCCGCTGCAGCGGACCTTCTGGGCCGAGCGCTTCGGCATGCTGACCGACCGCTTCGGCACGCCCTGGATGGTCAATTTCTCCGAGCAGGACTGCGAGCCCTGAGCCCGCCGCCGCCGGCGTAACCTCCCGGCGCCACCGGCGCCGGGAAACCGGCAAAATTAATCGGCGGGCTTGAGGACGTGGATGGCGCGGCTGGCCACCAGCTCCTTGGTGCGCTCGCCATAGGCCTTCATATGCGGCGCGGCGGCATGGGCGGCCAGCGCCTCGGGGCTGGCCCATTTCTCGATGATGACCAGGCTGTCCTCGCCGAACTGCGCATTGCCGAGGCCGGCGGCATCGACCGCCGGGCCGTATTCGATGCAGCCATCCTCGGCCAGCACGGCGGGCATGTTGGCGCGGAACTCGCGCAGCACCGCGGCGCGCTGGCCGGGCTTGGCGGTGATGATGGCAATGACATGGATCATGGCACGGGCTTCCTTCCCTGGACCCGCGAAGGCTAGGCCGCCCCCCGGCTTGTGCCAAGCCGGCCGCCTGTCCAGACTGCGGCGACGCGGAGGAACGCCATGCCGAAGAGCATCGACTACTATGTCTCGCTGAACTCGCCCTGGACGCATCTGGGCGCCGCCCGGCTGGAGGCGATGGTCGCCCGCCACGGCGCCACGCTGAACATCTTCCCGGTCGATTTCGGCACCATCTTCGCCGGCTCCGGCGGGCTGCCGCTGCCGAAGCGCTCGGCGCAGCGCCAGGCCTACCGGATGATGGAGCTGCGCCGCTGGCGCGACCGGCTGGGCGTGCCGATCCAGCTCGAGCCGGCATTCTTCCCGGCGCGGGAGGCGCTGCCGGCGCATCTGGTCATCGCCGTGCGGGAGACGCTGGGCCAGGCCCCGGCCGTCGCCCTGGCGCATGCCATCCTGAAGGCGCTGTGGCAGGACCAGCGCGACACCGGCGAGGCCGCGGTGCTGGCCGAGCTGGCGCGCGGCCTGGGCCTGGATGCCGGGGCGCTGCTGTCGCTGGCCGAGGACCCTGGCTGGGCCGGGCGCCGCGCCGCCGACAGCGCCGCGGCGCTGGCCCGCGGCGTCTTCGGCGCGCCGAGCTACGTGCTGGACGACGAGATCTTCTGGGGCCAGGACCGGCTGGACTTCCTGGAGGCGGCGCTGGCCCGCTGACCTGCTGCGGCGCGAAACCCACCGGCACCCCCGAGCGTTGACGCAGCCATAGTTCCGGGCTGCGGGGGTTTTCTCACTTGGCGATGAAGCAGCGTATCGGGGCGGCGGCACGGTCGGTGCTGCGCCCCTGGCCCTTGCTGGCGCTCGGCGCCGGTACGGGCGTCGTGGCCTTGGGCTTTCTCGGCTGGGCGCTGCTGCGCATCCCGGTGCCGCCGGTGGTGATGGCCGCCGGCGCCCCCGCCTCGCTGGTGCTGGAGGCGCGCGACGGCGTCGGCTTCGCCGCCCGCGGCACCCTGCGCGGCGACCCGGTGCAGGCCGCGCGCCTGCCGCAGCCGCTGGCCAATGCGGTGATGGCGATCGAGGACCGCCGCTTCATGGCGCATGGCGGCATCGACCTGCGCGGCATCGCCCGCGCCGCCTGGCGCAACGCCAGCGGCGACCGCCGGCCGGAGGGTGCCAGCACCATCACCCAGCAGCTGGCCCGCATGAGCTGGCTGAGCCAGGAGCGCAGCCTGACCCGCAAGGTGCAGGAGGCGCTGCTGTCGGTCTGGCTGGAGCGGCAGCTGCCCAAGGAAGAAATCCTCGCCCGCTACATGAACGCGGCCTATTTCGGCGCCGGCGCGGTCGGGGCGGACGCCGCCGCGCGGCGCTACTTCGGCAAGCCCGCCGGCGAGATCTCGCTGGCCGAGGCCGCCATGCTGGCCGGGCTGCTGCGCGCCCCCTCGGCGCTGTCGCCGATCCGCAACCGCGAGGGCGCCGAGGCCCGCGCCGGGCTGGTGCTGGGCGCGCTGCAGGAGACCGGCGCCGCCACCCCCGAGGCCGTCGCCGCGGCGCGGGCCGAGCGCATCGCCCTGCAGGCCCCGCCCGAGATGCTGCCCGGCCGCGGCTATTTCGCCGATTGGGCCGAGGCGGAGGCGCGGCGCCTGGTCGGTCCCGCGGCGGTCGACCTGATGGTGCGCACCACCCTCGACCCCCGGCTGCAGGACCTGGCCGAGCGGGTCATCGCCACCCGGCTCGGCCGCGACGGCGCGCGGCTGAAGGCCGGCCAGGCGGCGCTGCTGGCGCTCAGCCCGGATGGCGCGGTGCTGGCGGCGGTCGGCGGGCGCGACTATGCCGCCAGCCAGTTCAGCCGCATCACCCAGGCCCGGCGCCAGCCCGGCTCGCTGTTCAAGCTGTTCGTCTATGCCGCGGCGCTCGAGGCCGGCTTCCGCCCCGACCAGGTGGTGCAGGACCAGCCGGTGACCATCGGCGACTGGTCGCCCGGCAATGCCAATGGCAGGTTCCGCGGCCCGGTCACCCTGCGCGACGCCTTTGCGCATTCGATCAACACGGTGGCCGTGCAGCTGCAGGAGGCCGCCGGCCGGCCGCAGGTCGCCGCCATGGCGCATCGCCTGGGTGTCACTGGCGAGATCGGGCTCAACCCCAGCATGGCGCTGGGCACCAGCGGCGCCACCCTGGTGGAGATGACCGCCGCCTATGGCAGCGTCGGCTTCGGCCAGCGCGTCGAACCCTGGCTGATCCAGGAGGTGCGCGCCCGCGACCGCGCCCTCTACACCCGCCCCACCCCGCGCGAGGGCACGCCGCCGATCCCGGCCGCGGTGCAGCAGGGCATGCTGGACATGATGCTGGCCACCGTCCGCGACGGCACCGGCCGCGCCGCCCGGCTGGACCGGCCGGTCGCCGGCAAGACCGGCACCACCCAGGACAGCCGCGACGCCTGGTTCATCGGCCTGACGGCGGATGCCGTGGTCGGTGTCTGGGTCGGCAATGACGACAACAGCCCGATGGCCGATGTCTCCGGCGGCGGGCTGCCGGCCGCCATCTGGCACGACTTCATGGCCGAGGCCGACAAGCTGCGCACCGCTGCCGCGCCCTCGGCCGCGACCGCGCCGCCGGAGGCCGCCGCCACCCCGGCCGAGCGGATCGAGGGCATCCCCGGCCTGGTCGATACCGGCACGCTGGTGATCGGCGGCAGGCTGCTGCGGCTGTCCGGCGTGGTCGGCGCCAGCGGCGACTTCCTGCCCGCCATGACGCAATGGATCGCCGGGCGGACGGCGCAGTGCCTGGCGGGGAGCGACGCGACCTGGCGCTGCCGCATCGAGGGCCGCGACCTGTCGGAGCTGGTGCTGTCCAATGGCGGCGGCCGCGCCACCGCCGAGGCCGCCGGCGAGCTCAAGCGCGCCGAGGCCGCAGCCCGGCGCCAGCGCCTGGGCGTCTGGGAGAATGGCGGCTGAGGCAACGCGAGGCCGGGGCCGCGCATTGCAGTCGCGGGACCGGAAAGTCCCGCGAATGACAAAAAGTCCATCTTGTGGCCGGGCAGAAGGCTTCCGACATGTCGTCCATGATCAATGCCAAGCATCTGCTCGACCGCTTCCTCGGCCCCGGCGGGGCCGCGGCGGCGCTGGAGAAATTCTCGGGCGGCGGCGCCGGGGCTTCCCCCGCCGCCTCGCCCTGGCTGAACCCCGCCGGCGCCTCCGGCAGCGGCATGGCGGAGGCGGCGAAGCGCGCCCTCGGCGGCCAGGGCGGCGTCGGCAGCCTGGCGGTGGGGGGCGCCGCGGGCAGCCTCCTGGGCCTGCTGGTCGGCGGCAAGAAGAAGGGCAAGCTCGGCGGCGCGCTGAGCCATGGCGGCGCCGCGATGCTCGGCGCGCTGGCGTCGCGCGCCTATGAGAACTGGCAGCAGGGCAAGGCCCACGCCCAGGCCCCGGTCGCCGCCCCCCAGGAA
>NZ_CACSJM010000007.1 GCF_902706185.1 Roseomonas sp. 18066 | reverse complement strand
GCCGCGCCCCGGCCGGGGGCCAGTGGGCGGTGCAGGTCGGCGCCTTCGACGCCGCGGCGGCGGCCCGCACGGCGGCCAGCCGGGCGGCGCGGCGCGGCGGCAAGGCCGAGGTCGAGAGCGTCCGCGCCAGCGGCAAGATGCTGTACCGCGCCCGGGTCACCGGCCTGTCCGCCACCGCCGCCCGGCAGTTCTGCCGCGGCGCCAGCGGGCCCTGCATGGTGATCGCCCCCTAGGAAGCGTGCCGGAAACTGGAAATGCCGCGCCCCCGCTGCGGCTTTTCGGCGCCGGTTCCGCCGGCCCCGGTTGAGGGCGATGGCCTCTCGCCCTAGTCTCCCGCCCTTCTCAGCGACTGGAGCCTAGGGCCATGCAACTCCCCTATGACCGCGTGCTGCGCGGCGATCTCGTGCTGCCCGACGGTATCCTGAAGGATGGCTATGTCGCGGTGCGGGGGGAGCTGATCGCCGCCATCGGCCAGGGCGAGCTGCCGCCGGCCCGCCAGGTCGACGATTTCGCCGGCCGCAGCATCCTGCCCGGGCTGGTCGACGGGCATATGCACACCGGCAGCGCCATCGGCTTCCCCGGCATCGAGGGCGCCACCATGTCGGCCGCCGCCGGCGGCGTCACCACCATCTGCGACATGCCCTATGACGTGCCGCGGGCGGTGACCAACGCCGGGATCTTCGCCGAGAAGGTGGCGGCGGTGCATGCGCTGTCGCATGTCGACGTGGCGCTCTACGCCACCATCACCAAGACCGGGGGCGTGGATGCCATCGCCGGGCTGGCGGAGGCGGGCGCTTCCGCCTTCAAGCTTTCCACCTATGAATATGACGCGGTGCGCTTCCCGCGCATCGACCACCCGACGATGGTGGCCGCCTTCCGCGAGATCGCCAAGACCGGGCTGATGGTCGCCGTCCACAACGAGGACCAGGAGCTGGTCGAGCGGCTGACGGCGGAGGCGCAGGCCTCCGGCCGGGTCGACCCGATCATGCATGCCCGCACCCGCCCGCCGCTGGCCGAGACCATGGCCGACCTCGAGATCTTCGAGATCGGGCTGGAGACGGGGGCGCATGTCCATATCGCGCATTCCTCGGTCGCCCGCGGCTTCGAGATCGCCGAGGCCTTCCGCGCCATGGGCGGCCGCGCCTCGGGCGAGGCCTGCATCCAGTATCTGTGCATGACCGAGGAGGACCTGGTCCGCCTCAAGGGCTTCGGCAAGTGCAACCCGCCCTTCCGCACGGCCGCCGAGGTCGAGCGGATGTGGGGCGCGCTGGTCAACGGGCAGATGGCCTATGTCTCGACCGACCACGCCCCCTGGCAGCGCGAGAAGAAGCTCGGCGACGATATCTTCGCCTGTGGCGCGGGCCTGACCGGGCTGCAGTCCTATGCGCCGCTGATGTTCACCATGCTGCGCGAGCGTGGGCTCCCCCTCACCCTCATGGCGAAGTACTGCGCCGAGAACACCGCCCGCTACCACGGGCTGTTCCCGAAGAAGGGCGCCATCAAGCTCGGGTCCGATGCCGACTTCCTGGTCATGGAAGAGGGCGAGTTCGTCTTCGACGAGGCCTCGATCCAGGACCGGCCGGATGCGCGCTGGTCGCCCTATCACGGGCGGGCGATGACCGGCCGCGTGGCGGCGACCTATCTGCGCGGCAGCTGCATCTGGGACGGCACGGCGGTGCTGGCGCGTCCCGGCCAGGGCCGCTTCGTGCCGCGGCAGCACCGCAACAGCGCCCTCGTCGAGCTCGAGGCCGGCTGATGCGCGCTGTGGTGGTGATGGGCGCCGGCATCGGCGCGCTGGCGCTGTGGGTCTGGCTGACGGGCCCCGGCACCAGCCTGCCGCTGGCGCTGGGCGGCGGCGTCTGCGCCGTGCTGGCCAGCCGCATCGCCTATCGCCTGCTGACGCCGCGCGACACCGACACCGACACCGCCCCCCCCACCCCCGGCGATCGAGGAGAGAGCTGAATGTTCGAGGTACGCGAGGAAAAGGACGGCAGCTTCGCCGTCTGGATCGCCGGGCGCGAGCGCGTCGCCATGCTGCGCAGCCAGGAGGCGGCCGACGCCCTGGTGGATGCGCTGGAGGATGCCTGGGACGACGCCTTCCTGCGCGCCGTCGCCGAGACCCAGGAGGAGTTTGGTGCCGATTTCATCGACCCGCTGCCTCCCACGACGAATTAACGAGCTCGGAGCCCCTTCATGTCCCGCATCCTGACCCTTGCCGCCGCGCAGCTCGGCCCGATCCAGAAGGCCGAGGGGCGCGACGCCGTCGTCGGCCGCATGGTCCGGCTGATGGAGCGCGCGCATCAGCGCGGCGCCGAGGTCGTCGTCTTCCCCGAGCTGGCGCTGACCACCTTCTTCCCGCGCTGGTACGAGGAGGACATCAACAACGCCGACCATTGGTACGAGCAGGCGCTGCCGTCGAACGAGACGGCGCCGCTGTTCGAGGCGGCGAAGAAGTTCAACATCGGCTTCCACCTCGGCTATGGCGAGATCGCGCATGAGGCGGACGAGACGGGCGTGGTGCGCAAGCGCCACTTCAACACCGCGATCTATGTCCACCCGACCGGCGAGGTGGTGCTGAAGTACCGCAAGATCCACCTGCCGGGGCACAAGGAGTTCGACCCGAAGCGCAAGGTCCAGCACCTGGAGAAGCGCTACTTCGAGGTGGGCAACCTGGGCTTCCCGGTGACGCGGGCGCCGATCGGCCAGGTCGGGCCGGTCAATATCGGCATGCTGATCTGCAATGACCGCCGCTGGCCGGAGGCCTGGCGCGTGCTGGGGCTGCAGCAGGTCGAGCTGGTGATGCTGGGCTACAACACCCCGTCCATCAACCAGGATGCGCGTGGCTTCGAGGCGCATCACCTGCGGGTCGAGCACAGCCACCTGTCGATCCGCGCCGGCTGCTACCAGAATGCCTGCTTCGGCGTGGGCGTGGCCAAGGCGGGCGTCGAGGATGGCTGCGAGCTGTTCGGCAACTCGATCATCGTCAATCCGCAGGGCCAGATCATGGCCGAGGCGACCAGCTGGGATGACGAGCTGATCGTGGCCGATTGCGACCTGGACATGTGCACCCTGGGCCGGACGACGATCTTCAACTTCGCCGCCCATCGCCGCACCGAGGCCTATGGCCGCATCCTGGAGCAGACCGGCAGCGTGGCGCCGGCCGAGTGGGTGCCGTCGAAGTAAGCGGCCGATCACGCTCGCGCTGGCGACGCTGGGATGGGCCGGCGTCTGCCGTGCTGACGATGACGACGACTGACAGAAAAAAGATGGGGGTCCGGGGGAATTCTTCCCCCGGCCTTTCTTTTATCTAGGCGGCGACGCTGAGCAGCGCCTGCACGGCGGCCGCCTGACAAGGCTCGATCACCGGAACCCCCGCCGCGTCCTCCACCGCCTTGCGGTGCCCCGCCATGCCGGCGCAGCCCAGGATGACCGCCTCGCTGCCCTGCCGGACCAGTTCCCGCGCCGTGTCGCAGAGCGCCGCGCGCGCCGCCGTCGGGTCGGTCAGCGTCTCCATCGGCAGGTTCAGCGCGATGCTGGCGGCCAGGCGCCCTTCGGCCCCCATGGCCTGCAGCGCCCGGCGCTGGCGCGGCTTGGAGGCGTCGACGAAGGCGATGACGCCGAAGCGCTCGGCCCGCGTCAGGGCGCTGGCGACGGCACAGCGGAAGGGGCCGAAGACGGGCTTGTCGGTCGCGATGCGCACCGCCTCCAGCCCCGGATCGGAGACGCAGGCCAGGACATAGGCGTCGGCCGGCGTGGTCTCGACCAGGCGGCAGAGCGGCTCGGCGACGCCGTACCAGTCGCGCCAGTCGATGATGGCGGGCGGGCCGCCGGGCAGGGAGATGGTCTCGAACGCCACCTGCCCCGGCAGGGCGAAGGGCTGGAGGCTGTCGGCGATGCCGCGGGTGCAGCTGACCGAGCTGTTCGGGTTGATGACCAGGATGCGCTTGACCATGGCGCGCAGCATCGCGCCCGGGGGGCGGCCGCGCAAGGCGGGCGCCGGTTTCGGTCAGGAGCCTTCACTTGATCCGCATGGCGCAACGTGCCGATATTGCGTTGCACACGGAAACGGTTCCGCCCCGGCTCGATACCCGGAGCGTGCCAGGAAGCCAGGAAGAAGCCCATGGACCACCAGCCGCAGCGCTGGGAGCCCGACCGCAGCCAGGCGGCGCGGGTCGCCGCGCTGCCGCCCCTGACGGTGATGCTGAAGCGGGGGGCGATGAATCGCTGCCCGGTCTGCGGGGTGGGCGCGGTGTTCCGGGGCTATCTGGCGGTGGTGCCGGAATGCCGGCATTGCGCGACGCCGCTGGGCCGGGTGCGGGCGGACGATGCGCCGCCGTATTTCACCATCTTCATCGTCGGCCACCTGCTGCTGCCCGGCGTGTTCTGGGTGGAGAAGGCCTATGTGCCGCCGATGTGGCTGCACATGGTGGTGTGGCTGCCGCTGTTCACGCTGATCTGCGTGCTGCTGCTGCGGCCGATCAAGGGGGCGACGGTCGGGCTGATGCTGCGCCTCGGGCTGGTCGAGGACGCGCCCGCTGGCCCGACGGCGGAAGACCGCCGGGATGGCTGACCAGCGGCTGCAGAGCATCGCCCTGCCGGAAGGCGCGCCGCTGCCCAACCCCTATGCCGAGGCGGATCGCGCCCAGGCGGTGGCCGACCTGCTGGCGGGCAACAGCTTCGACCCCACCGGGCTGCCGCCGGGGCCCTATGCGCTGCATCTGGAGATCCGCGACGGGCGGCTGGTCTTCGACATCCACGACACGGCGGAGGCGCCGCTGCGGGCCATCGCCCTGGCGCTGGGCCCGTTCCGCCGGCTGATCAAGGACTATCACCTGGTGGTGGCCAGCCATGAGCAGGCGGTGACCGAGGGCGGGTCGGAAGCGCGGATCCAGGCGATCGACATGGGCCGGCGCGGGCTGCACAACGAGGGCGCCGACCTGCTGTGCCAGCGGCTGGATGGCCGCGTGGCGCTGGACTTCGAGACGGCGCGTCGGCTGTTCACGCTCGTCTGCGCCCTGCACCAGAGAATTTAGGTCCCGCAGGGGTGGCGGAGCTCCAGCCGGAAGCGCCGCCCCTCCACCATCAGGTCGCGCCAAAGCGAGGGCTCCAGGGTGTAGCGCCCCTCGCGGCTGGCCTCGGCCGAGGCCTGGGCGCAGCGGTTGTAGCTGCCCTGCTCGACCCAGCCCTCCGCCTCGTCCTCGCGCCAGACGCGCATCCGCAGGGTGCTGCCCAGCAGCACTTCCGGCTTGTTGTCGCCGTCCAGGTCCAGGACCATCACGTCGCAGCCGCGCCAGCAGCTGGTGCGCAGGGTTTCTTTCTGTTGTTCCGCGAAGCTGTCCGGCAGGCGGGTGGCGGGCGGGATGAAGCGCAGCTGCGGCTCGGGCAGACCCGGCGCCTGCGGCCGGGCCTCGGCCAGGTCGCGCAGCGGCGGCTGCAGCAGGGCGGCGCGGCCGGCGGGGCCGAGCTCACGCTGGAACAGGCCGCGGTCGAAGCGGTCGGGCGCTGTGCGCCCATCGGCCAGCCGGGCCAGCTGGTCATTGAAAGAAAGCTTTTCCGGCGAGGCGAGCGGCGTGTTCAGCAGCACCAGCAGGCCGAGGGTCAGCCAGGCCATGACCTGGTTCACCGCCCCCAGCGGCGCCATGCCCGGCCGCGCCGCCGCGGCCAGGTAGCCCAGCGCGTAGAGCGCGGCGAGCCCCGCCGCCACGCCGGCCAGCACCCGGTCCGGCGTCAGCCCGTATTGGCCGATGCGCAACCCCAGCGCCCAGAGCGCCAGCAGCGCCAGCACCGGCAGCACCAGCGCCCCCAGCCGGGCGGCGGCGGCCTGCAGCCGGGGGGCGGTGGCCATGACCAGCCCGTCCTGGTGCACCGCGTTGATCAGCAGGATCAGCAGCGCCGCCGCCCCCAGCAGCCCGCCGGCGGCGAGATGGGTCTGCCACAGCCGCTCGATCCCGGTCAGCGGCAGGGCGAGCAGGAAACCGGCGGCCAGCATGGCGAGCAGCGGCATCAGCCAGGCCAGCAGGGTCAGCAGCAGCGCCCGCAACGCCAGCGACAGCCGTTCCCGCAACCCGAGCAGCGCGAGGCCAAGGCCCAGGATCAGCCCCGAGGCGGGGAGAGCAAAACTGCGCCGGTTGACCAGCCGCTCCAGCCCCTCGAGGCCGATCAGCGAGAACAGCGCGGCGCCGGCCTCGAGCACCAGCCAGAAGGCGCCGAGGAAGGCGAAGGCCATGGCCAGGCGCAGGCTGTCCTGCCAGGCCTGCTCGAAGCAATCGGCATAGGGCGGCGGCCAGCGCCCGGCCCGGGCGGCGGCGCCGACGAGATGGTGGCCGAGGAAGACCACCCCCCCCGCGCTGGCCAGCAGCCGGGCGGAGGGCGCGTCGACCCCGCCCAGCCCCCAGCCGCCGGCATCGTGCCAGGCCATCGCCGCCAGCAGCGCCGTCGCCGCCGCCAGCCAGGGCCAGAGCAGCCGCCCGGGCCAGCGGCCCAGCGCCAGCATCAGCGAGACCGGCAGCAGCAGCGCCCCCAGCACCCCCAGCGCATAGGGGCCGGGCGCGGTCAGCCAGGCCGGCAGGCCGCGCGGCGCGTCCAGCATCAGCAGGTGCAGCGCCACCCCCTGCCCCAGCCCGATCGCCGGCAACAGGGCGGCGGCGCGGCTCATCGGGGGCACGGTGGTGTCGGACGGCATCGGCGGGTCGGCTCCAGCTCAGATCTCCCCCACGCTTGTCGCATGACGCGCGGGCGGAGAAGCGACTATATGCGCAAGCCACGCTTTCCCCACCCCCGCTTGCCTTGCTCCGCCTGGGCGCGGCCACACCGACGGAGACTGCCCGCATGAAGATCGACGGTGTTCCCTATCGCAGCGTCTGGGTCGACCCCGAGGATGGCTGGTCGGTCCGCATCATCGACCAGACGAAGCTGCCCTGGGCGGTCGATATCCTGCGGCTGACCGACGAGAAGCAGGTGGCGCAGGCCATCAAGTCGATGCAGGTGCGCGGCGCGCCGCTGATCGGGGCGGTCGCCGCCTATGGCCTGGCCCTCGCGCTCAAGCGCGACGCCTCCGACGCCGCGCTGGAAAGTGTCGCCAGCATGCTCGGCCGCACCCGGCCGACGGCGATCAACCTGCGCTGGGCGCTCGCCCGCATGCTGGACGCGCTGCGCCCGGTCGCGGCCGACCGTCGCGCCGACGCGGCCTATGCCGCCGCCGCCGCCATCGCCGAGGACGATGTGGAGACCTGCCGCGCCATCGGCCATCACGGCCTGCCGCTGCTGCAGGCGATCGCCGCGAAGAAGCCCGGCCAGCCGATCAACGTGCTGACGCATTGCAACACCGGCTGGATCGCCACCGTCGACTACGGCACCGCGCTGTCGGTGGTCTACCAGGCGCATGATGCCGGCCTGCCGGTGCATGTCTGGGTCGACGAGACCCGGCCGCGCAACCAGGGCTCGGCGCTGACCGCCTGGGAGCTGGGCAAGCACGGCGTGCCGCACACGGTGGTGGCCGACAATGCCGGCGGCCACCTGATGCAGCATGGCCAGGTCGATATCGTGCTGGTCGGCACCGACCGCGTCACCCGTCAGGGCGATGTCGCCAACAAGATCGGCACCTATCTGAAGGCGCTGGCGGCTTACGACAACGACGTGCCCTTCTGGGTCGGCCTGCCGCATTCGACGCTGGACATGAGCGTGCGCGACGGGGTGAAGGAAATCCCGATCGAGGAGCGCGACGCGCGGGAAGTGCTGGAGACCACCGGCCAGACCTGGGACGGCCGCATCGAGACGGTGCGCACCGCCGCCCCCGGCAGCGCCGGCGCCAACCCGGCCTTCGACGTGACCCCGGCGCGCCTGGTCACCGGCCTGATCACCGAGCGCGGCCGCTGCGACGCCTCGGAAGCCGGGCTGCTGGCGCTCTACCCGGAATTCGCCGCCGCCGCCGCCTGACCCCGGTCGGGCCGCGTTCCCCCCAGGGGCGCGGCCCGCGCCTGCTGACAAAACAGCGAGGCTTGCGACGGCGCTTCCGTTGCAGGACCGATTCATGATTGGCTGCAGCCCTTCCCCCGGGGCTCCCGCCACATGCGCATCATCGCCCTCTCTGCCCTCGCCGAGGCGCAGCCGCTCAACCTCCTGGCCTTCGAGCCGCTGCTGGAGCTGCAGCGCGGCCTCGGCCTGCTCGGCTACGGGGTGCGCGACCTGGATGGGCAGTTCGGCCCGCGCACCCGCAACGCCTGGGCCGAGTTCGAGGCCGATTGCGGCGCCACCCCCGACGGCAATGTCTCGCCCGTCGCGGTCGGCGAGCTCTGCCGCCAGGTGGCGCTGCTGGAGGATGCCGGCGACCCGGATTTCTCCACCCGCGACGGCACCATCGCCGCCATCATCGCCGCCTGCGGCCGCCACCGCCTGACCCTGCCGCAGCAGATCGCCTATGTGCTGGCCACCGTCGAGCACGAGACCAACCGCAGCTTCATGCCGGTGCGCGAGGCCTATTACCTGGGCGAGCCGCGCGCCGAGACCTATCGACGGTCATTGCGCTACTATCCTTATTATGGGCGCGGCTATGTCCAGCTGACGTGGAAGGACAATTTTTCCTCCTATGGCAAGCTGCTGGAATGCGACCTGGCCAGCGAGCCGGACCTGGCGATGGACCCGGCCATCGCCCTCTTCGTGCTGATCCACGGCTTCAAGAGCGGCGCCTTCACCGGCCGCAAGCTGACCGAATTCGTCAACGAGCGCGGCTGCGACTACGTCAACGCCCGCCGCTGCATCAACGGGCTGGACCGGGCCGAGGATATCGCCACCCTGGCCCGCGGCTTCGAGGCGCGGCTGTAACGCTCCGGGGGCTGGCGCCGGGCGCCCAGGCGTTGCACGCTTCTTGCAAGCCGAGGCGGCCATTCCGGCCGACAATGCGGCCCCAGGGAGAGTCTCCGCCTATGCGTTCCTTCGCCCTTGCCCTTCTTTGCGCCGTGCCGCTCGCTTTCGCGGCAGTGCCGGGCAATGCCCAGCCGCTGCGCTCCGCGGTGGACGGCACCTTCGCGCCGCACGCCTTCCCCAAGCTCGATGGCGGCGTCCAGGGCTTCAACGTCGACCTGTTCACCGAGGTCGCCCGCCGCATGGGCCGCCCGATCACCATCGACAGCGCCAGCTTCTCCGGCCTGGTGCCGGCGCTGAACGCCGGCCGCTACGACTTCCTCGCCGCCCCGGTCACCGTGACGCCGGAACGCGCCGAGAACCTGCTGTTCACCGAAGGCTATCTCTTCACCGAATTCCAGTTCGGCATCCGCAAGGGCGGCACCCCGATCACCGGCCTGGCCGACCTGCGCGGCAAGGCCATCGCGGTGAACAAGGGCTCGGCCTACGACGCCTGGGCGCAGAAGAACGCGGCCACCTACGGCTTCACCGTGCAGACCTTCGACAGCCAGCCCGACGCGGTGCAGGCGGTGGTCACCGGCCGCGTCTTCGCGACGCTGGGCGGCAACACCACCATCCGCTACGCCGCGACCCGCACGCCCATGCTGGTGCCCGACTTCACCATCAAGGAAACCCGCGCCCACTGGGCCGCGCCCTTCCGCCGCGACAACGCCGAGCTGCGCAACGCGGTCGAGAACGTGCTGGAATGCATGAAGAAGGACGGCTCGCTGGCCGCCCTGTCGGAAAAGTGGTTCGGCGTGAAGCCGGCCGCCGACGACGCCGAGAACACGGCGTTTCCGGGCTACGGCGTCCCGGGGCTCCCGGGCTACGACCCGACGCCGCATGAAGCGCGGTGCAACTGAAGATCAGGGAAGAGAAAGGTCGGGGGAATGAATTCCCCCGAACCCCCATCTTTTTTCTGATCACCGGCCGTGGCGTGACCGGCGCTTCGACACAAGCGACACCAGGGCATCACGGCGGGACGCCGTTTTCATAAAAAAACAGCGCGACCTCGAGGGTCGCGCTGTTGCTGGGCAGGGCCACGTACTGTCTCCACGTGGACACGGCAGTCCGAAAGAAAAGGGGAATTCATTCCCCTGGCCTGCCCCTGCCTTCTCTTATCTCTGCCGCCAGGCAAGACCCTCAGCCTTCCACCCGGCCACCTGCCCACGATGCCCTTCGGCGTCCGGCGGCCCTTCGAAGCCGTCCGAGATGTTGAAGGAGTGGGCGAAGCCTGCCGCCTGGGCGGCTTGCGCCGCGGCCAGGCTGCGGGCGCCGGAGCGGCACAGGAAGTACAGCTTGTTCAGCGGCGTCAGCCCGGCCTTGCGCAGGTGGTCGGTGAAGGCGGCGTTCACCTGCATCGAGGGGAAGACCTGCCAGGAGATCATCAGCGGCTCCTTGCCGGCCTCGGCCAGGTCGGGGAAGCCCACGAAATTCCATTCGGCATTGGTGCGCACGTCGATCAGCGCCGCATCGGGGTCGCTGCGCAGCACCTCCCAGGTGGCGCGCGGGGTGATGTCGTCGACGGCCATGGCATGTCTCCTCAGACGGTCCTCCCTAGTGTGGGGTGGCGGGGCGCCGACGTCCATGCTGGCCGGACGCGCCCGCTGCGGGCAGGATGGCGGCTGGGCAGGCCGGGGGGCATCTTGCATGGCATTCGTGGTGGCGGTGGCGCAGCGCAAGGGCGGCGCGGGCAAGTCCACGGTGGCGGCGACGCTGGCGACCACGCTGGCCAAGGCGGGCAGCCGCGTCGCGCTGCTGGACAGCGATCCGCAGCAGAGCCTGGCGCGCTGGCAGCAGCAGCGCCAGGGCCAGGACCTGGCGGCGCCGCTGCATTTCGAGGCGGTCTCCGGCTGGCGCATGCCGGCGGCGCTGGACCGGCTGCGCGGCGCGCATGACATGCTGGTGATCGACACGCCGCCGCATGCCGACAGCGATGCGCGCATCGCCATCCGCGCGGCCGATCTGGTGCTGGTGCCGCTGCAGCCCTCGGCGGCTGATCTCTGGGCGATGGATGCGACGCTGGAGATGGCGGCCGCCGAGAAGCGCGCGGTGCGGCTGCTGCTGAACCGGGTGCCGGCGACGGGCCGGCTGCGCGACGAGATCACCGCCGAGCTCACCCGCCGCAAGCTGCCGCTGCTGGCGGCGGCGCTGGGCAACCGCACCGCCTTCGCCCAGGCTTTCGCGCAAGGGCTGGGGGTGGCGGAGGCGGCGCCGCGTGGTACGGCGGCGACCGAGGCCCGCGCGCTGGCGCAGGCCATTGTCGATGCCGCCAGGGGATGATCGCCACCATGCCGCCACGCCTTGCCGCCCTGCCGCCGATCCCGCCCGAGGACCATGCCGAGGTCGCCGCCGCGGTGCGCGCCGGGCTGCTGGCGCATCGCCGGACGATGATGCCCGAGCGGCGCGACGGCGGCATGGGCCGGCCGCTGGCCTTCGCCCGGCGCGATGCCGAGGGCCGGGTCATCGCCGGGCTGGTCGGCGAGGTGGCGCTGGACTGGCTGTATATCGACAAGTTCTGGGTGGATGAGAGCCTGCGCGGCCAGGGGCTGGGCAAGCGGCTGCTGGCGGCGGCGGAGCTGGAGGCGCAGCGGCTGGGCGCGGTGGGGGCGCATCTGAACACCAGCAGCTTCCAGGCGCCGGAATTCTACCGCGCCCAGGGCTATGCCGAGATCGGCCGGCTGGAGGGCCGCCCGGCCGGGCATGACCGGCTGTGGTTCGCCAAGCGGTTCTAGGCGCAGCGAGGCGCCCCGGGATGCGATGATCCCGGGGCGCGCACGGGTCGGTCAGCGCGCCTTGCGCTTGCGGGTGTTCAACGAGAAGAGCAGCAGCGAGCGGCCGGTGACGGTGTAGGTGTGGCCGATATCGAAGGCCTCCTCCTCCTCCTCCTCATCCTCGATATTGGTGTCGAGCAGCCGCACCCAGGCGGTGCCGTCCTGCGAAGGCGGCAGGGTGAAGTCCACCGCCTCGTGATAGGCGTTCATGATCATCAGCAGGGTGGCGTCGTGGCCGGGGCGGCGGATGCCGCTTTCCTGGGCGCGGCCGTCCAGCAGGCGCGCCAGGCAGCGGGTGTTGGGGTCTTCCCAATCGGCGCTGTCCATCTCCTCGCCCGAGGGCTTCAGCCAGGACAGGCCCTTGACGCCGCTGGCCTCGTGGAAGGCGCCCGACAGGAAGCGGCCGCGGCGCAGCACGGGGAAGCGGTCGCGCAAAGCCGCCAGGCGCTGGGTGAAGGAGACCAGCCGCTCGCCCTTCTCCTTCCAGTCCCAGTCCAGCCAGGAGATCTCGTTGTCCTGGCAATAGGCGTTGTTGTTGCCCTGCTGGGTGCGGCCGAACTCGTCGCCGGCCAGCAGCATCGGCGTGCCCTGGCTGAGATAGAGGGTGGCCAGCATGTTGCGGATCTGGCGCTCGCGCACGGCGTTGATCTCGGGGTCGTCGGTCGGCCCCTCGACGCCGTAATTGTGCGAGATGTTGTGCGAATGGCCGTCGCGGTTGTCCTCGCCATTCGCCTCGTTGTGCTTCTCGTCGTAGCTGACCAGGTCGTTCAGCGTGAAGCCGTCATGGGCGGCCAGGAAGTTGACGCTGGCCCAGGGCTTGCGGCCATTGTGGTCGAACAGGTCGGCCGAGCCGGCCAGGCGGTTGCCGAGATCGGCCGCCTTGCCTTCCTCGCCGACCCAGAAGCCGCGCACGGTGTCGCGGTACTTGTCGTTCCACTCGGCCCAGCCGGGCGAGAAGTTGCCGACCTGGTAGCCGCCGGGGCCGATGTCCCAGGGCTCGGCGATCAGCTTGACGTCGGCCAGCAGCGGATCCTGGTTGCAGGCCTTGAGGAAGGCGGACTGGTTGTCGAAGCCGTCCGGCTCGCGCGCCAGGATGGTGCCCAGGTCGAAGCGGAAGCCGTCGACATGCATCTCGTTGACCCAGTAGCGCAGGCTGTCGGTGACCATCTGCAGCACCCGCGGATGCGACAGGTTCACCGTGTTCCCGGTGCCGGTGTCGTTGATGTAGTAGCGCTTCTGGTCGGGCAGCAGGCGGTAGTAGCTGGCGTTGTCGATGCCCTTGAAGGACAGCGTCGCGCCCTGCTCGTTGCCTTCGGCGGTGTGGTTGTAGACCACGTCCATGATGACCTCGAGCCCGGCATCATGGAGGCGGGCCACCATCTCCTTGAACTCGGAGAAGGCGAAGTCCGGCGTGCGGGCATAGCGCCGCGCCGGCGAGAAGAAGCCGAGGCTGTTATAGCCCCAGTAGTTGATCATGCCCTTGTCGAGCAGATAGTCGTCATTGAGGAAGAAGTGGATCGGCAGCAGCTCGACCGAGGTGACGCCAAGCGACTTGATGTGGCGGATGACGTCGCGGTTGGCGAGGCCCGCATAGGTGCCCTGCTGGTCCTCGGGCACCAGCGGATGCCGCTTGGTGATGCCCTTCACATGCGTCTCGTAGAAGATCGTGCGCTCCCAGGGGATGCGCGGGCGGCGGTCGTTGCCCCAGGTGAAGGCCGGGTCGACGACGCGGCATTTCGGCATGAAGACGGCGCTGTCGCGCTCGTCGAAGGACAGGTCCTTATCCTTGTGGCCGATGGTGTAGCC
Organism: Roseomonas sp. 18066; assembly: GCF_902706185.1. Classification (GTDB taxonomy): domain Bacteria; phylum Pseudomonadota; class Alphaproteobacteria; order Acetobacterales; family Acetobacteraceae; genus Pseudoroseomonas. The sequence goes on along the minus strand of NZ_CACSJM010000007.1, from coordinate 65,758 downwards.
GAACAGCGCGTGGTCCCATTTCAGGTCGCCGACATGGCTCAGCGCATAGGGGTCCAGCACCAGCTTGTTCGGGTTGAAGCGGTGGCCTTCGTCGGGCGTGTAGGGGCCGTGCACGCGATAGGCGTAGATGGTGCCCGGGCGGGCATCCGGCAGGAAGCCGTGGAACACCTCGTTGGTGTATTCGGGCAGCTCGACCCGCTCCAGCTCGGTCTCGCCGCTGGCATCGAACAGGCAGAGTTCCACCTTGGTGGCATGGGCCGAGAACAGGGCGAAATTGACGCCGAGGCCGGTCCAGGTGGCGCCGAGCGGGTTGGGACGCCCCTCGGTGACGCGGGATGTGTTGATCGCGGGCGGCACTGGGGATTCCTTGAGCGGAGAGATCGGAGGCGCAGCGCAGTAGCGCCGCAGCCTCGCCGAGGGTTGCCCTCCGGCCCCGCCTTTTCACACAAGCCCGTGCGCGGCCCGCGCAATTGCAGGGCGAAACCGCCACAGGGCCCAGCGCTGGCGAGGCTGTGAAGCCCGGGCCCTGACCGCTTCGCTAAAGCAGCCTCCGGCAACAGCAGGGATGAGGGTGCATGTCAGCGACGGCAGGAGCGGCGGCAGGGGTGAGGCACGCGGCGATCAGCACGCATGACCGGGCGCAGCTGGTGCAGGCGGTGGACCGCCACCCGGCGCTGCGCGGCGCGGCGGTGGTGTTCTGCCATGCCGGCGGCTGCGAGCAGCTGCGCGGCCCCCTGCCCTATGGCCCGAAGCGGATCGTGCTGTTCGAGGTCAATCCGGCCCCGCCCAGCCCGGTGCCCACGGCCGTGCCCCCCGCCCGCAAGAGCAAGCTGGGCTGGGAGCTGTTTCAGCTGGGCCTGAATTGCGGCGGCACCGCGCTGGCCGCGGTCGGCACCATCTTCTTCAGTGCCGCGGCCGCGCCCACGGGGGGCGTCGCCGGGATCGCGGCGGTGGCCAGCGGGGCGGCGACGGTGGCTGGCGCCGCGCAATGCGCCGCCTCCGGCTACCGCGTCTACAACGAGGTCAGCGACCGGGGCGCGGCCAATGACGACCTGGACGCCTCGCCGGCCTATCAGAACACCATGCTGGCGCTCGACGTGGTCGGGCTGGCGGGCGCGGGGGCTGCGACCCGCGGCGCCTCGCGCTTCGCCGGGACGCTCGCCAAGGCGGGCGCCTCGCGCGGCGGGGTGATCGCCGGGCAGGCGCTGTCGCGGCCGATGCGCAAGGCGATCACCACCGGGCTCGGCGGCGCCGGGCGCTACACCTCGATCGCGCTGTCGGCCCGGGCGCGGCAGGAGTTGCTGGCGGTGCTCGGCGCCGGGCTCAGCCTGACCGGCAGCGCCACCGGCGGCGCCACCAACGAGCTGATCGTCTATGTCGCGGAGGCGGTGTGACCGCAGCCCTGCCCCGCCCGGCCGAGGCCGGCGCGGCGCTGGCGGTGTTCCTGGGCCAGGCGGTGCTGCCGCCGGTGGCGCTGGCCGTCGCCTGGCTGGGGCTGGCGGGGGTGCCAGCGCCCTTCGCCGCCATCCTGGCGGCAGCGGCGGCCAGCATCGGCCTGTCGCTGCCGCTGCTCTTCGGGCGGGGTTTCGTGTGGTTCTGGGGGCTGCTGCCGGGGCTGGTCGCCGCGGCGATCCTGGCGCGGCTGCCGTCCGGGGTCGCGGCCGCCGAGGCGATCTTCCTGGCGGCGCTGGCGCTGCTGGCGACCGGCGCCGCGCTGGCCGCGCGGTCGGCTTCTTTGAAAAGCTACCTGGAGAAGCGGCGGCCTCGCTGAGACCGCCGCCCTATTCGGGTTACTTCGGCAGGCCGTCCAGCGCGGCTTCCAGGTCGGCGATCAGGTCGGCCGGATCTTCCAGCCCGACATGGAAGCGCGCCGTCGGCCCTTCCAGCACATCGACGCTGGTCGCCGTCCGGGTGATGCCGTTGGTGGTCGGCAGCACCAGGCTTTCATAGCCGCCCCAGGAGGCGCCGATGCCGAAGAGCTTCAGCCCATCCACCGCCGCCTCGATCTGCGCCGCCGTGTAGCGCGGCTGGAACACCACGCCGAACAGGCTGCAGGCGCCGGTGAAGTCGCGCTTGAACAGCGCATGCTGCGGGTGGCTGGGCAGCGCCGGATGCAGCACGCGGGCGACCTCCGGGCGGCTTTCGAACCAGCGGGCGACGGCGAGGCCCGCCTGCTGCTGGTGCTTCAGCCGCAGCGCCATGGTGCGCAGGCCGCGCAGCGCCAGCCAGCAATCATCGGGGCTGGCGTAATGGCCGATCTGCCGGGCGGCGGCGACGATGGTCAGCCAGTCTTCCTCGCTGGCGACGGTGACGCTGCCCAGCAGCACGTCCGAATGGCCGCCCACGTATTTGGTCAGCGCCTGGATCGAGACGTCGACGCCCTTGGTGAAGGGTTGGAAGTGGTGCACGCCCCAGGTGTTGTCCATGATCACCTTGGCGCCCCGGGCATGGGCGACGGCGGCCAGCGCCGGCACATCCTGCAGCTCGAAGGTGTGGCTGCCCGGGCTTTCGACGAAGAGGACCTTGGTGTTCGGCCGCATCAGCGTCTCGAGGCCGGCGGCGTCGACCAGCGGGTCGTAATATTCGATCTGGATGCCGAAGCGGACCAGCATGCCATTGGCCACGCGCCGCGTCGGGCCATAGGTGCTGTCGGGGATCAGGCAATGGTCGCCGGCCGAGAGATAGGCCATCAGCGGCAGCGAGCAGGCCGCCAGCCCGGTGCCGACGATCAGCGAGCGGGTGCCGCCCTCGATCTCGGCGACGACATTCTCCAGCGCGAAATGCGTCGGCCCGCCGGCGGTGCCATAGGTCATCACCTGCTCGAAGGAGCGCTTGTTGACGGCCACCCCTTCCGCGCAGGACGGGTACAGCACCGTCGATCCCCGATAGACCGGGGTATTCACAAAGCCATGCTCGCGCACGCCGGGGCGGCCGCCATGGGTGACGCGGGTGGCGAAGCCCAGCTCGCTGTTCGAATGGCCGGCCGGGGCGTGCAGGTCGTCGGGCATCAGGGCGTGCTCTGCTTCGGGGTTTCGGGCCGCGCGGCCCATTCGGTCCAGGACCCGTCATAGATGGCGGGCTCCGGCAGGCCGGCGCGCACCAGGCCGAGGGCGATGATGCAGGCGGTGACCCCGGTGCCGCAGGAGGCGACCAGCGGCCGGCTGCCATCGACGCCCGCGGCCGCGAAGCGGGCGCGCAGCTCTTCCGGCGGCAGCATGGTCATGTCGGCGCCGAGCAGGCTGGTGGCGGGGACATTGGCGGCGCCCGGCATATGGCCCGAGGGCAGGCCCGGCCGCGGCTCCGGCGCGGTGCCGTCGAAGCGGCCCTTGGCGCGGGCGTCGAGGATCAGCGCCGAGCGGTCGTGGACGATGCGCTTGACGTCGCCGATGCCGGCGAGGCGCCGCGCGATGAAGTCGGCCCAGAAATCCTGGGGCTGCGGCGCGACGACGGGGCCGGCGGCGGTGTCGCGCCCCTCGGCCAGCCATTTCGGCAGGCCGCCATCGAGCACGGCGGCGCGCTCATGCCCGAACAGCCGCATCAGCCACCAGCCGCGCGCCGCCGAGAACAGCCCCTTCTGGTCGTAGAAGACCACCCGGTGCTTGTTGCCGATGCCGAGCTTGCCCAGCTCGCGCGAGGCCCGGCCGGGGGTTGGCGCCATATGCGGCAGGTCGGTCTCCGGATCGGCCACTTGGTCGATGTCGAAGAAGCCGGCGCCGGGGATATGCGCGCTGGCATATTCGGCCAGCGCGTCCTTCGGCTCGTTCGGCAGGTATTTCGTGGTGTCGAAGACCAGCAGATCGGGCGCGCCGAGCTCGCCCGCGAGCCATTCCGTGGTGACCAGGTCCTGCATTTCTCTTACCCCTCCAGCACCAGATAGACGCGCCGGTTCTGCTTGCCCTTGTTCTCGAGCTTGGTGACGGTGACGGGGCCGATCTCGCCGGTGCGGCGCACATGGGTGCCGCCGCAAGGCTGCAGATCGACCGGATTTTCTTCGGCGCCGATACGCACCAGCCGGACCTGGCCGGAGCCGCGCGGCGGCTTCACCGACAGCGTCCGGACGAGAGAAGGATTCTCGTCCAGCTCGGCATCGGTGATCCAGCGGTCGGTCACGGCATGGTCGGCCGCCGCCAGCGCGGTCAGCTGCTCGGAGAGCCATTCCTTGGCCGGCGGCTCGGCCAGGTCGAAGTCGAGGCGCGAGCGCTCCAGCCCGATCTGCCCGCCGGTGACGCCGGCGCCGGGGATCAGGCTGCAGAGCAGGTGCATCGCCGTGTGCATCCGCATCAACCGGTGGCGGCGGTCCCAATCCAGCACGGCGGTGACGGTCGCGCCGACCGGCGGCGTGACGGACCCTTCGGGGGGCACATGCAGCGGGCCGGCCTCGCCCTTCACCGTGTTGGCGACGAGCATCTCGCCGCCGTCCCAGCGGAGCGTGCCGGTATCGCCCGGCTGGCCGCCGGCCTGGACGTAGAAATTGGAACGGTCGAGCACGACGCCTTCGGGACCCGCGGCGACAACCTTCGCCTCGGTTTCGCGCAGATAGGCGTCGCTGCGGTAGAGAAGTTCCGTCATTCGGCAGTCCATTCGCGGTTCAGGCGCTCGCGGTTCAGCTGCAGCCACATCAGGCACAGCGCCGCGGTGACGTTGCGGATCTCGCCACGCGCCAACTGAGAAAAGGCATCTTCGGCGGGGAGGACGAGGACGCGGGTCTCCTCGCCCTCCTCGGCCAGGCCGCGGGTGCCGACCAGGCCGGGCTCGGGCAGGCGGGCGCGGCCGGCGTAGAAATGCATCAGCTCGTCGCTGCCGCCCTGCATCAACATGAACTGGCCGATCTTCTCCACCCGGTCGGGGGTGAAGCCGGTCTCCTCCTCGGTTTCGCGGAGCGCGGCCGCGGCGGGGTCTTCCGAGGGCTCCAGCAACCCTGCCGGGCATTCGCGCATCATCGGTTCCTCGCCGGCGGCGAGCGCGGGCAGGCGGAACTGCTCGATCAGCGCGATACGGCCGGTCCAGGGGTCATAGGGCAGCATCACCACCCCCTGGCCACGCCGCCACAGCTCCCAGGTCAGCAGCGCCGAGGGCGTGCCGTCGCTGCGGCTGTAGCGGAAGCGCACCAGCTGCAGCGGGAAGCGGCCGGACCAGGCGATCTCATCGCTTTCGGGCTGGAACAGGGGATGCGACGGGATCACCGGCGCCTTGCTGGGTCTGGCCTTCATGCGGGGGCGCGCCTAACCTCTCTCGAACGAACGCCAGATCATGAGCCGGTCCATTCCCATCGTCCATGCCCCCCCGTCCGGGGTGACACAGGCCGCGCAGCGCAGCCGCGCCATCCTCTGCGTGCTGGGCGCCGCCGCGACCTTCGCGCTGGCCGCGGTCGCGGTGAAGCTGCTCGACGACCGCATCCCGATCATGCAGGTCATCCTGTTCCGCAACCTCTTCGCCATCCCGCCGCTGCTGGTCCTCGCCTTGTGGGGCGCGCCGCGCAGCGCCCGGCTGTCGGTGCTGGCCACCCGCAACCCCTGGTCGCATGCCCAGCGCATCCTCTACGGGCTGACCGGCATGGTCGGCAGCTTCTATGGCTATGTCCACCTGCCGCTGGCCACCGTCACGGCGCTGGGCTTCACCATGCCGCTGTTCCTGACCGCGCTGTCGATCCCGCTGCTGGGGGAGAAGGTCGGCTGGCGGCGGCTGGGCGCCGTGCTGGTCGGCTTCGGCGGCGTGCTGCTGCTGCTGCGGCCGGGTTTTGGCGGCACCGACCACCTGGACGGGCTGGCCGTCGGGCTGGTGCTGCTGGGCGCCGTCGCCTGGGCCATGGCGATGATCACCATCCGCAAGATGGGCGAGGCCGGGGAATCGGGCGCCGCCATCGTGCTGTGGTTCGCGATCGGCGGCACGCTGGTGGGCGGGCTCGCCGCCCTGCCCGGCTGGGTCTGGCCCTCGGCCGGGCAATGGGGGCTGCTGGCCGCCGTCGGGCTGGTCTCGGCCCTGGCGCAATTGCTGATGACCGCGGCCTATCGCAGCGGCGAGACCACGCTGATCGCGCCCTTTGAATATTCCGGCATCCTCTGGACCATGAGCCTCGGCGCGCTGTTCTGGGGCGAATTGCCGAAGCCTTTCGACTTCGTCGGCATCGCCGTCCTCGTCGCCTCGGGCCTCTATATCTGGCACCGCGAGGTGCGGGTCGGGCGAAGGCGCTAGGCTGTCGCGCGCGGCGGCACGGGTCTATGCTGCGCGCCTTCGCCAGCGCGCTTCGCGTGCTGCACTGCAAAAGAGACGTGGAGCGACCATGAGCAAGAAGCCCGCCATCGGCATGATCGGCATCGGCCTGATGGGCCACGGCATCGCCTGGAACATCGCCCATGCCGGCTATGCGCTGACCCTGCTCGACCATCCCGGCAACCAGCCGGTGGACGACCTGAAGGCGATGGGCGCCACCTCCGCCGGCAGCATCGCCGAGGTGACCAAGGCGGCCGAGGTCATCGTGCTCTGCGTCACCGGCTCGCCCCAGGTCGAGGCGATCCTGGCCGGGCCCGGCGGCGTCATCGAGAATCTCCGCCCCGGCACGGTGGTGGTCGACTGCTCGACCGCGCTGCCGGAGTCCAGCGCCCGCATGGCCGCCGCCATCCAGGCCGCCGGCGGCGAATTCCTCGACGCCGCCATGACCCGCCTGCCGCAGCATGCCCGCGCCGGCACGCTGAACCTGCTGATCGGCGGCGAGGCTGTTCTGCTGGAGCGGCTGCGCCCGCTGCTCGAGACCTTCTCGGAGAACATCACCCATATCGGCGGCGTCGGCGCGGGCCACCTGATGAAGCTGATGCACAACTACGTCTCGCTCGGCTTCATCGCGCTGCTGGCCGAGGTCGGCGCGCATGGCGAGAAGGCCGGCCTGTCGATGCAGACCCTGGTCGACGTCCTGGCCCAGGGCGGCGGCGGCGGCGCCGCGCTGCAGCGGATTTCGCCCTTCCTGCTGAACGGCGACCCGTCCTCGGTGCCCTTCTACATCAGCAACGCGGCCAAGGACCTGAGCTACTACAACCAGGCCGCCACCGCCTCGGGCGTCGAGCGCGGCATTGCCGGCGCGGTCAGCAGCATCCTCGACCGCATCGTCGCCGAGGGGCATGGCCAGGACTACGTGCCGCAGCTGGCGGCGCTTCTGAAAAAGTAATTTCTGCCAGGGGGGGGGCACGATGTGCCCCCCGCGTCAGGCCGCGGGCACCAGCCCGTGGCGCCGCATGATCTCCCGCACCTTCGCGGGATCCGGCTTGCCGCCGCCGGTGAGCAGCGCGGCCAGTTCACGGAAGTATTCGGGCCCCAGCACGCCCGGCGTCAGCACGCAGAGGCAGCGCGCCTCCGCCCCGCTCGGATTGCTGAAGCCATGCACCTTCCCCCGCGGGACGAACAGGCTGTCGCCCGGGCCGATGTCGTGGTCGACGCCTTCCACCGTGTAGCGGAAGCTGCCGGACAGGCCATAGACCGTCTCCTCCCAGCTCTCATGGTGGTGCGGCACCGGCATGCGGCCCCCGGGCTGCAGGATCAGCTCGAACATGTCGAGGCTGCCGCCGGTCGCATGCTTGTCGCGCAGGAAGCGCAGGGAAAACGACCCGAAGTCGATGGTCTCGGCCATGCGCGCCCCCCCTCAGGCCGGCGCGCCGGCGGCGGCGCCTGCCCCGGAAGCCAGGCAGGCGGCACAAAAACCCTCGGCCTCGACCGTGGTCTTGCGCAGCTGGAAGCCGACCCGCCGCGCCGCATCCGCCAGCGCGTGCGCCACCGCATGGTCGCTGAGCTCGATGGTGGCGCCGCAGCCGCCGCAGATCAGGAACTGGTGGCCATGCTCATGCGCGTGGTCATGGCCGTGGCCATGGTCGTGCCCGGCCTCGACGCAGCCGATGAAGGCGTTCAGCCGCTCCACCTTGTGGATCAGCCCCTGCTCGAGAAGAAAATCGAGCGCGCGATAGACGGTGGGCGGCGCCGCCCCCGGCCGCTGCGCCTTCAGCTTGTCCAGCAGCGCATAGGCGCCCAGCGGCTGGTCGGTCTCCAGCACCAGGGCCAGCACCTGGCGGCGCAGCTCGGTCAGCTGGGCGCCCGAACGGAGGCAGCGCGCCGCCGCCGCGTCCAAGGCACGGGTCATTTCCGTCGCACTACCCTGACCTGCCGCCATGCCCTCTCTCCTCTGCCGCACCTGCGTTATATAGTAACCGAACCTGATTTGAGGAGCCGCCCCCATGCCGGTCGCCGATCCCGCCGCCCGCGCCCGCTTCCTGGCCGCCACCCGCTTCAACGAGGCCGGCCTGGTGCCCGCCATCGCCCAGGACCATGCCACCGGCGAGGTGCTGATGATGGCCTGGATGAACGCGGCCTCGGTGGAAGAAACGCTGGCCACCGGACGTGTCGTCTATTTCAGCCGCAGCCGCAACGCGCTGTGGCGCAAGGGCGAGACCTCGGGGCAGATGCAGCAGCTGGTCGACCTGCGGCTGGACTGCGACGGCGACACCATCCTGGCGGTGGTCGAGCAGAAGGGGGTGGCCTGCCATACCGGGCGGCGGTCCTGCTTCTACCAGGCGCTGCGCGAGGGCGAGCTGGTCCCCATCGCCGCGCCCGAGGTCGACCCGGCGGTGCTTTATGGCCGCTGAGCGCTTGATCCCGGTCACCCTGCTGACCGGCTTCCTCGGCGCCGGCAAGACCACGCTGCTGAACCGGCTGCTGCGCCAGCCCGAGCTCGCCGGCACCGCGGTGCTGATCAACGAGTTCGGCGAGATCGGCCTGGACCACCTGCTGGTCGAGACGCTGGATGGCGACGCCGTGCTGCTGCAGGCCGGCTGCCTGTGCTGCACCATCCGCGGCGACCTGGCCGGGGCCCTGGCGGGGCTGGTGCAGCGCGCCCGCGACGGCCAGCCGATCCGCCGCGTGATCATCGAGACCACGGGGCTGGCCGACCCGCTGCCGATCCTGCAGACGCTGATCGCCGACCCGGCGACGCAGCGGCACTTCGTGCTGGACGGCGTGGTCACCCTGGTCGATGCGGTGGCCGGCATGGCGACGCTGGACGCCCAGGTCGAGGCGCAGCGCCAGGTGGCGGTGGCCGACCGGCTGCTGCTGACCAAGTCGGATCTCGCCACCCCCGAGGCCGTCGCCGCCCTGACCGGGCGGCTGCGCGCGCTGAACCCGGGTGTCACGCCCGTCACCGCGACCGATGGCGCGGTCGACCCGGCGGCGATCCTGGATTGCGGCCCCTTCGACCCGTCGAAGCGCCACCCGGACCTGGCCGCCTGGCTCGACCCCGCCGCCTGGGACGCGCCGCATCACCATCACGGCCACCACCATCACCACGACCCGAACCGGCACGACGCCCGCATCCAGGCCTTCTGCCTGCGCTTCGACAAGCCGCTGCCCTGGGCGGGGCTGGCCACCTGGCTGGAGATGCTGACCGCCACCCGCGGCGATTCGGTCCTGCGGGTGAAGGGCATCCTCGACCTCGCCGGGCAGGACACCCCGGTGGTGATCCATGGCGTGCAGGGCACCTGGCACCGCCCCACCCCCCTGCCCGCCTGGCCCGCGGGCGCGCCGCGCGAATCCCGCCTGGTCTTCATCCTGCGCGACCTGCCGCGCAGCGTGGTGGAGGAGGGCCTCGCCGCCTTCTGCCAGGCCGCCGAGGGCGAGGCCGCCATCACCCGGCGCTGACGCCCAGGGCCCGGCGCGGGGGTGGCCAACCCCGCGCCCTAACCCCCATTTATGTCTCATTATTTTCGCCGTCCCGCCGCTGGCGGGTCCGCGGTGATTGACGCGCCGGGTTCCGCGCGCTTCCCTTCCGCCGAACGACCACAACCCAGAGCGGAGTGCGCCCCGATGTCGCTGACCATGCCGGAGGAAATCCTCCTGCTCACGCTCGATGACGAGACCGGCCGGCTGATCGATCGCGCCGCCCCCTCGGGCGACTATGCCCTGGCCGGCGCCATCCTGGCGGAGCTGGCGCTGGCCAACCGCATCGACACCGACCCCCAGCGCCTGTTCGTCGGCGACACCCGCCCCACCGGCGACAAGGTGCTGGACGGCGTGGTCCAGCAGATCATGGCCGAGTCCGAGCCGCATGACAGCCGCTGGTGGATCGAGACCCTGGCGAAGGACGCCGACCGCTACCGCGACCTGTATTTCGACCGGCTGGTCGAGCGCGGCGTGCTGAAGCTGGAGGAAGGCCGCTTCCTGTGGTTCTTCTCCGAGCGCCGCTACCCGGTGATCTCGGACAAGGAAGAGCGCGAGGTGAAGGCCCGCCTGATGGCGGTGATCTTCAACGACGAAATCCCCGACCCGCGCGATTCGCTGCTGATCGGCCTGACCCGCGCCGCCGGCCTGTTCCCGCTGCTGCTGGCCCCGGCCGAGCTGGACCGCGCCCAGACCCGCATCGACCAGGTCGCCAACCTGGAAGAGCTGAACCGCACCCTGTCCGACGCGGTGCGCGACATCTTCACGGAAGTGGCGCGCTACGCGCCGATGATGTGAAGACAGCGGTCTGAAGAAGTTGGGGGAAGAATGAATTCTTCCCCCCTCGGACGTATACGTCCGAGCCCATCATTCTTTTCTGTCACCGGCCGTTTGACGACCTGCGCCTGAACACGGGCGTTGCCAGGGCATCACGGCGGGGCGCCTGAGTAGCGTGTCCCGCCTGGTCGGGAGGCAGCGGCAGCCTGACAGAAAAAAGATGGGGTCCAGGGGAATTCATTCCCCTGGCCTTTTCCTATACTTCGTAGATCTCTTCCGCATTCTTCCTGAATGCATCCTCTCCGGCGATCCCCCGCAGCAGATCGATATCCGCGACCTCGAAGGGCCGGCGCGCCCGTGTCGACGGCAGGTCGGTGCCGAAGAGCAGCGCGCCGGGGGCGACCCCCGCGATGGCGGTCAAGGCGGGGGCCACCGCCAGTTCGACACGGCCGAAGCCGGTGGCTTTCACGCGGGCGCCAGCGGCGGCGAGTTCCAGCACCAGGGGCAGGCTGGCCTCGGTCATGCCGAGGTGGTCGATGACCAGGCGCGGGGCCATGGCCAGCAGGCGGGCGCGATACGGGGCGAGCGTCGAGAAATCCGCATAGAGCTGGGCGTGCAGGCCGGCGGCGGCATGGGCGCGGTCGGCGAGGTCGAGGGATTCTGCCACCCCGTCGCTCATGCCGCGATACAGGTTGAAGCGGATGCCGCGCACCCGCCGGCGGGCCAGCGCGCGCAGCTCGGCATCGGTCATGCGCGGGTCGGCGGCGGCCACGGCGACGAAGCCGGGGCCGAGTTCTTCCAATGCCGCCAGCAGCGGCGCCGGGTCCAGCCCATGGGTGGAGGCGGCGACCAGCACGCCGCCGGTGACGCCCAGCTTCTCGGTGGCGGCGCGGTACTGGGCGACGTCGAAGACGGGGGGTTGATAGCCGTCGTTGCCTGGGGCGGGGAAGCGCGGGTCAAACGTATGGAAGTGCGCGTCGAAGATCGGGGTCATGTGGCGCTCGCGCGGTAGCGGAAACGGTCGGCGCGGCCGCGGGCGATGCGGGTCTCGATCGGGCGGCCAGCGGCGTCGAAGGCGATGCGGCTGACCAGGATGACCGGCTCGCCGACCGGCAGGCCAAGGGCGAAGGCCACCGGCGCGCTGGCGCGGCCGACCGAGACCTCGTCCTCCACCCGCACCACTGACAACCCGCAGCGGGCGGCCATCAACGGGTAGAGCAGCGCGCCATAATCCTCGAGCGGCAGGTCGAGCAGCGGGGCGGCCTCGGGCAGCGGCAGGTGGATGGTCTCCGACAGCAGCGCTTCGCCGCCCCAGTAGCGCAGCCGCTCCAGCCCCAGGCCCGGGCTGCCGGGGGCGCGGCCGAGGCGGGCGGCGACCTCGTCGGGCAAGGGCCCGGGGCCGCCGGCGACGACGCGGCTTTCCGGCAGGATGGCGCCGCTGCCTTCATCCGCGTGGCTGAGCAGGAAGAAGCGCAGCATGCTGGTGGCCGCGCGGGCCTGGCGGCTGAAGGTGCCGCGGCCCTGGCGGCGCTCGACCAGACCTTCCTGGCCGAGATGGCCGAGCGCCCGGCGCATGGTCGCCAGCGCCACGCCATATTCCAGCGCCAAGCGGCTTTCGGCGGGCAGCGCCGTGCCGGGCGGCCATTCGCCGGCGGCGAGGCGGCGGGCGAGCGCATCGCGCAGCCGCGCATGCAGCGGCAGGCGGGGGTCGGTGGCGAGGACGGCGGCATCGTTCATGGGATGCCGCAGCGAAGCATATCGGGGAAAGATTCTCCAGCCCCTGCAGCCGATCAGTCCTATACAGGACCAGAGGAAAGAAATACGCTCCCGCAATATCACGTCGTTGATCGAGGATCGCGCATGCCTTCCGTTACCCGCCGCGCCCTTCCGGCCTTGGCTTCCGGTCTCGTTCCGCTGGCGATGCCGGGTGCCGCGCGCGCCGCCGACTGGCGCCCGACCCGGCCGGTGCGCATGGTCGCCCCCTATGCCCCGGGCGGCGGCGCCGACATCACGGCCCGCCTGCTGGCGCCGCCCATGGCCGCCTTCCTGGGCCAGCCGGTGGTGGTGGAGAACCGGCCCGGCGCCGGCGGCTCGATCGGCGCGGCCGAGGTCGCCCGCGCCCCCGCCGACGGCCATACCGTCATGCTGGACGCGCTGGCGCATGTGTCGAACCCGGCGGTGCTGCCGCGGCTGCCTTTCGACTACGCCACCGCCTTCGCGCCGATCAGCCAGGTGACGCTGCTGCCGCAGATCATGATCGGGCCGAAGGGCGCGACGGCGAAGACGCTGGCCGCCTTCATCGCCGAGGCGAAGGCGAAGCCGGGCCAGCTGGCCTATGGCTCCTCGGGCAATGCCACGGCGGCGCATCTGGCGGCGGTGGCCTTCCTGAAGCGCGCCGGCATCGAGATGGTGCATGTCCCCTATCGCGGCGGCGGCGTCGCGCTGCAGGACCTGCTGGCGGGCAACCTGGCCTTCGTCTTCGGCACCGTCTCGTCCTCGGCGGTGCTGGCGCGCACCGGCGAGGTCACACCCTATGGCGTCACCACGGCGACCCGCATCGCCGCCCTGCCCGAGGTGCCGACCATCGCCGAGCAGGGTTTCGCCGGCTATGAGCTGAACGAGTGGAACGGCTTCTACGCGCCGGCCGGCACGCCGGACCCGGTGCGGCAGGTGCTGCACCAGGCGGTGCTGGCGGCGCTGCGCGACCCGGCCGTGGCGCAGCGGCTGGAGACCATGGGGGCGCTGGCCGTCGGCAGCGACCCCGCGCCTTTCGGGGATTTCCTGAAGCAGCAGCGCGAGAGCATGGCGACGCTGATCCGCGAGGCCGGCGTCACCATCGACTGAAAACGTGATGCGTGCGGCCGGGCGCCGCACGCATTATTCCCGGCATCATGAGCAGCACAGCATCCGACCAAAGAGTGGCCCTGGTGACCGGCGCGGCGCAGGGCATCGGCGCCGGCATCGCCGCCCGGCTGAAGCGCGACGGCTGGCGCGTCGTCACCGCCGACATCAAGCCGGGGGATAGCGGCAGCCGCCACGTCATCGCCGACATGGGCGACGAGGAAGCCGTGAACGCCCTGGTCGCCGGCATCGAACGGGAAGAAGGCAGGCTGGACGCGCTGGTCTGCAATGCCGGCATCATGATCCGCAAGCCGATCGCGGAACTCAGCCTCGCCGAATGGCGCCGCGTGCTCGACATCAACCTGACCAGCGCCTTCCTGCTGGCCAAGGCGTCCGAAAGAATGCTGGCGGCGGCGAAGGGCAGCATCGTCACCATCGCCTCCAGCCGCGCGCATCAGTCGGAGCCCAACACCGAATCCTATTCGGCCAGCAAGGGCGGGCTGCTGGCGCTGACCCATGCGCTGGCGGTCAGCCTCGGCCCGGCGATCCGCGTCAACTGCGTCAGCCCGGGGTGGATCGACGTCCAGGCCAGCGCGCTCAGCGCCAAGGACCACGCGCAGCACCCCGCCGGCCGCGTCGGGAAAGCCGAAGACATTTCTTCCCTTGTCGCCTTCCTGACCGGCCCCGAGGCGGGCTTCGTCACCGGCGCCGAATTCCTGTCCGATGGCGGCATGACGCGGAAGATGATCTACGCCGAGTGATTTCTCGCACGCGGAGGTGATGGCCGCCGGCCTTGCCGGCGTGGCGCCGCGGGCCTGGACTGCGCGCCCGATCCACCGACGAGCCCGCCGCCCATGATCCGCTTTGCCATCCGTGCCATCCCGCTGTTGATCGCGGCCGCCCTGCCGGCCGCGGCCGCGACGCCGCCGGCGCCCGATGTCGCTCTGTCGCGCTGCCTGCGCGCCGCGCAGGGCGGCCTCGAATCCGCGCAATGCTATGGCGAGGCCGAGGAGCAGGCGATGGCGCAGCAGGCCCGCCTGCTCGGCGCCCTGCGCGCCAGGCTGGCGCGCCCCGGCCCCTTGGGCACCGACTATCCGGCGGCGGCGAAGCTGCTGGAGGACGGGCAATCCGCCTGGGAAAGCTATGTCGCCGCCGATTGCCGCCTGCTGGAGACGGTCTTCGGCGACGGCAATGCCCAGTCCCTGGCCTCGGCCGATTGCGCGGTGAAGCACCTCGTCGCCCGCAACCGCGGCCTGGAGCAGCTGAAGAAAGACTTCCTCGACTAACGCACCGCCACGCCGCGCTCGCCGGCGGCCTGGCGCTGGGCGATCAGCGCCTGCTCCTGCCGCGCGCCCTCGGCATCGGTCAGGAAGGTGAAGATGGCGAAGCGCTCGCCCTCGGTCACCGGCAGCGCCTCGTGCATCAGGTCGCAGCAGAACAGCACGGCGCCGCCGGCCTCGGGCTCGTAGAGCTCGGGCCCGAACTCGGCGAAGCGCAGCGCGCCGCCGCGATAGGCCCCCGTGTTCAGGTTCAGGCTCATGGCGAAGCGGCGATGCGCGGTGAAGGGGGTGCGGTTGTCGCGATGCGCGCCGAAGCCGCCCCGGTCCTCGGCCGCGTAGCAGCCGATGCGCGGCGCCTCGAAGCTGGCGGCGCGGAAGCGATAGGCGCGCCACAGCTCCGGCAGCACGCGCCGCTCCAGCCGCTGGCGATAGGTGGCGTAGAGCGCGGCATCGTCCAGCCAGACATCGCTGCGCCGCTTGATCTGCTGCGCCGCCCCGGCCGCGCCTTCGGCGGAGGCGACGCGGTCACGCGTCTTCTCGCCTTTCTTCCAATGCGCGATCAGGGTCGCGCAGAAATCGGGCTCCAGCACGCCGGGGATCAGCAGCGCCGGCGCGCCCGTGCGGCGGATTTCCGTCGGTGCCGGCGGCGCTTCGGGCAGCAGGTCCAGCGCCATCTCCAGCGCGCCTTCGCCGCCGCGCAGGAAGGCCAGCCGGCCGCGCGGCGACAGCACGGCGACGGCGTTGTCGGCGACACCCAGCGCGGCGAAGAAGCGGCGCTCCGGGTCGAACAGCCGCACCGGGCCGCTGCCGCGCCGGGCGCCGTCGGGCCTGGCGCCGGTGATCACGACCACGCGGCCCTGGCGCGCGCTGGCCGCGGCCTCGATGGCGGCGAGGCGCTCGGCCCCGGGCGCCCGGCCCAGGATCAGCAGCAGATGCAGCCCGGCCAGGCTCTGGTGGAACAGGTCGAAGGCCTGGCCTTCGGCATCCGGCAGGGCGATCGGCGGCAGCAGGTCGCCGGCGATCAGCGGCGCGGGGCCAGGACGGGCGGAGGGAGCAGCGGAGGCCATGGACATGCCCCGCTTCTGCACCACCCCTGCTGACGGCGCCATCGCGCCGGGATGAACTCGGCGTCAGCCGATCCACCCGAAGGCCGGTCAGCCCGACACCTTCCCCTGCTCGCGCAGGAACACCGCCAACGCCCGCCCGACATGCTCGACATGCGCCTTCAGCAGCAGCCCGGCCTCCCGCGCCTGGCCGGCGCGGCACAGCCGCACCAGCTCCCGGTGCTCGCTGTCGGCACGCTGCAGGCTGGCGGGCTCGGTCGACAGCTGCAGCCGGGTGTAGCGGTCGCATTCCTGCAGCAGGCTGGCCACCAGCGCCTCGGTGCGCGGCTTGCCGGCGCGGCTGTACAGCGCCAGGTGCAGCACCGTGTTCAGCTCGCCCCAGCGCGCCGTGTCGCGCGCCGCCAGCGCCTGGGAATAATCGGCCAGCACCGTCTCGATCCGCGTGAAATCGGCCTCGGTCAGCGCCGGCGCCGAATGCCGCAGCAGCCGCGGCTCCAGCAGCGCGCGCAGCTCGAAGGCCTCCTCCAGCTCGGCGATCGACAGGGCGGCGACCGTCGCGCCCTTGTGCGGCGAGATGCGGACGAAGCCCTCCGCCTCCAGCTGGAACAGCGCCTCGCGCACCGGGATCCGGCTGACGCCGAATTCCTCGGCCAGCATGTCCTGGCGCAGCTGGCTGCCGGCCGGATAGCTGCCGTCCAGCACGCGGCGTCGGATTTCCTCCAGCAGCGCGGCCGAGACGGTGCGGTGCTTCAGGGTGGTCATGCGGTCTCCTGTCGGGCCTTGGGCGGCCTGGGCGGGCGTTCTGTCCTGGGGCGGCGGTGTATCGGCCGCCGGGGGCGCTGTCAGCCCCGCCGACATTGTTGACGAATAGATTGTATAAATTCTACCGTCCTGAGACGACCGCGGCGCGAAACCGCGCCATCGCCACCCTGCCCGGCCTGATTTTTGCTACCCATTCCTTGCTGAACCATCACGAGCCCTGGCCGTCGCCGGCCCGCCGAGGAGTTCCCCGATGACGCTTCACCGTCGCCACCTGCTTGCCGGGGCAGCCGGCCTTGCCGCCGCGGGGGGCCTCGCCACCCCGCATTTCGCCCGCGCCCAGGGCACGGCCGCCAGCCGCAGCGCGACGCTGCGCTTCATCCCCTCGACGCCGCTGCCCTCGCTCGACCCGATCGTCGCCACCAGCTACGTCATCCGCAACCATGGCTACCTGATCTACGACACGCTCTTCGCCACCGACGCCAATTTCCAGATCCGCCCGCAGATGGTGCAGGCCTGGGAGACGGCACCCGACCAGCTGTCCTGGACCTTCCACCTGCGCGACGGGCTGGCCTTCCATGACGGCCAGCGGGTGGGGGCGGCGGATTGCATCGCCTCGATCCAGCGCTGGTCGAAGCGCGACGCCTTCGGCCAGACTTTTGCGACGTTTGTCGAAAGCTATGCGGCGGTCGACGCCCGCACCTTCCGGATCAACCTGAAGAAGCCGTTTCCCCTGCTGCCGGATGCGCTGGGAAAACTCTCGTCCAACGTGCCCTTCATCATGCCGGAGCGGATCGCCTCGGCGGACGCCTCCAAGCCGATCGCCGAAGCCATCGGCTCCGGCCCCTGGGCCTTCCAGCAGCGCGAATGGGTGCCGGGGCAGAACGCCATCTACACCCGCTTCGACAAATACGTCCCGCGCGAGGAAACCCCCTCCTGGGCCGCCGGCGGCAAGGTGGCCAAGATCGACCGCATCGAATGGCTGGCGCTGACCGAGCCCGCCGCCGCCGTCGGCGCGCTCGTCCAGGGCGAGGTCGACTGGTACGAGCAGCCGCCCGTCGACCTGCTGCCCGTCCTCAAGCGCGACCGCAACATCACCATCCAGAACGTGCCGCTCGGCCTGTTCCTGCTGATGCGCTTCAACCACCTGCAGCCGCCCTTCAACAACCCGGGCATCCGCCGCGCGGTGATGATGGCGGTGAAGCAGGACGACTATATGCAGGCCGTCGTCGGCAGCCCCGACTACTACAGGCAGGCAAAGACCTTCTTCACGCCGGGCTCGCCCATGTCCTCAGGCGCCGGCGGGGCGGAGGCCATGAAGGGCGACCTGGAAGCCGCCAAGGCGATGCTGAAGGCCGCCGGCTACGCCAACGAGAAAGTCGTGCTGCTGGCGCCGGCCGACCAGCCCATCGCCTACAACCAGTCCCTCGTCACCCAGGCCCTGCTGCAGAAGCTGGGCATGAATGTCGAGCTCATCTCCACCGACTGGGCCAGCTTCATCGGCAAGCGCGCCAACCGCGGCGGCCCCGACCAGGGCGGCTGGTCGGTCTTCCACACCCTCTGGTCCTGCGCCGACACGCTCAACCCGGCGCTGCACCCGCTGGTGCGGGCGAACGGGGCGACCGCCTGGTTCGGCTGGCCGGAAGACCCGACCCTGGAAGGGCTGCGCGACCAGTGGCTCGCGACCGCCGACACCGACCGGCAGAAATCCATCGCGGCGGAGATGGAAAAACGCGCCTTCGAGACCGTGCCCTATGTGCCCGGCGGACTGGTCGAACAGCCTATGGCCTTCCGCAACAACCTGAAGGGCATGGTGCTGTCGCCCGTGCAGTTCTTCTGGAACCTGGAAAAAGCATAAGACAAAGGCTGGGGGAAAGAATTCCCCCAGACCCCCATCTTCTTTCTATTCCTTAACAGCGGGGTGCCGGAATGGCAGCGGATGTCTATGCGCAACGGGGGTATGGGGCGATCACCCTGGGCTTCGGGGCGAAGCCGGGGCTGGTCGTCGTCGACTTCCAGCGCGGCTTCACCGACCCGGCCTTTCCCATGGGCGGCGCCGCCATGGTCGACCGCGCGGTGCAGAACACCATCCCCCTGATCCGCGCCGCCAAGGCCGCCGGCCTGCCCGTCATCGCCTGCGTCAACGCCTATGACAGCCCCCGCGCCGCACCCCATTGGAAGATCGCGGCCGTCAAGGACTTCGCCCCCGGCTCGCCGGAGGCCGAACTCGACCCGCGCATCGCCGCGGAAAACCCGGACGTGGTGCTGGTGAAATCCGCCCCCTCGATCTTCTTCGCCACCCCCGCCGCCGCCATCCTGACCCGCGAGCGCGTCGACAGCGTCATCGTCGCCGGCTGCATCACCAGCGGCTGCGTCCGCGCCAGCGTCAACGACTGCTTCTCGCTGGGCTTCCGCACCTTCGTCGCCGAGGACTGCGTCGGCGACCACGACCCCGAAAGCCACGCGGTGAACCTGCGCGATGTCGGCCGCCGCTACGCCGACATCATCGACAGCGCCACCGCCATCGCCGAGATCCACCGCTGGCGCGCCCGCAACCAGCCCGACTGACCCGCTCGCAAGCCTCCCCGGATTGCGCTATCGGGGAGGCCATGGCGCCCTCCCCCCTCCGCTTCGAGACGCTGCGCGGCGATGGCCTGCAGCCCTGGCTGCCGCACCTGGCCCGGCTGCGCATCGCCGTCTTCCGCGACTGGCCCTATCTCTACGCGGGCGACGAAGCCTATGAGCAGCGCTACCTGGCGACCTATGCCGCCTCGCCGGGCGCCGCGGTGATCACCTGCTTCGACGGCGACACCCCGGTCGGCGCCGCCACCTGCGAGCCCATGGCCGGGACCCATGCCACGGTGCGGAACGCCTTCACCGCCGCTGCCCTCGACCCCGCCGCCTACTGCTATTTCGGCGAGAGCGTTCTTCTGAGCCCCTATCGTGGCCGCGGCGCGGGCGTGGAATTCTTCCGCCGGCGCGAGGCGCATGCCGCCAGCCTGGGCCTGTCCCGCACCACCTTCTGCGCCGTCGCCCGCGACCCGGCCGATCCGCGCAAGCCGGCCGATTACACCCCGCTGAACGGCTTCTGGGCCAAGCGCGGCTACGCGCCGCTGGAGGGCGTCTCCTGCCGCATGTCCTGGAAGGGTCCCGGCGAGGCATCCGAAAAAGAGCACCGCCTCGACTTCTGGCATAAGGCCCTCGCATGACCCGCCCGCTGCGCCTCGGCCTGCTGCAATATCCCGTGGAGCGTCCCGCCAGCATCCCTGACTGGGGGAAGAAGCTGGACCGCTGGCTGGCCGAGGCCCGCGCCCAGGGGGTGGATCTGGCGGTGCTGCCGGAATACGCCTCGGTCGAGCTCGGCGCCGCGCTGGTGGGCAAGGCGCCTGCGGAGGAGGCGGAGGAGCTCTCCGCCATGGTCGATGCCGCCCCCGCGATCCTCGAGGAAATGCGCGCCGCCGCCCGCCGCCATGGGCTGTGGCTGCAGCCCGGCACGCTCGCCATGCGCAGCGGCGACGGAAAAATCATCAACCGGGCGCCGCTGATCGACCCGGAGGGCCGCCTGGCCTTCCAGGACAAGCACGCCATGACCCGCTTCGAGGCCGAGCGCTGGGGCGTCTCCCCCGGCGCCGCGCCCGCGGTCTTCGACACCCCCTGGGGCCGCATCGGCATCTCGGTCTGCTATGACAGCGAATTCCCCGAGCATGTCCGCCGCCAGGTCGAGGCCGGCGCCTGGCTGGTGCTGGTGCCCAGCTGCACCGACACGCTGCACGGCTTCAACCGCATCCGCATCTCGGCCCAGGCGCGGGCGCTGGAGAACCAGTGCTTCGTCGCCATCTGCGCGACCGTGGGCGAGGCGCCCTGGTCGGCGGCGCTCGACGTCAACCGAGGCCTCGCCGGCGTCTATGGCCCGGTCGATCGCGGCTTCGCCAAGGATGGCGTGGTGACGGAAGGCAGGCTCGACGCGGCGCAATGGGTCTTCGCCGAGCTCGACCCCGCCCGCATCGAAAGCGTCCGCCGCGACGGCGCCGTCTTCAACCACCGCGACTGGCCGCAGCAGCGCTTCGGCGCGGCCCAGCCGGCGGCCTTCGCATGACCCTGGTCTATCTGGTGGCCGGCGAGGCCTCGGGCGACGCGCTGGGCGCCCGGCTGATCGCGGCGCTGCGCGAGGCGCGCCCCGGGCTGGAATTCGCCGGCATCGGCGGCGAGCGCATGGCCGAGCACGGCTTTGCCAGCCTCTTCCCGATGCGCGAGCTCGCTTTGATGGGCCTGCTCGAGGTCCTGCCGAACATCAGAAACCTGTCGCGGCGGCTGGACCAGACGGTGGCCGATATCGCGGCCCGGCGCCCGGCGCTGATCGTCACCATCGACAGCCCGGGCTTCACGCTGCGGGTGGCGACGCGGGCGAAGCCGCTCGGCATCCCGGTGCTGCATTACGTCGCCCCCCAGGTCTGGGCCTGGCGCCAGGGCCGGGTGAAGAAGATCGCGACCCAGGTCGACCGCATCCTGGCGCTGCTGCCTTTCGAGGCGCCCTTCTTCGAGGGGGCCGGCATCCCGGTGCGCTTCGTCGGCCATTCCATCCTGGAATCGGGCGCCGACCAGGGCGATGCCGCCCGTTTCCGCGCCCGCCACGGGCTGGCGCCGGAGGAGCGCGTGGTGCTGGTCATGCCCGGCAGCCGCCGCAGCGAGGTCGGCCGCCTGCTGCCGGTCTTCGGCGAAGCGCTGCGCCTGACAGAGGCCGCCGTGCCCGGCCTGCGCCCCGTTGTCCCCATCGCCGGCCCGGTCGCCGAGGCGGTGCGCGCCGCGGCGGCCAGCTGGCACCCGGCGCCGATCCTGGTCGAGGAGATCGGCGAGAAATTCGACGCCTATGCCGCGGCCCGGGAGAACGGCGCCGGGCTGATCAAGTCGGGCACCTCGTCGCTCGAGGTGGCGCTGGCCGGCGTGCCGATGGCCGTCGGCTACCGGGTCAATCCGATCACCGCCGCCATCGTCCGCCGGCTGGTCAAGGTGCAGCACGTCAGCCTGGTGAACCTGCTGGCCGATGCCCCGGTCATTCCGGAATTCCTGCAGGAGCGCTGCACCCCGGCGCTGCTCTCGGCCTGCCTGACGCAACTGCTGACCGACCCGGCCGCCGCCGCGGCGCAGCGCGAAGGCTTCGCCCGCGTCCTCGGCCTGTTGCGACCGGCCGAGGGCAAGCCCAGCGCCGCCGCCGCCGCCGCCGTGCTGGAGATGCTGGATGCGAGACAGAACGTCGCGTGATTGAGACGGCGCGGCGGGGACATCCGGCCCCGCCCTGGCTAGGCTGCGCTCATGATCGCCGCCCGCAACGACCGCCTGCTGACCCGCCTGCCCGCGCGCCCCGCGCCGGGCGCCGCGCCGGCGCCGGCGCGGCCTGCCCTGCGCTGCGCGATCGAGCCTGCCAGCGCCCGCGCCTTCTTCGAGGCCGCCTGCCTTCCCGCCAGCCCCAGGAGCCCCGCCATGACCGAGCTGCAACGCCTGCTGCAGGAGCTGCCGCAGAACCCCTCGCTGCAGGCCAGCCTCTCGGCCCCCGGCCTGACCCTGGCCCAGGGCGTCGCCGCCGCCCAGGCCGCCGGCTATGCCATCGACGCCGAGGAGGCGCAGCGTTTCCTGGCGGCGCGCGAGGGCGAGCTCTCGGCCGAGGAGCTCGACCGGCTGTCCGGCGGCGACCTGCTGGATCAGCCGATGTTCAACAAGTGAGCCATGCCGAGATCGACCGCCTGCTGGCCGAGCTCGAGGGCCAGCTGGCGCTGCGCGCCGCCATGACCCGCCCCGGCGTCACCCTGGACGAGGCCATCCTGCATGCCCGCGCCGCCGGCTATGGCATCGACCGCCGCGCGGTGCAGAGCTGGATCCTGTCGCGCCAGGGCGAGATGTCGGCGGAGCAGCTGGACGGGCTGGCCGGCGGCGCGGCCTTCCCGCTGACGGTCTTCACCGCCGGCTGAGCCGGGCCGGGGCGATCCCCCCGGCCCGCGCCTGTCAGGCCGCCGCCTTGCGGCGCGCCGCGTCGTACAGCGCCAGGCGCCGCGTCGCCGCCTCGGTCAGGCCGCCGGTATAGTCGAGCCCGGCATCCGGCAGCGTCTCGGAGAAGTGGCAGGCCACCTGCTGGCCCTCGCCGAGCGGGCGCAGCTGCGGCACCTCGATGCGGCAGCGCTCCTGCGCGAAGGGGCAGCGGGTGTGGAAGCGGCAGCCCGGCGGCACCGCCATCGGGCTGGGCACGTCGCCGCCCAGCGGCGTCACCCGCCCGCGCCGCGCCGGATCGGGATGCGGGATCGCCGCCAGCAGCGCCCGCGTGTAGGGATGCCGCGGATTGGCGAAGAGCGCGCGCTTGGTGCCGATCTCCATCACCGCGCCCAGATACATGACGGCGATGCGGTCGGCCATGTGCTTCACGACCGCCAGGTCATGCGCGATGAAAAGATAAGACAGGCCGAGCCGCGCCTGCAGGTCCTTCATCAGGTTGACCACCTGCGCCTGGATCGAGACGTCCAGCGCCGAGACCGGCTCGTCGCAGACCACCAGCTCCGGCTCCACCGACAGCGCGCGGGCGATGCCGATGCGCTGGCGCTGGCCGCCGGAGAATTCATGCGGGTAGCGGTCGGCATGGAAGGGCTGCAGGCCGACCAGCCGCAGCAGCTCCTGCACCTTGGCGGCGCGGCTGGCGGCATTGCCGACGCCATGCACCGCCATCGGCTCGGCGATGGCGTCGCCCACGGTCAGCCGCGGGTTCAGCGAGGCATAGGGGTCCTGGAAGACGATCTGCATGCGCCGGCGCATCGCCCGCATGGCGCCGCCGGTGACCTTGGTGACGTCCTGGCCGTCGAAGCGGATGGTGCCGGCCGTGGGCTCGATCAGCCGCAGCACCAGCCGCGCCGTGGTCGACTTGCCGCAGCCGCTCTCGCCCACCAGCGCCAGGGTCTCGCCGCGGTTGACGGTGAAGGAGACGCCGTCGACCGCCTTCACCGCGCCGACCTGCTTCTGCAGCACGATGCCCTTCTTGACCGGGTAGTGCTTCTGCAGGCCGGTCACTTCCAGCAGGGGGGTGCTCATGCCGGGAACTCCATCGCCAGCGAGTTTTCGACCGGCGCGCGCAGGCAGGCGGCCTCGTGGCCGGGCACGATCTCGCGCAGCGGCGGCAGGTCGCTGCGGCAGGGCCCGATCGCGAAGGGGCAGCGCGGGTTGAAGCGGCAGCCGGGCGGGAAGGCGAAGGGCGGCGGGACCGAGCCGTCGATCGCCAGCAGCCGGTCGCGCTCCTCGTCGAGCCGCGGCACCGAGCCGAGCAGCCCCAGCGTGTAGGGGTGCTGCGGGTCGTCGAACAATTCGCGCGCCGTGGTGCGCTCGACGACGCGGCCGGCATACATCACCGCCACCTCGTCGGCCATCTCGGCGACCACGCCCAGGTCATGGGTGATCAGGATGATCGACATCCCCGTCTCCGCCTGCAGCTCGCGCAGCAGGTCGAGGATCTGCGCCTGCACGGTGACGTCGAGCGCCGTGGTCGGCTCGTCGGCGATCAGCAGCCGCGGCTCGCAGGCCAGCGCCATGGCGATCATGACGCGCTGGCGCATGCCGCCCGAGAGCTGGTGCGGATACTCGTCGAAGCGCCGCTCGGGCGAGGGGATGCGGACGCGCTTCAGCGCGGCGATGCCCTTGTCGCGCAGGTCGCTGGCCGAAAGATGGCCGGAATGCACCTTCATCGCCTCGACCAGCTGGCGGCCGATGCTGTGCACCGGGTTCAGCGAGGTCATCGGCTCCTGGAAGATCATGGCGATCTGGCCGCCGCGCACCCGCCGCATCTCGCTGGTGGAGAGCTGCAGCAGGTCGCGGCCCTCCAGCAGCACGCGGCCTTCGGTGGTTTTGCCCGGCGGCGGCACCAGCCGCATGATCGAGAGCGACAGCATCGACTTGCCGCAGCCGCTCTCGCCGACGATGCCCAGCGTCCGGCCGCGGGGGACCGAAAGATCGATGCCGTCCACGGCACGCACCAGGCCGGAGGAGGTTTTGAAGACCGTGCGAAGGCCTTCGATACGCAGAAGATCCGGCTGCATCACGCCCATCGGAAAGTGGGAGGGGAAATCTTGTCGACCGGGCGATGCGCCCAGTCCTGCTGCGGCGCCCGCGCGATGATCCGCTTCTGGGCTTCATCGAGGTGCGCCGCGGCACCTTCGTAGTCCATGGTCAGCACCTTGCCGTCGCGCACGACCGCCTGGCCGTCGACATGCACCGAGCGGATCGCCCGGTCGCCGGCGGCGTAGATCAGGCTGCGCATCGGGTCGCGGGAGGGGCGCATCTGCGGATGCGTCACATCGACCATGACGAAATCCGCGCGGCAGCCGGGGGCAAGCCGGCCGATATCGTCGCGGTTCAGCGCCGTCGCGCCGCCGATGGTGGCAGCGTCGAACAGGTCGGTCGAGGTCAGGCTGCGCGGGTCCTCGGACTGGGTCCGCGCCAGGTAGGAGACCAGCCGCAGCTCATCCAGCATGTTGTGCGGGTAGGTATCCGTGCCGACGCCCATGTTGACGCCGCGCTTGCGGTAGCGGCCGAAGGACCGCATGGCGATGCCGCGGCGGGCGAAGACCGTCGGGCAATGCGCCACCGTCGTGCCCGTGGCCGCGAGGCGGTCCAGGTCGTTCTCGGTGTGCCACTTGGTCCGCGGGTGATCGTCGAGAAAAATGCCGTGGCCGATGATGGAGCGCTCGGAGAGCAGGTCCATGCTGTCGAGCCAGCCGATCGGCGTGAAGCCGCTGCGGCGGGTGATCTCGTGGAACTCGTGCACGCTCTGCGCCGCGTGGATCTGCCAGGAGAGGTTCTTCTTCGTGGCTTCCTGGAAGCTTTCGCGCAGCAGGGTCTCGGAGCAGGTGTCGATCTGCGCCGGGACCACCATGCCGAACAGGCGGCCCGAGGGGTGCTGCTCGGCGCGCTCGATCAGGCTGAAGGCCTCGGTCATCGACTTCTCGCCGGCGGCCTCGTCCCAGGCATATTCGACCGTGTGGCCGTTCTTGGTGGCCCAGCGCGCCGAGCGGAACATCGGCGCGATGCAGACCCGCATGCCGCTCTCGCCCAGCAGGTCGAGCCAGCCGGGATGCGCCATGGACAGGTCGGCGACCGTCGTCACGCCGGAGAGCAGCAGCTCCGACAGGGCGACGCGGACGCAGGAGGGCACCGCCTCCGCATCCGCGCGGAAGATCGGCATGTATTCGTAGAGCGAAGAATTATACAGGCCGGGGGAGCCGATCTCGTCGATCAGCCCCTTGTTCATCGGCTCCGACGAAGGGTGGCAGTGGATGTTCACCAGGCCGGGCATGACCATCATGCCCTTCCCGTCGATCACCTCGTCCGCCGGGCCGTCATAGCCGCGGCCGACGAAGGTGATCTGGCCATCGCGATAGGCCACCTCCGCATCCGTGAGATAGAGGTGCTGCTTCTCGGTCGCATCCCAGGCGATCACCAGGTCTGCGTTGCGGATGACGGTGGTGGCCATGTCCCTGCCCTTCCTTCTTCTTGTTCTAGCTTAGCGCGTCAGCCGCAGGTCGAGGCCCTTGTAGAGGCCCGCCCCGTAGATGCCGTGCGCCCGCGCGCCCTCGACCCGCTGGGCCGAGGCCACGTAGAGGCTCTCCCGCGCGATCGGGAACCAGACGTTGTTCTGCGCGATGATGCGCTGCGCCTCGCCGATGGCGGCGGCACGGGCCTCGGGCGTCAGGCTGGTCTTGGCGGCGGCCAGCAGCTCGTTGGTGCGCGCGTCGTTCCAGTTCATCCGGTTCGGCGTCGGCCGGTTGGCGCCGTCGAAGTAGAGCGCGAAGCCGTCGGTCGCCGAGATATACGGATAGGACATGACGAAGCTGTCGAATTCCTGCGTCGCCAGCTTGCCCCAGGCCACCGTGGCATCCCACAGCTGGATGCGCAGCTCGATGCCGGCGCGGCGCAGGTCGGCCTGCATCGCCTCGGTCATGCGGCGCCATTCGGCGTTCTGGATGCCATAGACGTTGAAGGAGGCGCGCTCGCCATCCTTGAAGCGGATGCCATCGGGCCCCGCCACCCAGCCGGCCTCGTCGAGCAGCTTCTTCGCCGCCTCGAGGTCATAGCCCGGCACCAGCTTGGCCGCCTCGGCGTCGTAGCCCAGCGTGTTCGGGTTCAGATAGCCGTCGGCCGGCTGCGCCGCGCCGAAGAACACCGCCTTGACCATCGCCTCGCGGTTGATCGCCATGTTGATGGCGCGGCGGATGACGGGGTCGTTGACGACCGGCTTGTCGACCTTGAAGCCCAGGAAGAAGTCCCAGAAATAGTTCGGCTGGGTCACCACCTTGACGGTCGGCACCCGCTGCAGCTGCGCCACGGCGAAGGGCGGCACATACTGGGTGATGTCGCCCTGGCCGGTCTGCAGCGCGGCGAGGCGGGTGTTCGCCTCGGGGATGATGCGCCAGATCACGCGGCCGATCTGCGGCGTGCGGTTCTGGTAGATCGGCGGGCCCCAGGTGTAGTTCGGGTGGCGCGTCAGCACCATGTCCTGGCGCGGCGTCCAGCTGGCCCAGCAATAGGGGCCGGTGCCGTTGAAGCCCTGCACGCCGAAATTGGCGCCCAGCTTCTCGACATTGTCGCGATCGACGACGGAGGCGAAGAACAGCGTCAGCTGGTAGAGCAGCTCGCCGAAGGGCTCGGTCAGCTCGTATTCGACGGTGTAGGCGTCGACGGCGCGGACCTCCTTCACCGGGCCGGCGCGCCAGCGCACCGGGCTGCGGGTCTCGGGCGCGATCCAGCGGTTGATGGTGTAGACGACGTCGGCCGCGGTCATCTTCTTGCCGTCGCAGAAGGTGACGTCCTGGCGCAGCTTGAAGGTGTAGAGCTTGCCGTCCGGGCTGACGGTCCAGCTCTCGGCCAGGCCCGGGCGCACGGTCTTCTGGTCGAAGTCGAGCGAGACCAGCGTGTCGGACATCATGTAGATGACCTCGCCGGCGCTGCGCGCGGTGGAGCGCGCCGGGTCGTAGCGGTCGGCATCGTATTCGCGCAGCACGACCAGGGTGTCGCGCGGGGCGGCCTGCGCCAGGGCATCGGCCGCGGGCACAGCCGCGGCCAGCGACAGCAGGGCTGCCGCCAGGGTCTTCTTCATCAAGCCTCTCCTGCGGGTCCCTCGTCCGAGGGATCCGTTCTAGCTGAAGGGTCGGGCCCACCCGCGCGGGCCGCGCAATACCGTCCGGGCCTTATTGACCCTGGTGCCGGCGGCGCTCGGGGAAGCACCGCCGGAAAGCTGGAGGGGTCCGGTCCACGGGCAGGCGGACCAAACCGACAGAAAAATCAGCTGCGGAGGCGGGGATCCAGCGCGTCGCGCAGCGCGTCGCCCAGCACGTTGAAGGCCAGCACCACCACGAAGATCAGCACGCAGGGGATGACCGCGATATGCGGGGCGAAGAACAGGAAGTTGCGGCCCTCGGAGGCCATGGCGCCGAGCTCGGCCAGCGGCGGCTGCGCGCCGAGGCCGAGGAAGGACAGCGCCGAGCCCAGCAGGATCACCTGGCCGAAGCGCAAGGTCGCGAAGACGAAGATCGGCGACAGGCAGTTAGGCGCCAGGTGATGCAGGATCAGCCGCACGTCGCCCATGCCGGTGGAGCGCGCCGCCTCGATATAGTCCATCCGCATGACGACCAGCGCGGCGCCGCGGACGATGCGCGCCATCAGCGGCACGGTCGCGACCGACAGCGCCAGCACCACCGCCGGCACGCCGGGGCCGAAGATGGCGGCGATGGCCAGGCCGAACAGGATGGCCGGGAAGGACAGCAGCACGTCCATCAGCCGCATCAGCAGCCCGTCGATGCGGTTGTAGAAGGCGGCGGTGAAGCCGACCAGGGCGCCGGCCAGGCCGCCCAGCAGCACCGAGGCCATGCCCATCATCATGGTGATGCGCAGGCCGTGGAGCAGCCGGGTGATCATGTTGCGGCCCTGGCTGTCGGCGCCGAGCAGCAGCCCGTCGGTGCCGGGCACCGCCATGGCATTGGCCAGGTCGTTGTCGAAGGGGTCGGTCGGCGCCAGCCAGGGCGCGAAGACCGCCGCGCCGATCAGCAGCACGACCAGGACGAAGGCGATGGCGGCCACCGGCTCGCGCAGCAGGCGCTTCAGCATGCCCGGGCGCTTCGGCATCGAGGCCGCCACCGGCGTGGCGGCAGCCGCCGCCGCGGAATTGATGCTGGCCATGCTCAATGCCCCCGCATGCGCGGGTCGAGCGCGACATAGAGCACATCGACCACCAGATTGACGAGGATGAAGCCGAGCGACAGCACGATGATGGTGCCCTGCGCCATCGGGAAGTCCGAGGACAGGATGGCGCCGACCGCCAGCCGCCCGACGCCCGGCCAGGAGAACACCGTCTCCGTGACCACCGCGCCACCGAGCAGGAAGCCGATCTGCAGGCCGATCAGCGTGACCACCGGGATCAGCGCGTTGCGCAGCGCGTGGTGCAGCACCACCGCGCTTTCGCTCAGGCCCTTGGCGCGGGCGGTGCGGACATGCTCGGCGCTGAGCACCTCCAGCACCGCGGTGCGGGTCATGCGGGCGACGGGGGCGATGAAGGTGCCGCCGAGCGTCAGCGCGGGCAGCGCCACCGACTGCCAGCCTTCCAGCGTCCAGAGCGGGCCGCCGCGGCCGGTGAAGGGCAGCAGCTGCCACTGGAAGCCGACATACCAGATCAGCATCAGCCCGAGGAAGAACACCGGCACCGAGCCGCCGGCCACCGAGAAGGCGGTGACCGCGCGGTCCAGCACCGAGCCGCGCCAATAGGCGGCGATGGTGCCCAGCGCGATGCCGATCGGGATCGACCAGAACAGCGAGGCGAACATCAGCTCCAGCGTCGGGCCGATGGTGCCCGACAGCTCCTGCGTCACCGCGACGTTGTTGATGATGGAGACGCCGAGGTCACCCTGCAGCAGCTTCCACAGATAGATGCCGAACTGGACATAGAGCGGCTGGTCGAGGCCGAGCTCGCGCCGGATCTCGTTGACCAGCTCGACCGTGGCGGTGGGGCCGGCGCGGACGATGGCA
The DNA here is from genome assembly GCF_902706185.1 of Roseomonas sp. 18066. Classification (GTDB taxonomy): domain Bacteria; phylum Pseudomonadota; class Alphaproteobacteria; order Acetobacterales; family Acetobacteraceae; genus Pseudoroseomonas. The sequence goes on along the minus strand of NZ_CACSJM010000007.1, from coordinate 36,303 downwards.
GGGTCCGTCGGCACCACCTGCATCAGCAGGAAGCCAATCAGAAGGACGCCCAGCATCACCGGGATGGTGGTCAGCAGGCGTTGCAGTACATGACGCAGCATTGTGTTAGTCCGCAGCCCCCGCGAGGGCCGCAGCCTCGCCATGGCGATCGAAGATCGCGCGGCCGCCCCGGAAGGTCAGGTCGGCCTTGGTGGTCAGGATCTCTTCCGGCGCGCAGGCGAAAAGGTCGCGCGAGAAGACCGTGATATCGGCCTGCATGCCCGGCTCCAGCGTGCCGCGATCGCCTTCGGCGAACTGCGCATGGGCGCCGCACCAGGTGTAGCAATGCATCGCCTGCTCCGGCGTCAGCGTCTCGCCGGCGCCGAGCACGGTGCCGCGGTTGCTCTTGCGGGTGACCATGGCATAGAGGTTGATGAAGGGATCCACCGTGCAGACCGGGCTGTCCGAGGAGGCGACCGGGTGGTGGCCTTCCTCCAGCCAGGTGCGCATCGGATAGGCCACCTCGGTGCGCTCGAGGCCCAGGTTCTTCACGTAGAGATCGCCGAACTCATACATGAAGACCGGCTGCGGCACCGGGATGATGCCGTGCTTCAGCATGCGCCGGCGCTGGTCGCGGTTGAGGAAGCCGCAATGCTCGATGCGGTGGCGGCGGCCGTCGATCGGCATCTCGGCCGAGCTCGCCTGCTCCATGCCGACCAGCACCTGCTCGATCGCCGCGTCGCCGATGGCGTGGATGTCGAGCTGCCAGCCCTGCTTGTGGAACTTCGCCAGCAGCGAATGCATCTTGTCGTCGGGGAAGCAGAAGATGCCCGTGCCGCCGCCGGCGCTCTCGAGATACGGGTCGAAGAAGGCCGCGGTCAGGCCACCGGCGGAGCCATCGCCGAACACCTTGACGGCGCCCCAGGCCAGCAGCTCCTCGGCATCCTCGCCGCGGGCGAAGTTCGGGCGGAGCCCCGCGGCATAGGCCTCGTCGGCGATGCCTTCCGGATTGCCGGCCAGCACCTGCCACATGCGCTGCAGCAGGCGCCCGTCGGCGGCCGCGCGGCGGAAGGCGTCGATCTCGGCCATGCCGCCGGTCATGCCGACATTCATGTCGGAGGCCGAGGCGAAGCCCAGCGCCGCCAGGTTGCGCCCGGCGGCCTCGATGGCGTCGACCATCTGGCCTTCCGACGGCGGCGCCATCTTGTCGCGCACCAGGCGCATGGCGCGCTCGGCGAAGAGGCCGGTGAGCTTGCCGTTCTTGCGCTCGATGGCGCCACCCTCAGGGTCGGGGGTGTTGTGGTTGACGCCGGCCAGCCGCAGCGCCGCGGTGTTGGCGACGGCGACATGGCCGCAGGTGCGGGTGATGAAGACCGGATGGTCGGGCGCCGCGCGGTCCAGCTCCTCGGCCAGCGGGTGGCGGCCGATATCGAGCTCGCCATGGTCATAGCCGCGGCCGAGGATCCACTGGCCCTTCGGCGTGGTCTTGGCAGCCTTCGAGATGCGCGACAGCACCTCGTCGAGGGTGCGGACCTCCTCGGCGCGGAGGTTCACCTGGCTCAGGCCGAGGCCATAGGAGAGCAGGTGCATATGCGCTTCGTTCAGCGCGGGCGCGGCCACGCGCCCGCCCAGGTCGATGCGCTTGGTGGCGGCGCCCGCAGCGTCGGACACCGACGCGGCATCGCCCACGGCCAGCACGCGGCCGTCCTTGATGGCGATGGCCTCGGCATAGCCGCCGGCGAGGCCGCGGAAGATGCGGCCGCCGGTGATCAGAAGGTCGGCGGTCATGCGCGCCAGTCCAGCTTGCTGCCTTCGATCAGCCGCAGCGCCGAGGCCCAGGCCCATTCGCTATGCGCCAGCGACTTCTCGGGATTGCCGTTGAACTGCGCCGCGGTGCGCTGGCGCACCTCCTCGGGCGGCAGCACCAGCTGGTCCAGGCCGCTGCCGGCCAGGGCCGCGACCTGCGCCTGGCAGGCGCGCTCCAAATAATAGATCAGGTTGAAGGCCTCGGGGATGCTGCGCCCGGCCACCAGCAGGCCGTGGTTCTGCAGGATCATCGCCTTGTGGGCACCGAGGTCGTGCACCAGCCGGTCGCGCTCGTCGAGGTCGAGCGCGATGCCCTCATAGCCATGATAGGCGAGGTGGCCGTAGAACTTCAGCGCATGCTGGCTGATCGGCAGCAGCCCGTGCTTCTGCGCGGAAACCGCGATGCCGGCGGCGGTGTGGGTGTGGACGACGCAGAAGGCGTCTTCCTTGGCCATGTGCAGGGCGGAGTGGATGGTGAAGCCGGCGGCGTTGACCGGCTTGGAGGCGCCATCCTCCTCCACGACATTGCCGTGCAGGTCGATCTTGACGAGGTCGCTGGCGCACATCTCGTCGAACAGCACGCCATACTTGTTGATCAGGAAGTGGTGGTCAGGGCCCGGCACGCGCGCGCTGATATGGGTGTAGATGAAGTCGGTCATGCGGAAATGCGCGACCAGGCGATACAGCGCCGCGAGGTCGCAGCGCACGCGCCACTCTTCCTCGGAGCAGGCCATCCGTGCCGGCGGCGTGGCGATGTTCATGAGCCCCAACTCCCTCTGATGGAGGGGACTGTCCAACGCCGCGCTTGGCCCCGTCAACCGGTCGTGAGAGTTGTGCAACGCAGCACAAAGCCGGCTTGCCTGTGCCCCAGGCAAATCCGTGCTTTAGGCGCCCAATGCGGCGGCATTCCACCGCAGTGCAGCGAAGGCGACCGCGCGCCCTGCGATACCTTGCCGGGATAGCCCCGGCCGCGAAAATCCGCAACCTGCAGCCCAACACTTTTGTCGCGCCGTAAGTTGCTGCCACCCTGCTGCAAACTTCACGACCCTGATAGGGTGAAACCGCGCGGAATCGCCCGCCCAGCCCATCAGCGCCCTCCAGAAGGATGCCCCCCGTGCTCCAGCGCCTCCACGCCGCGTCGCGCCGCGCGCTCCTGTCAGTTGGCATCGCCGCCGCGCTGCCCTTCGCCGCGGCGCAAGCGCAGACGACGCCCGCGCCGACCGGCACGCTGCGCGTCGTGCTCAGCAACGAGCTGACCAGCATCGACCCGGTGGTGTCCACCGCCGCCTTCGTGCGCAACCACGGCTTCATGGTCTACGACCAGCTCTTCGCCCTCGACGGCAAGGGCCTGCCGCAGCCGCAGATGGTCGGCGCCTACACCGTCTCGGCCGACGCCATGACGCACCGCTTCGCGCTGCGCGAAGGCCTCGCCTTCCATGACGGCCAGCCGGTGCGCGCGGCCGATGCCGTGGCCTCAATCCGCCGCTGGGGCGCCCGCGACGTGGTCGGCCGCGCGCTGCTCGCCGCCACCGCCTCGCTCGACGTCGTCGACGACAAGACCTTCGAGCTGAAGCTGGCCCGCCCCTTCGGCCCGGTCACCGAATCGCTCGCCCGCGCCACCGGCAGCGCCCTGTTCGTCATGCCCGAGCGCATCGCCCAGACCCCGGCGACGACGGCCATCACCGACCCCACCGGGTCCGGCCCCTTCATCCTCGATCCCGGCGCCTGGCGCATCGGCGACCGCACGGTCTATCGCCGCAACCCGAACTACCGCCCCCGCCCCGAGCCCGCCGACGGCCTGGCCGGCGGCAAGGTGGTGAAGATCGACCGCCTGGAATGGGTCGCCATGCCCGACGCCGCCGTCGCCGGCAGCGCGCTGACCAATGGCGAGATCGACTTCATCGAGCACCCCGCCCCCGACCTGCTGCCCCTGCTGCAGCGCTCCCGCGGCGTCACCGTCGGCCTGATCAACCCGATCGGCAGCATGGTCTGGCTGCGCCTCAACCACAGCCAGCCGCCCTTCAACGACCCCCGCGTGCGCCAGGCCCTGCTGCACGCCATCGACCAGAAGGAAGTGCTGCAGGGCATGGGCATCCCGGCCGAGGACCAGGTGCCCTACTGCCCGGCCTACTTCATGTGCGGCACGCCGATCGAGAGCGCCGCCGGCGCCGTCGGCCTGCGCAACCCGGATGTCGACAAGGCCCGCGCCCTGCTGCGCGAAGCCGGCTACACCAACCAGCCGGTGGTCTTCCTGGACGGCGCCGACAACCCGCTGAACCACGGCTCCACCCTGGTGCTGGCCGAGCAGTTCAAGCGCGCCGGCCTGACCATGGACGTGCAGACCCTGGACTGGGCCACCGTCACCGTCCGCCGCAACCGCCGCGAGGCGCCGAGCCAGGGCGGCTGGAACGCCTTCGTCACCATCGCCAACGCGCTGGACGCCGGCAACCCGCTGTCCAACTTCTACCTGGCCAGTCCCTGCGAAGGCGGCCTGACCGGCTGGCCCTGCGACGCCAAGCTGGACGAGCTGCGCCGCGCCTGGTGGGAAGAAGCCGACGCCGCCAAGCGCGCCGCCCTTCTGGAGGCCGTCCACGCCCGCGCCTACGAGGTGCTGCCCTATATCAACGCCGGCCAGTTCCGCACCAAGTCGGCCTGGCGCAGCAACCTGTCGGGGATCCTCGCCGCCACCGTTCCGGTGTTCTGGAACGTCGAGCGGAAGTAAGGGCAGGTTTCTGAAGACAGGCCTTGAAGGCTGGGGGAATGAATTCCCCCAGACCCCCATCTTTTTTCTGATCTGTCGGCCGTGGGGTGACCTGCGCCTCAACGGCACCGTCGCCCGGGCATCACGGCGGGACGCCGTTTTCATACAAAAACAGCGCGACCTCAGAGGTCGCGCTGCGGATTGGCCGTTTCACTTACTGTCGTCACGTGGACACGGCAGTCTGACAGAAAAAAGAAGGGGTCCAGGGGAATTCATTCCCCTGGCCTGCCCCAAACCTTAATCCCGATATCCCGGCTGTTCCCGGTCCATCTTCCGCTTCAGGGCCTGCCACGGCAGCCAGCCCTTCACCGGCGAGTCCTTCGCCTGGGCGCGGACGCGGGCCACCATGTCGGCCGGCGGCATGGAGAGCGCGACGCCGGTGGACTGGGCGGCGACCTGGATGCGGCAGGACTGTTCCAGGTAGTACATCCAGTAGAAGGCTTCGGCCACCGTGCGGCCGATGGTCAGCAGGCCGTGGTTGCGCAGGATCAGGCAGGGCTTGTCGCCCATGTCGGCCACGATGCGCTCGCGCTCGTCGAGGTTGTCGTCGGCGGCGATGCCTTCGTAGTCATGGATCGCCACGCGGTCGTGCAGCTCCATGTTCATCTGGTTCAGCGGCAGCAGCCCGCCGGCCTGGGCGGCCACCGTCATGCCGGCCAGCGTGTGCGTGTGCATCACGCATTGGGCGCGTTCGACGGCGCGGTGCACGGCCGAGTGGATCACGAAGCCGGCCGGGTTCACCGGCCAGCTGGTGTTCTGCAGCGGCTCGCCCTCGGCATCGACCGCGACCAGGCTGGAGGCGGTGATCTCGTCGAACATCAGCCCGTAGGGGTTGACCAGGAAGCGGTGGCCCTCCCCCGGGATGCGGACCGAGAGGTGGGTGTAGACCAGGTCGGTCATGCCGAAATGCGCCATCAGGCGATAGGCGCAGGCGAGGTCCTCGCGCAGCTCCTGCTCGGTGAACTCGCGGCTGGGGTCGGGGCGGACGGGCGGCGGGGGCAGTGCCATCAGTAGCCTCGCTCTGGGTCGAAGAGGTTGGGCAGCGGCCGCCCCGCTTCGAAATCGGCGATGGCGGTGGCGACGTAGCGGGCGCGGTCCAGCCGGCTGGGCAGCGAGGCCGCGTGCGGCGTCACGATGATCTTGGAGTGCGACCAGAGCGGGCTTTCGGCCTGCAGCGGCTCCACCTCGAAGACGTCGAGCACGGCGCCGGACAGATGGTTGGCATCGAGCGCGGCCAGCAGGTCGGGCACCACGAGATGCGCACCGCGGCCGGCATTGACCACCGCCGCGCCCTTGGGCAGCTGGGCCAGCAGATCCGCGTCGATCAGCCCGGCGGTCTCGGGGGTCGAGGGCAGCAGGCAGACCAGGATGTCGGTGCTGGCCAGGAAGGCCGGCAGCTCGGCCGCGCCGGCGAAGCTGACCACGCCCGGCAGCTCCTTGCGCGAGCGGGCCCAGCCCTGCACCTGGAAGCCGACGCCCTGCAGCATCCGCGCGGCCTGGCTGCCCAGGTTGCCGAGCCCCATGATGCCGACGCGGCGCTCGGTGGCGGTGAAGCAGCCCTCGCGCACCGACCAGGTCTTGCTGGCCTGGCCGACGGCATAGTGGCGGGTGTCGCGCAGCAGCGAGAGGCAGGACCAGACGATGTACTCGCCCATGCGCTGGGCCACGGCGTCGCCGCCCATGCGCACCAGCGGCAGGTGGCGCGGCCATTCCGGGTCGCAGGTGATGTGGTCGACGCCGGCGGCGGAGGAGAACACCACCTTCAGGTTCGGCAGGGTCTTCAGCCAGCCGGCCTTGGGCTCCCAGACCACCACGTAGTCGACCGCCTCGGGCGCCACGCTGGCGTCTTCCCACCAATGCGCGCTGACCCGCGGGTCATATGCCTGGAAGCCTTCGCGCCACTCCGGCACGGCCGCCTCGCCGCCCGACTTCACCAGAACCTTGACCACTATCCCGCCTACCCTCTGCTCAAGCGGCCGGAGCCTGCCTCCGCGGCCGCGCCGCGTCCAGGGGCCGGGGGGCGCCTGGACCCCGCTTTTTGCACCGCAGCAGGGGGGATGCGCCAGCCGTTTGACCAGGATGGGCAAGCGATGGGCAATCCGGGTCGCGGCGGCGCCGATCAGGCCTGTCCGGCCCCTTGTCAGAGGGGGGCGGCAGGGCGAGGCTTTCGCCCGATCCGCGCATCAGGGCCTGCCATGACCGAGAACCCGCTCTTCGCCCCCGGCTTCAGCACCGCGCCCTATTGGTGGGAGGCAGCGCAGCCGGTGCCGCGGAGCAACGGCCTGCCGGAGCAGGCGGCGGTGGCGATCGTCGGCGGCGGCTATGCCGGGCTGTCGGCGGCGCTGACGCTGTGCCGGCTGGGGCACCGGCCGGTGGTGCTGGATGCCGAGCGGATCGGCTGGGGCGCCTCGTCGCGCAATGGCGGCATGGTCTCGGGCGGGCTGAAGGTCCTGGGCAAGACGCTGGGCGGCAAGCTGGCGCCCGAGAAGATCCAGGCGATCACCGCCGCCGCCGCCGCCAGTTTTCCTTTCCTTGAAGAACTGCTGGCGCGGGAGGGGATCGACTGCGACTACCGCCGCTCCGGCCGCTTCAACCCGGCCTATACGCCGCGGCATTACGCGGCGCAGGCGGCACGCGCCCCGAAGCTGGCCGAGATAACCGGCATGCCGGTCTACATGGTGCCGCGCGAGCGGCAGCATGAGGCGCTGGGCAGCGACCATTATTTCGGCGGCATGGTGACCGAGGCGAGCGGCAGCCTGCATCCCGGCAAATATGCTCGCGGCCTGGCCGAGGCCGCCGAGCGCGCTGGCGCGTTGCTGGTGGACGAGACGCGGGTGCAGGGCATCCGGCGCGAGGGTTCCGGTTTCCGTCTCGCCACCTCGCGCGGCGAGATCCGGGCGGATGCGGTGCTGGTCACCACCAATGGCTATTCGAAGCAGCCGGATGGCGGCAGCGCGATGCCGTGGCTGGCGAAGCGGATGATCCCGGTGGGCTCCTACATCATCGCGACGGAAGAGCTGCCGGCCGAGACGATCGACCGGCTGTTCCCGGGGCGGCGGATGGTGGGCGACAGCAAGCGGGTGCTGAACTACTTCCGCCCGGCGCCGGACAGCAACCGGGTGCTGTGGGGCGGGCGGGCCAGCTTCTCGCCGACGACGCCAGAGCAGGCGGCGCCGGTGCTGCACCGGATGATGCGCGAGGTCTTCCCCGAATTGGGCTCGGTGAAGCTGACGCATTCCTGGACGGGCAACGTCGCCTTCACCTTCGACTTCCTGCCGCATATCGGCGTGGAGGAGGGCATCCACTATGCCGCCGGCTGCCAGGGCTCGGGCGTCGCGATGGCAAGCTGGCTGGGGCACAATGTGGCGCTGAAGCTGGCGGGGGCGGCGAACCAGCGTTTCGCGCTGGACGGCCTGCCCTTCCCCACCCCGCCCGGCTATGGCGGCACGCCGTGGTTCCTGCCGTTCGTCGGCGGCTGGTACCGGCTGCGCGACAAGATCGACCGGATGATGGCGGCGTGACGGCACCCCTTAACAAGGCGGCGACATTTCACTTGATTATTAATTCAAAACGATCTTAATTTTGATGCAGGTCACATCTTTGGATCCTCGATGAACGTTTTTAAGGAAGCGGATTTCCACGCCCCCATATGGTCAAACGGCTTCGGTTACTTCCAGAACGACAAATCGATTCTAGAAGAAGACTATATTAAAGTAATTTCTGTCTCGGACGCCCAAATCGTCCCCAGCGACAGGGGCTATATCGCCGTGGATAGCGACGGCAGGATTGTTTCCGATTCCTTGCTCCAGCGTTGTGGCATCGGCAAAGAAAAAGAATTCATTTTTCCAAAAAAGATATTTGACGATCCGAATGAAGCTCTAATTGATATTGGCGATAAGCCGATTAAAATTTCATCGACACATCAAATTCCCACCGGCATCTTTCTTGGTAATTCGCACCGGGAATTCGGGCACTGCATTACGGAGTGCCTATCGCGTCTCTGGGCGCTGCCTGAACTTCCTTCTGACATGCCCATATTTATGTCTGGCATTGAATCCAATAACATTCTCCAGACGATCAGCGAGCTCTTGAGTATCCCTAGGAATCGCTTCATCTCAGTCTCAGGCAGAGATGTTCTCAGGGTGAAAAATCTCCTCATCCCAATGCAGGCCATCCATCTGTTTGGAAAGTACTCCAGAAAAATTTCTGCCACCTGGGAGAAAATTTCTCAGTCAGCGGATGCACGCTCCAAACTTTCATTTCCGGATAAAGTATTTCTGAATCGATCATCCCTGAGACGGAATGTCGAGGAGCAGGAGAGAATTTGTACCTTCTACGAAAATCATGGATTTTCGGCGATAAATCCTGAGGCGATGCCTTTTCTCGAGCAGATAATTATGTGCCGACGCGCGACTCATATTGCCGGCTGCGTGGGATCTCAAATGCATCTGGCTCAGTTTCAAATCGAGGGCCGGTTCACAGTATTCGGACACACGAATTTTCTACCAGCAGACTTCGCATGCTCTGCCTTCATTAAAGATCAGCATTCAACATTCTATGTCGCAGACGGCAATAATATCAAATACAAAGATATACTCGAGTCTCCATTTGGATTTTCGATTAATTTTCTAAATGAATATCTTCCGCAAAGTATTAAATGAATATTTTTGATTACGATGAATTATTGTATTTTTATTTTTGCTCTTCGTAGCTGCTGTTCCCGCAGGAAGATGAAAAGCCCGGCGCCGACGATGATCGCGGCGCCGGCCATGGTCAGCGGGCTCAGCAGCTCGTCAAAGAAAAGAAAACCGAAGAGCATGCCCCACAGGATCAGGGTGTACTGGTAGGGCACCACGGTCGAGGCGGGGGCGATGCGCAGCGACTGGTTGACGCAGAGATTGCCGATCAGCGAGCCGACGCCGAGGAAGAGCATCAGCACCAGATCCAGCAGGGTCGGCGTCGCCCAGCCTTCGATGGCGACGAAGACGGCGCCGAAGATGAGCGCGGCGGTGAGCTGGTAGGTCATCAGCACCTCGCCGCGGGTGCTGGCCAGCTTGCGGGTGGCGACCATGAAGCAGGCGTAGCTGAAGCTACCGACGAGCGCGCAGACCGCGCCGAAATTGATGCTGTCCGGCGAGGGGTGCAGCGCCAGCACCACGCCGCCGAAGCCGATGGCGACGGCCGTCCAGCGGCGCCAGCCGACCTGCTCGCCGAGCAGGAAGGGCGACAGGGCGGTCACGTAGATCGGGCCGGCCATGTAGTAGGTCATGACCTCGGCGAGCGGCAGCTCGGTCAGGGCCCAGAAGAAGAGCGAGGTTTCCAGCGTCGAGAAGGCGATGCGCAGGAATTGGATGCCGGGGCGCGCGGGCTGCAGGAAGGGTGCGGGGCCGAGGCGGCGGTTGAAGGGCGCCATGACGCAGAGGCCGGAGATGCTGCGCACCAGCAGCAGCTGGCCGACCGAATAGGCGCCGACGAGCCACTTTCCGAGCGTGTCGTTGACGGCGAAGAACAGCACCCCCAGCAGCATCAGGGCGATGCCGCCGGAGGCGCCTGATGGCAGGCGCAGGCGTGTCGACACAGCGATCTTCCCGTGCGGCTCTTCTCACCCGGCGTTGGGGGGAGCCGACGGTGTGCTGCTTAGCGTGGAATGTTGGCGCGCGGCAGCACAGACAGAAAAAAGATGGGGGTTCGGGGGAATTCCTTCCCCCGACCTTTTTTACCGGCGCCCGACCTCAGGATCGAAGCGCACGTCCGCCCGGGCCAGCCCGCCCGAGATGCCGACGGGCGTGCCGTCGGCGCGCCAGCAGGCCGCGCCCTCGATCATGCCGTTGTCGTGGAAGCGCACCGCGCCCATGCCGCCACCGATATGCTTCATGCGCTGGACCTTGTGGCCAAGGGCCGAGAGCTCGGCGTCCAGGCTGGGGTCGATGGTGGGCTCGAGCTCCAGGGTATGGCCGTTGGTCCACACCCGGGGAGCCTCGACGGCGTCCTGCAGCTCCATGCCGTGGTCGATCAGGTTGATCACCGCCTGCATCGCCGAGCCGAAGATGCGCAGGCCCCCCGGCAGGCCGAGGGCGAAGACCGGCTTGCCGTCGCGGCGGACGATGGTGGGCGCCATGGAGGTGAAGACGCGCTTGCCCGGGGCGACGGACAGCGCCTTGCCCGGGTGCGGGTCGAAGTTGAACATGTAGTTGTTGGCGATCAGCCCGGTGCCGGGGATGGAGAAGCGGGCGCCGAACAGGCTGTTGATGGTCTGGGTGCTGGCCACGATGTTGCCCGCCGCGTCGGCCACCGTGACATGGGTGGTGTTGGCCGATTCCGCCGGCGGGATGCCGGGGGTCCAGTCCTGGGCGGCGTCGAGCTTGAGGAGGGCGCGGCGCTCGGCGGCGTAGTCCTTCGAGGTCAGGCGGTCGACGGGGACCTTGATGAAGGCCGGGTCGGCGGTGGCGACGCCGCGGTCGGCGAAGGCCATCTTCAGGGCCTCGGCGAGCAGGTGGATGGTGGCCGTGCTGCCGGAGCCGAGGGCGCCGAGGTCATAGCCCTCCAGCAGGTTCAGCATCTGCGTCATGTGGACGCCGGCGGAGGAGGGCGGCGGCGGGGCCAGCACCTCGAAGCCGCGATATTTTCCGACAATCGGGGCGCGCTCGACCACGCTGTAGGCTTCGAGGTCGGCCAGGGTGATGAGGCCACCGCTGGCGGCCATGTGCTCGGCGAGCGCCCGGCCGATCTGGCCGCCATAGAGGACGGAGGGGCCCTGGTCGGCCATCATCCGCAGGCTGTCAGCGAGCAGCGGCTGGCGCAGCAGGGTGCCGGGCCGCGGCGGGGTGCCATCGGCCAGGAAGGTCGCGGCCAGGCCCGGGTCGCGGGCCAGGTCGGTCGCCGCGTCGGTGATGGCGCCGGTCAGGTAGGCGGTGACGCGGAACCCCTCGGACGCCGCGCGGATGGCGGGGCGCAGCACTTCGGCCAGCGGCAGGGTGCCGTGGTCGGACAGCGCCTGGCACCAGCCGGCCAGCGCCCCGGGGACGCCCATGGCGAGCACGCCCACCGCGTTCTTGCGGCCCTCGGTCTCCTGGTAGTCGGGCAGGGTGTCGGAGAGGGCGCGGTACATGTCGGCCGTCGCCGCCGCGGGCGCGGTGGACAGGCCATCCAGCACCAGGTGCCGGCCATCGGCCAGGCGGATATGGGCGACGCCGCCGCCCAGGGTGCCGACCATCATCGGCTCGACCACGGTCAGCGTGAAGAGCGCTGCGATGGCGGCGTCGATGGCGTTGCCGCCGGCCAGCAGCATCTCGGCGCCGGCGGCGGAGGCCACCGGGTGGTTGGTCACCACCATGCCCTTGCTGGCCAGGGCCGGCTGCTTCTCGCGGGCGAAGCGGCTGCCGGCGCGGTCGCGCCAGGGGGAGTTCGGAAGAGCGGTCATGGGGCGATCCCGGTGCAGGCGGCGCCGACGGCGCGGAAAAGGGCGGTGCGGGCCGCGCCCTGGTCGAAGCGCTTCCCTGGCGGACAGGTCCCCACAAGCTCGCGCCGTGGTTCCGGCTTGTCCAGGGGGGGCGCCTTGCGCCATCAAGCCTGCAGCACCGACCGCAGGAGCCCGAGGCGATGACCCAGGACGATCCCGAAGCCCTCCAGGCGCTGGCCACGAAGCTGTTCGACGCGGCGCGGGCTGGCGACACCGAGCTGCTGGAGGATGCGCTGGCGCATGGGCTGCCGGTGAATATCCGCAACGCGCGCGGCGACGGGCTGCTGATGCTGGCTGCCTATCACGGGCGGGAGGCGGCCGTGCGGCTGCTGCTGGCGAAAGGCGCCGATCCGAACCAGGCGAACGACCACGGGCAGCTGCCGCTGGCGGGCGCGGTGTTCAAGGAGGCCTCGGCCATCGTCGACGCCCTGCTGCAGCATGGCGCGCAGCCGGATGGCGCCGGGCCGGACGGGCGCACGGCGCTGATGGTGGCGGCGATGTTCAACCGCGACCTGCTGGTGCAGCGGCTGCTGGAGGCCGGGGCCGACAAGACCCGGCGCGACGCCACGGGCAAGACGGCCGCCGAGATGGCGAAGGGCATGGGGGCGCGGAACGCCCTCGCCCTGCTGGCGTAGCGCCTACCGCCCCGCCCAGCGCAGCGCGGCCAGCGCCAGGGCGTCGATGGTGTCGACCAGCGGCAGGCCGATCTCGGCCTGCGGCCCGGCCTGGATGCCCAGCGGGATCTCGGTGCAGCCCAGCACCACCGCCGCGGCGCCGCGCGCCTTCAGCGCCGAGGCCGCCTCGGCCAGCGGGGCATAGGCCTCGGCCACGCGGTTGGCCTTGACCAGCGCGATGCCGGGCGAGACCAGCGCCGCCATCTCGGCCTCGGTCGGCTGGATGCAGGTATAGCCGCGGGCCTCCAGCCGGTCCTGGTACAGCCGCATGGCCAGCGTCCCCGCCGTGCCCATCAGGCCGATGACGCCGGAAGCGATGCCCTGGCGCAGCAGGTCGTCGGCGGCGGCGTCGACGATGTGGATGATCGGCAGCGAGGTCGCCGCCTGCATGCCCTCGAACCAGCCATGCGCGGTGTTGCAGGGGATGGCGATGGCGCCGCAGCCGGCCGCCTCCAGCCCGCGAAGGCCGCGCACCAGCCAGGGCAGCGGGTCCTCGCCACCGGCCAGGCGCGCGGCGCTGCGGTCGGGGATGCGCGGGTCGGACCAGAGCAGCGCCGGCAGGTGGTCCTGGTCGCGCGCCGCCGGCGTCAGCAGGGTCAGCCGCAGCATGAATTGCGCGCTGGCCAGCGGCCCCATGCCGCCGAGCACGCCGAGGAAGGGGCTTTCGGGGAAGACGGTCACAGGCCCAGCCCATCCACGACGAGCTTGATCCCGGTGACCGCCAGAAGAACATGGATCAACTGATAAAAGACCTTGTCGCTGATGCGCCCGTGCAGCCAGACGCCAAGCCGCACGCCGATCGGCGCCAGCGGCAGCAGCACCAGGCTGGTGAGCAGGTTGGTGGCGCTCAATTGCCCGAGCAGGGCATAGGGCACAAGCTTCACGTAGTTCACCACGCCGAAGAAGACGACGGTGGTGGCCGCCAGCTGCGCCCGCTCCAGCCGAAGCGGGTAGAGATAGACAGCGAGCGGCGGCCCGCCGGCATGGGCGATGGTGCTGGTGAAGCCGGAGACGGTGGACCAGAAGCCGCCGCGCCACCGGCTGGGGCTGGCGGCCGTGGGCGCCGCGCCGCGCCGCGCCTGCCACAGGCTGCGCGCCAGGAAGACGAGGGCGATGACGCCGACCATGAGTTTCGTCATCCGGTCGCTCATGGCGCCGAAGGCCAGGCTGCCGAGCAGGATGCCCAGCAGCCCGCCGGGGATGATGGCCAGCATCTCGCGCCTGCTCCACCGGCCCCACCAGGCGCGGAGGCCGGCGATATCCATGGCGCAAAGCACGGGGAGCGAAATGGCGGCGGCCTGCGGCGCCGGCAGCAGCAGCGCCATGGCCGGCACCGACAGGTTGCCGCCGCCGGAGGCGAAGCCGCCCTTGCTGATACCGGTGATCAGCAGCGCCGGGATGGCGAGGGCATAGAACCAGGGATCGGTGATCAACAGGGGCACGGGCTGACGGAACCGGGACAGGGGTGTAAGCAGAAACGGCGGCGCCGCCCGCGAACCATAAAGCTGCAACGTCCAGACCCCGCCGCCAAGGTATCCCCTGCATGGAACATATGTCCGACCCGCTCTGGCTCGCGGGGCTCGCGCTCGCCATGGCGCTGACCGGCCTGCTGTCGGGCACCCTCGCCGGGCTGCTGGGCGTCGGCGGCGGCATCGTCATCGTGCCGGTGCTGTTCAACGTCTTCCCCATCCTCGGCATCCCCGAGGCGGTGCAGATGAAGCTGGCCGTGGGCACCAGCCTGGCCACCATCATCCCGACCTCGATCGTCTCGGCGCGGAAGCATTATGCCAAGGGCGCCATCGACACGGCGCTGCTGAAGGCCATCTGGCCGTCGATGATCCTCGGCGTGGTGCTGGGCACCATCCTGGCGATCTGGCTGAAGGGCGACGCGCTGTCGGCGGTCTTCGCCACCATCGCGCTGCTGGTGGCGCTGAACATGGGCCTGACCGGCGTCGACTTCAAAATCCGCGACACCACGCCGCGCGGGCCCGGGCTCTGGGGCATCGGCGGCTTCATCGGCACGGTCTCGGCGATGATGGGGATCGGCGGCGGCACGGTCGGCGTGCCGATCCTGTCGATGTTCGGCACGCCGATCCGCTCGGCAGTCGCCACCGCCTCGGTCTTCGGGCTGATCATCTCGATCCCGGCGACGCTGGGCTTCCTCTATGGCGGCTGGGGGGTGGCGGACCTGCCGCCCTATTCGATCGGCTACGTCAACCTGATCGGCTTCGCGCTGATCGTGCCGAGCTCGATCCTGGCGACGCCCTGGGGCGTGCACCTGGCGCATACCATCCCGCCGCTGATGCTCAAGCGTGCCTTCGCCGTCTTCCTGGCGATCACCGCGGCGCGGATGTTCTACGCGCTGTTTTCCTGAGCCAGCGTCGCCGACCGGTGGGTGGCGAGCTTCAGCATCGCCCCCGCCGCCTGCTGCAGCGCGCCGCGCTCGGCCGCGCCCAGCGCCTCGGCCATGGCGCGCTCCAGCCACAGCCGCCGCGCCTGCAGGTCCTCGGCCAGCGCCGCCTTGCCGCGCTCGGTCAGGGTGATGACGATTTCCCGCCGGTCCGCCTCGCTGCGGCGGCGGGCGATGCAGGCGGCGCGCTCCAGCGCCGCGATCAGCCGGGTCAGCGACTGCGCCTGCAGCCCCTCCGCCTCGGCAAGGCGCGCCGCCGGCATCGGCCCCTGCCGGCTCAGCGTGCCGAGCAGCGCCATGCCGGACAGCGAGATGCCCCCGGCCGGCTGCGCCGCCCGCAGCCGTCGCCCCAGCGAGAGCACCGCGCGCAGGATCGTCGCGGAATCCTGGACCTCGACCGTCACCGAAGCCTCCGTCTGGCGCCATGCTTTCCAGGCCCCAGGGAAGCGAGCCTAGCACGGCTTCACCCGCGCGGCGGCGACTTCTCCTTGTCCTTCCAGTTTTCCCAGAACCGGCGAAAACCGTCGCGCAGCTCGTCGCCGGCCGGCATATGGCCCTGGGCGGCATGGAAGCGGCACAGATATTCGGTGAAGCCGTAGCCCAGGCCATAGGTCGCGCTGCCGGCGACGGCCGCGGTGATGGCGCCGCCGGCGATGCTGCCGATGCCGGGCACCAGCTTCAGCACCTGGCCCGCGATCATCCGCCCGCCGGCCGAGGTCGCCAGGGCGCCCGCCAGGCTCGCCGCCATGGCGATCATGCTGTCGCGGTCCATCGAGACGCCCATGGCCACCGCGATGCCGGCCACCATGCCGACATTGATGGCGAAGATGCCGGCGGCATCCGCCAGCGGGATCGGCACCGCCGCCGCCGCCGCCGCCGAGGCCGCCGCCCCGCCGGCGATCTTCATGGCGCGCTTGCGCTTGCGCTCCACATCGACGCGCTGCGCCGCGATGAAGGCCGCCTGCCGCGCCTCGGGCAATATTCTCTCGGTCGCCTGGATCAGGACGTCGAGGCCGAAGGGGGCGCGGTCGTCCCAGTTCTCGGCCAGCACCCGGACGATGCCGCGCTGGCCGGGGATCTCGCGGCGGACGGCCTCCTCGAAGGCGCGCGGGCCGATCGCCTTGGTCAGGATGACGAGCGCCGGGATGCCATGCCGGGCGCAGAGCTCGACCACGGCGCGCTCGCCCTGCTCGACCCGCGCGCCGGGCTCGGCGATGCAGAGCCACAGGACATGCAGCCGCTGGTCGAAGTCGCCGCTGGCATTGCCCTTCTCGATCTCCTGCCCCAGCGCGCCGAGGGTCGCGGCGAAATCCGCCATCTCCAGCCCCTTGGTGTCGCAGAGGCGCAGCGGCAGCTGCGGCGGCTCGTACCAGGCGATGTCCTGGGTGACCGGGCGGCCCATGCCGGTCAGCGCCACCTGGTCGCCGAAGACGGCATTGACCAGGGTGCTCTTGCCCACCCCGGTCTTGCCGGCGATCAGGATATTCACCCGTCCCATGCGGCGTCGCTCCTCCTCGGCCTGCTTCTGGAAGTCCGCAAACAGCAGGTTGTTGCCGACCAGCCCGCGCAAGGCGTCGAAGACGGTCGCCGCCGAGGGCAGCCGCCGCGCCACCGCCCCCTGCCGCCGCAGCACCGGCGAGGGGGGGGCGATGCCCAGGCGCTGCGCCCGCCGCAGCCGGTCGTGCCGCAGCCGCGCCACCGCCAGCGCCAGCGCGCCGAGCGGCGCCGTGTCGGGGCCGGCCAGGCGGGCCAGCACCTCGCCCTCCAGCTCCGGCAGGGTGGCGCTGCCGGGCACCGGGTGGTCGCCGGCGGCCAGCGCCGCGGCGGCCAGGTCCGCCTGCGGCTCGCCGAAGCCGCCCGGCCCGGCCAGGCTGCGGCCCAGCTGCTCCAGCGCCTCGGCCAGCAGGTGCGGCATGCCCGGCGGCGGCGGCGGATGCGCAGGGTCCGGCGCCAGGCGGCGCAGCGCCTCCTCCACCGGGGCCAGGGCGGCCGCGGAGACGGCCAGGAACAGGCCGGGCAGGTCGAGCAGCAGCGAAGCAGGATGATCCATCGGCCGCCCGGTTGCGTTCATGGCACAGGCTAGCAAACTACCCCGAAAGGTCGAGGAGCCGGCATGGCGGAAGCACCAGCGACAGGCGGGGCGGTGACCGGGGCGGCAGCGGCGGCGGCCGGGCGGCAGCTGGGCGATTGGCTGGCCGCCCGCTGGGGCGGGCAATTAAAAGAGGCCTTCGAGAACGGCAAGGGGCTGACCGGCCCGCTGGCCCGCGCCCTGCTGGACACGGCGGTGGTCGACCAGATCGTCGGCGCGCTGTGGCCGTCCTTCGCGCTGCTGGCGGCGCTGCTGCTGCTGCATGGCACCACGGTGGCCATGGGCCTGCCGGAGATCGAGCGGATCTGCACCGGGCTGGTGGTCTTCGCCGCCCTCGCCTGGACCGCCTATGGGCTGGTGGCCGCGGCCCGCCTGGCCTGGCCGCAGCTGCGCTTCTGGCTGGTCACCCGGCTGCCGCCGCTGGCGCAGACCCGGCTGCTGCTGTTCCAGCTGATCCGCGCCCAGCACCGCGAGCTGCGCGACGAGCTGCCGCGCGACGGCTTCGGCGCCCAGGTGCTGCAGGAGACGCTGGTGGTGCTGGAGCGCAAGCTCGGGCTGACGCCGGACCGCGCCGCCTTCGCGCTGGCCGACCACCTGGCGCCGATCCTGCTCGGCCATCTGATCGGCCGGATTTTTTTGCTCGCCGCGCCGGTGGCGGGGGCGCTGCTGTATTATCGCCTCGCCATCTATCCGGGGCTGCTGGCCTTCACCGGGGCCGGGCCCTGGTCGATCGCCGTCTATCCCTTCGCCGCCCTGGCCGATGCGGTGGCCGATACCGGGCTGCGTTCTTTTCTGCTGCGCCCGGCGCCGGGGCATTGACGGGAACCCGCCCACGAAAAAACCGCCCTCGCGGGCGGTTCGGTCGTCGCTGGTGCCAGGGCGGCCGGCAGGGCGCGCCCCAAGCCTCAGCTCAAGGGCATTCGCAGCCGTCGGTCGGCCCCTGCTCGCCCCGCACCACGTGGTGGTCGATCCATTCGGACACCAGCCGCCGCGCCTCGTTGACCGAGGCCTCGGGGTGGTGAATTCGATACAGCGCCGTGCAGGCCCGGAACGACGAGAGGTCGTTGTTCCCGGTCTCCCGCAGCTCGCGGTACGCCGTCACCACAGCCCGCTCGCACCGGCGGGTGATGTGGCTGAAGTCGTTGCCCATCCGCATTCTCCTGCAGTTGCGAGCCAATTGAGAATAACTCGCAACTCATCCCGCCGTTTTATAGGCCCATCCGGGGAAGGGTACAAGGTTGCTCTCCCCCTCCCCGCCAAGGCCTTGAACGACAAGGGCGACTCAGCCGGCGGGCTCAGCCGCCATTCGCCACCGCCTCGGCCAGGGCCTTGCCCACATCCGAGGTCGAAGCCTGGCCGCCCATGTCGCGGGTGCGCGGGCCGCCCTCGGCCAGCAGCGTCTCGATGCTGCGGGTGATGGCGTCGGCGGCTTCCTTCTCGCCCAGATGCTCCAGCATCATGGCGCCCGACCAGATCTGGCCGATCGGGTTGCAGATGTGCTTGCCGGCGATGTCGGGGGCCGAGCCATGCACCGGCTCGAACATCGAGGGATGCGCCTTCTCAGGGTTGATGTTGGCGGACGGCGCGATGCCGATCGAGCCGGCCACCGCCGGGCCCAGATCCGAAAGAATATCGCCGAACAGGTTGGAGCCGACGACGAC
Organism: Roseomonas sp. 18066; assembly: GCF_902706185.1. Taxonomy (GTDB): domain Bacteria; phylum Pseudomonadota; class Alphaproteobacteria; order Acetobacterales; family Acetobacteraceae; genus Pseudoroseomonas. Next base: position 17,464 of record NZ_CACSJM010000007.1, on the reverse strand, counting down.
GTCGAACCAGTCCGGATGCTGCACGAAATGCGCGCAGAGGATGTCGATGTGGAACTGGTCGGTGGTGATGCCCGGGTAGTTCTTCGCCATCTCGGCGAAGCGGTCATCCCAATACGGCATGGTGTGGATGATGCCGTTCGACTTGGTCGCGCTGGTCACCTTCTTGCGCGGCCGGGTCTGCGCCAGCTCGAAGGCGTATTTCAACACGCGGTCGACGCCCTTGCGGGTGAAGACGGCATCCTGCGTCACGAATTCGCGCTCGGTGCCGGCGAACATCTTGCCGCCCGAGGCCGAATATTCGCCCTCGGTGTTCTCGCGGACGACGTAGAAGTCGATCTCGGCCGGGGTGCGGTTGGCCAGCGGCGTCTTGGCGCCGGGCATCAGCTTGCAGGGGCGCAGGCTGATATACTGGTCGAACTCGCGGCGGATCGGGATCAGCAGGCCCCAGAGCGAGACATGGTCCGGCACGCCCGGCCAGCCCACGGCGCCGAGGAAGATGCTGTCGCTGTCGCGCAGCTGGTCGATGCCATCCTCCGGCATCATCCGGCCGGTCTGGGCATAGGTCTCGCACGACCAGTCGTAATGGCTGAGGCTGAGCTCGAAGCCGAAGCGGCGGGCGGCGGCGTCGAGCACGCGCAGGCCCTCCGGCACGGTCTCCTTGCCGATGCCATCTCCGGGCACGACGGCGATGCGGTACTTGCGCGACATGCGGGCTTCCCTCCGATCCAAATCAGGCGGCGAAGGTACTGCGCCCCGCCAGCAGGGCAAGGTCCCCTCTCCCGCCGCCGACAGCAGTTTCTGCCGTGCTCAGGCCCAGCCGCGCGCCCGGATCGCGGCGGCGACGCGGGCCGGCTCGTCCAGCGGCGCGCGGTCGAACAGCGCGGCGGCGGCGCCGAAGGGCCGCGCCTGGCCATTGTCGAACAGGCTCTGCCACAGCCGGCGCTGGCGCGGCGCGTCGGTGGTCTCGGCGATGAACAGCGCCGCCTCGGTGGCCAGCGCCTCGCTCAGCATCGAGACCGAATCGCCGGTGACCACGATGGCATCCGCCCAGGCCAGGAAGCCCATATAGGGGTTCGGCCCGGCGGCCCCCCAGCCATGCAGCCGGTGCGGCACCCCCTGCAGCGCCGCCGCCACCGCGGCCGTCGCAGCCGCGCCGCTGCGGCGGGAGGTGGTGGCCATGACGCTGCCGCCGAAGCCCGCCGCCTGCGCCGCCAGCGCATGGGCCAAGGCCGGGTCCAGCCCCTGGCCCCGCCCCTTCACCGCGCCGCCCAGCAGCAGCGCCACCCGCGGCCCCGGCAGGTCGCCCAATTCGGCCCATTCGACCCGGGCGCGGGCCAGCGCCGCCGCCGAGACCCGGTGGCAGGCGCCCAGGATGGGAAAGACATTGTCCGCCGGCCGCGGCGCATCATGCCGCCCCAGCACCAGCAGGGAAAAATCCGCGGCCCCCGTGCCGGGCCGCATGCAATGCACCAGCCGCGCCCCGCGCCGCCCCAGCCAGCGCGCCACCGGCACCGAGCGCCGCCCCGCCGAGATCACCAAGTCCGGCCAGGGCGCCGCCAGCCGCGCCCGCGCCGCGCCGGTCAGGCCGATCCGCGTCGGCCAGGGCCAGGGCAGCCCGGCCAGCCGCCCCCAGTCCAGCGGCACGGTGGTGAAAGGGCGGTCTAGCCGCTCGGCGATGCCCAGCGCCTGGGCGGCGGTCCCGGCCCGCGGGTCAGCCAGAACCCAGAGGCGCGACTCGGGGCACGAAATCGCTTCCGTCATGGACGCGCCGCGCGCCCGGCGTTACCAACCCCGACCAAAGGAGACCCTGCCATGTCCTCGACCCACGCCTCCGATTGGGACCGCGACGCCGCGCTCACCACCGCCCGCATCCTGCTGGAGATCAAGGCCGTCAACTTCCGGCCCGAGGAGCCCTATACCTTCACCTCCGGCTGGAAAAGCCCGGTCTATATCGACTGCCGCAAGATCATCTCCTTCCCCCGCGCCCGCAACCGCATCTGCGACCTGGCGGTGGAGAAGATCGGCCGCCACATCGGCTACGAGACCATCGAGGCCGTGACCGGCGGCGAGACCGCGGGCATCCCCTACGCCGCCTGGATCGCCGACCGGATGATGGCGCCGATGTCCTACGTCCGGAAGAAGCCCAAGGGCTTCGGCCGCAACGCCCAGATCGAAGGCGACGTGCCGGAAGGCAAGCGCACCCTGCTGGTCGAGGACCTGACCACGGACGGCGCCTCCAAGATCCGCTTCGCCCAGGCGCTGCGCGACGCCGGCGCGATCTGCGACGACACCTTCGTGGTGTTCTTCTACGGCGTCTTCCCGGGCGGCCAGGAACGCCTGAAGGAGATCAACCTGAACCTGATCCACCTCTGCACCTGGTGGGACGTGCTCGAGGTCTGCCGCGAACGCCCCTACTTCTCGGAAAGCGCCCTGAAGGAAGTGCGCAAGTTCCTGGAGAACCCGACGGGGTGGTCGAAGGACCACGGCGGGATCGGCAGCGTGGAAGAGATCAAGGCAGCCGGCTGAAGCGAAGAGATCGGGCAGGCTGGGGGAATGAATTCCCCCAGACCCCCATCTTTTTTCTGTTCACCGGCCGTGACGTGACCTGCGCTGCCACACCAACGGCACCAGGGCATCACGGCGGGACGCAGTTTTAATATAATATCGCGCCCTCGCAGGTCGCGCTTCGGATTGGCCGTTTCACGTACTGTCTTCACGTGGACACGGCAGTCCGAAAGAAAAAAGATGGGGTCCAGGGGAATTCATTCCCCTGGCCTGTCCCATTCTTCTCTACTGATCTGACTAACCTTCCACTGCCAAAGGCAGAGCAAGGGCGTCACCCCCAGTTCCATCGCCAGCCCGAACAGCATCCCGCCCCCCGGATTGCCGTCGATGAGCAGCCCGAACAGCCGGGCGATGCCGCCGAGGAACACGATGAAGCCCAGCAGCCGGAAGCGGGCGCCGTGGTGCTGGATGCGGGGCAGGCTCCACCAGAAGGCCAGGCCAATGCCCAGCAGCAGGCCGGACAGGTAGCGATAGTGGCTGTCCAGCGCCGGGGCGGGCGGGCCGCCGGGCTCGGGCAGCATGGCGGTGCCGAGCACCAGCCCGGCCAGTCCGGCGCTGACGGGCACCAGCCCGGCCAGGGCCACGCCAGCGCGCAGCCAGCGCCTGTGTTGCGATGCGGTCATTCGGGCTTGGCGTTCCTTCGGCGCTGACGCTATCCGGGTAAGCGGGCAACGCGGCCTGCGGTTGCCGCAAGCGGGAGGTTTGCTGGATGGGTCATGCCTGGCGTCGCGCAATTCTGGCCACCGGCCTGGCTCTCGGCCTGGCGCCCCTTGCCCAGGCCCAGGCGCCGCGCGACCGGCTGACCATCGGGCTGGCGCAATACCCCTCGACCTTCCACCCCAATATCGAGGCCATGGCGGCCAAGGCCTATATCCTGGGCTTCGCCCGCCGGCCGCTGACCGCCTATGACGCCGACTGGAAGCTGACCTGCCTGGCCTGCGAGCGGCTGCCGACGCTGGAGAATGGCGACGCGGTGCTGGAGCGCACGCCCGACGGCAAGGATGGCATCCGCCTGACCTACCGTATCCGCGCGGGCGAGCGCTGGGGCGATGGCACCCCGGTCTCGGCCGACGACCTGCGCTTCGCCTGGGAGGCCGGGCGCAGCTTCGAGACCGGCTTCGGCGGGGCGGAATTCTACCGCTCGGCCTATGAGCTGATCGTGGTCGATGCGCGCACGGTGACGCTGCGGCTGGACAAGGTCACCTATGACTTCGCCGCCATGGGCGATTTCCAGCCGCTGCCGTCGCGGATCGAGCGGCCGCGCTGGCAGTCGGACCCGAAGACCTATCGCAGCCGCACGGCCTATGACACCGAGACCACCAATCCCGGACTATGGAACGGCCCCTACCGGGTGACCGCGGTGCAGGCCGGCGCCGGCGTGACGCTGGAGCGCAACGCGCATTGGTCGGGCCCCGCCCCCGCCTTCGAGCGCATCGCCATCCGCACGGTGGAGAACAGCGCGGCGCTGGAGGCGCAGCTGCTGGCCGGGCAGCTGGACATGGTGGCCGGCGAGCTCGGCCTGCCGCTGGAGCAGGCGGTGGCGCTGCAGCGCCGCACCGGCGACCGCTTCCGGGTGGAGTATGTCCCCGGCCTGACCTACGAGCATATCGACCTGAAGCTGGACAACCCGATCCTGGCCGATCGCCGGGTGCGCCAGGCGCTGCTGCACGGCGCCGACCGGGCGCAGATCGTCGAGCGGCTGTACCAGGGCCGGCAGGAGGTCGCCGCCGGCGGCGTGCATCCGCGCGACCCGATCTACACCGCCGAGGTGCCGCAATACCCCTTCGACACGGCCCGCGCCGTGGCGCTGCTGGAGGAGGCCGGCTGGACCGCGGGCCCGGACGGCATTCGCCGCAACGCGACTGGGCAAAAACTGTCCTTCGAGTTCATGACCACGGCCGGCAACCGGGCGCGGGAGACGGTGCAGCAGGTGCTGGCCGGCATGTGGCGGACGATCGGCGTCGAGGCGCGGATCCGCAACGAGCCGCCACGCGTCTTCTTCGCCGAGACGGTCAGCCGCCGCCGCTTCGACGCCATGGCGATGTTCGCCTGGGTCAGCAGCCCGGAGAACGTCCCCCGCAGCACCTTCCATTCCGACGAGATCCCGCGCGCCGAGCGCAACTGGTCCGGCCAGAACTACACCGGCTACACCAACCCTGAGGTCGACCGGCTGATCGAGGCCATCCCGGTCGAGCTCGATGCCGCGAAGCGCCGGCCGATGTGGGCCGAGCTGCAGCGCCGCATCGCCACCGACCTGCCGGCGCTGCCGCTCTGGCACCGCTCGGACGCGCATGTCTGGCCGCGCTGGCTGGAGGGGGTGCGGCCGACCGGCCACCAGAACTATTCTTCCCTGTGGGTGACCGAGTGGCGGGCGCGCTGAGGCTGGCGCTGCTGCGCCTGCCGCAGATCGCGCTGACCCTCGTCCTGCTGTCGCTGGCGGCCTGGTTCGCCATCGGGCTGATGCCGGGCGACCCGGCCTCGCTGGCCATGATGGCCGATCCGAAGCTGACCCCGGCGGATGTCGAGCGGCTGCGGGCGCTGCACGGGCTGGACCAGCCGCTGCTCGCCCGTTACGGCGCCTGGGCCGGCGGATTGCTGCGTGGAGAACTGGGGTTTTCGCGGCTGTTCGCCCAGCCGGTCTGGACGGTGCTGGCGCCGGCGCTGGTCTCGACCCTGGTGCTGGTGGGCCTGGCGGTGGCGCTGGCCGCGGTGATCGGCGTGGCGCTGGGCGCGCTGGCGGCGCTGCGGCCGCGGACGGCGGCGGTCGTCGACGGGCTGGCGCTGCTCGGCCAGGCGGTGCCCAGCTTCTGGCTGGGCATTCTGCTCATCATCTTCTTCGCGGTGCAGCTCGGCTGGCTGCCGGCCGGCGGCCTGCCGGAGCCGGGCGATTCGGCCCTGCCCTTCCTGGTGCTGCCGGTGGTGACCATCGCCTTCGGCCAGCTCGCCGGCTATGCCCGCCACGCCACCGCCGCGCTCGGCGCCGAATTGCAGAAGCCCTTCATCACCAGCGTGCGCGCCCGCGGCGCCAGCGAGGCCCGGGTGGTCTGGCGCCATGCCCTGCCCAATGCCGGGGTGCCGCTGCTGACGCTGCTGGCGCTGGATGCCGGCGCCCTGGTCTCCGGCGCGCTGGTGACCGAGACGCTGTTCGCCCGGCCGGGCATGGGCAAGCTGCTCTACGACGCGGTGATGGGCAACGACTACAACCTGGCGCTGCTGGCGCTGCTGCTGGTGGCGCTGGTGACCATGCTGGCGACGCTGGCGGCCGACCTGGCGCAGCTCTGGCTCGACCCGCGGATCGAGGCGCGATGACCCGGCTGCGCCTCGGCCTTCTTCTTCTCGTTCTCCTGGCGGCGGCCGCCGCCGCCGCGCCCTGGCTGGCATCCTGGCTGGGGCGGGACCCGCTCGCCCCCGACCTGTTCGCCCGCTACGCGCCGCCGGGGTCAGCCTTCCCGCTCGGCGCCGACGAGCTCGGCCGCGACCTGCTGCTGCGGCTGTTCTACGGGGCGCGGATTTCTCTGGGTGTCGGGCTGGCGGCGGCGGTGGCGGCGACGCTGCTGGGGACGGGCATCGGGCTGCTGGCGGCCTGGCGCGGCGGCTGGGTCGATGCGGTGCTGATGCGGCTGGCCGACGGGCTGCTGGCGCTGCCGGCGCTGCCCATCCTGGTGCTGCTGGCCGCCATCGACCCAGGGACCTTCGGCCTGCCGCGCGGCGAGGCCCTGACCGACATGATCCGCATCACCACCATCCTGGTGCTGTTCGGCTGGGTCGGCGTGGCCCGGCTGGCCCGCGCCGGCGCCCTGACCATCCTGGCCAGCGACTATGTCCGCGCCGCGCGCGCGCTCGGCGTCTCCGAGCGGCGGCTGCTGCTGCGCCATGTGCTGCCGGGGCTGCGCGCGCCGGTGGCCGTGGCCGGCGCGCTGGCGGTGGCCGGCGCCATCCTGGCCGAAAGCGTGCTCAGCTTCCTGGGCCTCGGCATCCAGCCGCCCGCCCCTTCCTGGGGCAATATGCTGGCCAATGCGCAGGAGGCGGTGTTCGAGGCGCCGCTGGCAGCCCTTTGGCCCGGCCTCGCCATCCTGGCCGCCGTCGCCGGCTGCAGCCTGGTGGCCGACGGGCTGTCGCGCGAGCGGCGCTGAGGCACCGGCCCACGCGCCCTTGATTGGCCAGCGCGAGCCCGCCCGCTAATCTGCACGCCTGGGTTGCGGTGGGCCGTCGCCGCCGCTAAGCCCCGCCCGCCAGCGCCGGGAGAGGCCCATGCACCGCAGCCCCATGCAGCGCAGTCTCTGGGCGGACAATGCCCGGGCCATCGGCATCACCCTGGTGGTCGCCGGCCATGTGCTGCGCGGGCTGGAGAAGGCGGGCATCCTGGCCGCCTCGCCCGGCCTGACCCTGCTGGACAGCGTCATCTACAGCTTCCACGTGCCGCTGTTCTTCTTCCTGTCCGGCATCTTCTTCAACGGCTCGCTGGCGCGGCATGGCCGGGCCGGCACCTTCCGCGGCAAGCTGGACCGGCTGGTGCTGCCCTACCTGATCTGGTCGCTGCTGCAGGGCGCGGCCGAGGTGCTGCTGTCCGGCGCCACCAATGGCCGCACCAGCTGGGCCGAGGTCTTCTCCCTGCTCTGGGCGCCGCGGGCGCAGTTCTGGTTTCTCTACGCCCTGGCGCTGGTGATGCTGCTGGGGCTGATGCTGTACCGCGACCAGCGGGCGCGGCAGTCGCTGGCGGTGCCGCTGCTGGGCCTGGCGCTGTACCTGCTGCGGCCCTTTGTCACCGAGCAGCTGCAGGTCGCCTTCCTGGCCGACAATTTCGTCTTCTTCGCCATGGGGGTCTGGACCCAGGGGGTGCTGCCGCAGCTCTCGGCGCGGCCGCTGCAGGTGACGCTGCTGGCGCTGGCCACGGCGGTGCTGCTGCAGGTGCATTTCCACGGGCTGCTCGGGCTGCATTACACCGATCGCGGGCTGGAGACGCTGGCGGTCGCAGCCACCTGCGTCCTGGCCATCATCGGCGCCTCGATGCTGCTGACCCGCCACGCGCATCCCTGGCTGCTCGCGATCGGCCGCGCCTCGATGCCGATCTTCCTGATGCATATCCTGGCCGCCAGCGGGCTGCGGGTGGTGCTGCAGCGCGGCTTCGGCATCAGCGACCCGCTGCTGCATGTGGCGCTCGGCATCGCCATCGGCGTCGCCGGGCCGATGCTGGCGGCCTGGCTTTGGGGCCGGCTGCTGGCGCCGGTGCTGCCGCCCTGGACGGCGCGGCTGGGCTGGCGGCCGGCGCGCGCCGAGGGGTGATCCCGTCGATCCTTGCCGCGCGGCGCCAGGGCGGCTAACCGCGGGCCGGATCATTCCGGGACCGACCGCCGATGCGCGCCTTGCTGCCCTGCCTCCTGCTCACCCTCGCCGCCTGCGCCGCGCCGGGGGCGCCGCAGACCGGGATCGCCGCGGCCGCCCCCGCCGGCCGGCCCAGCCCGCTCGCCGTGGTGCAGGGCTTCCGCGAGGAGCTGCCCTTCCTGCGCCGCGCCGATGCGCCGGTCGACTACGAGGCCGCCGGGCGGCCGGGGCTCGGCGCCTCGGTGCGCTATGTCGGCATCCGCGGCCTGCCCGGCCATGCCACGGTCTATGTCTATGACCGCGGCCTGACGCTGACCGTGGAGGGCGCCGACAATCCGCAGGCGCTGCAGGAGCTGGAGAACAGCGCCGCCGAGCTCATCGCCTTCGCCAATACCGGCCGCCTGCGCGACCTCAGCAGCGTCACGGCCCAGGTCAATGGCGGCCCGCCCAGCCAGATCCTGACCGGCGGCCCCGCCTCCGGCCCGGGCAGCACCCGCTGCCGCGCCCTTGCCGGAACCCTGACCGAAACGGGTGTCCGGGTCGGCGAGGCGGTCTGCGTGACGGTGCGCGACGGGCGCTTCGTCAAGACGCGGGTCACGCTGCGCGACCGCGCGACCGTCGCCTTCATGATCGCCTCGAATCTGATCACCGAGGTGCTGCCGCCGGCGAAGACCCTCTAAAGCCCGCGGATCTCTGCCAGCGCCCGGGTCAGGATCGCCGCCAGGGCCTCCTGGCTGCGGGCGAAGCGGGTCGCCGTGCCGGAGAGGCATAGCGCCCCCAGCAGCGCGCCGTTGCCGGAGAAAACCGGGGCGGCGATGGCCGCCAGCTCAGGGTCGCGCTCGCCGAGCGTCACCGTCAGCCCGGCGCCGCGCAGCACATGGCCGGCCGCCCCCCGGTCCAGCGGCAACAGGCTGCCCGGCGGCAGGTGGTCGCGCACCGCATGCCGCCCTTCGATCCGAAAGCGGCAAAGGCGATTTTCACCGTCGCGGACGTAGAAACTCGCACTTTCGCCGGTTTCCTCCGCCAGGCGGCGCAGCACGGGCAGCAGCACCGCCTCCAGCAGCGACTCGGACGCGGCGGCGCGCAGGCCGAGGCCGACCAGCGCCGGGCCCAGCCGCCATTCGGCCGCCGCTCCCTCCCGCAGCAGCATCCCCGCCCGCTCGAGGGACGCCATCAGCCGCAGCAGCGTGCTCTTGTACAGGCCGGTGCGGCGGGCCAGCTCGGCCAGCGACAGCGCCGCCTCGCCGGCGCGGAAGGCCAGCAGGATCGACAGCGCGCGGTCGACCGCCCCCACCCCTGCCTCCGGGGCTGCCGGCTTGACGGCCATCGGCCATATCCCTCATTCTGTCTGACGAAAAGAAATTCTGTCAGACGGAACGTCCCGATGTCAACCAACCCCCTGCCGCTGACCGGGCTGCGCGTGCTGGATTTCGGCCATACGGTGATGGGGCCGAGCTGCGGCGTGGTGCTGGCCGATCTCGGCGCCGAGGTGATCCGCATCGAGCCGCCCGAGGGCGACCGCACCCGCCGCCTCGGCGGCTTCGGCACCGGGTTCTTCTCCACCTACAACCGCAACAAGACCAGCCTGGCGCTCGACCTGAAGGACCCGCGCGGCAAGGCGGTGCTGGAAAAGCTCATCCCCACCGCCGACGTGCTGATCGAGAACTTCGCCCCCGGCACGATGGAGCGGCTCGGCCTCGGCTGGGAGCAGATCCGCGAGCAGAACCCGCGCCTGGTCTATTGCGCGCTGAAGGGCTACCTGCCCGGCCCCTATGAGCACCTGCCGGCGCTGGACGAGGTGGTGCAGATGCAGGGGGGGCTGGCCTTCATGACCGGCCTGCCGGGGCGGCCGCTGCGCGCCGGGACCTCGGTGGTCGACATCATGGGCGGCGTCTTCGGCGTGGTCGGCATCCTGGCGGCGCTGCGGCAGCGGGAAGCGACCGGCCTCGGCCAGAAGGTGCAGTCGGCGCTGTTCGAAAGCGTCGCCTTCATGGTCGGCCAGCACATGGCCGCCGGCGCCATCGCCGGCCAGCGCGTGCCGCCGATGACGGCGCGGCGCATCACCTGGGGCATCTACGACGTCTTCCAGGCCAGCGACGGCCAGGTCTTCGTCGGCGTCACCAGCGACCAGCACTGGCAGCGCCTCGCCCCTCGCCTCGGCCTGCAGGAGCTCGCCGCCGATGCGACGCTGGCGACCAATGCCGGCCGCGTCGCCGGGCGCGACCGCATCATGCCGGAGCTGGAAAAGATCTTCGCCGGCATGACGGTGGCCGAGGTGCAGGCGCTGGGCGCCGAGGTGCTGATCCCCTGCGCCCCCGTCGCCCATCCCGAGGACCTGTTCGACGATCCGCACCTGGCCGCCAGCGGCATCATGGGCGCCACCCGGCTGGCGGAGGGCGTCACCGCGGCCCTGCCGATGACGCCGCTGCATTTCGAGGCGGCGCAGATCCGCCTGAACCGCCAGCCGCCCGCCATCGGCGAAGGCGGCGCGGCGCTGCTCGACAGCATCGGCATTGGGGCGCAAGAACAGAAAACCCTGGCCGAGCAGGGCATCCTGACCCTTCCCGCAGACAAGGCGGAGCCCGACGCATGACCCAGCTGCCGCCCCGCATCGAGATCCGCGAAGAGGGCCCGCGCGAGGGCTTCCAGTTCGAAAAGGGCCCGATCGCCACCGCCGACAAGCTGCGGCTGATCCAGGCGCTGGCCGGCACCGGCCTGAAGCGGATCCAGACCGTCTCCTTCGTCGATCCGCGCCGCGTCCCCGGCATGGCCGATGCCGAGCTGGTCTGCCAGGGGCTGCGCGACGTCGACGGCGTGGCCTTCGGCGCGCTCTGGCTCAACGCCAAGGGGTTCTTACGCGCGCTGGTGGCGCCGCATCTGACGATCGATGGCAGCGTCTCGGTCTCGGCCTCCGGGGCCTTCGGCAAGCGCAACCAGAATCGCGACCGCGAGGAGGACCTGGCCGCCGCCGCGGCGCTGATGGCGCTCTATGCCGAGCACCGCATCCCGCTGGCGCGCGCCACCATCATGGCCGCCTTCGGCTGCAATTTTCAGGGCGAGGTGCCGGTGGCGGCGGTGATCGACCGCGTCGCCGCGGTGCTCGCTTTGGCCGGCGGCGTCGGCCTGGCGCCGCCGGTCATTTCCCTCGCCGACACCATGGCCTGGGCCACCCCCCGTCGCATCGCGTCGGTCGTCGGCGCGGTGCGGGACAAGTGGCCGGAGCTGGAGCTGTCGCTGCATCTGCACGACACCCGCGGCATGGCCATGGTCAATGCCTGGGAGGGGATGCGCCTCGGCGTCGCCCGCTTCGACGCCGCCATCGCCGGCCTCGGCGGCTGCCCCTTCGGCAAGCATGCCGGGGCGGCCGGGAATATCTGCACCGAGGATCTGGCGCTGCTCTGCGCCGAATCCGGCATCGAGACCGGCCTCGACCTGGCGGCGCTGACCGAATGCGGCCGCCTGGCGGAGGCGGTGGTCGGCCACCCCCTGCCCGGCCGCGCCAAGCAGGGCGGGCTGCTGGCGGTGTGATCGGCTCTTGTTGCGAGCGGATCGCAACATCATAACCGCCGGCATGTTCCGCCGCCGCCGTCCCCCCGCCGCGCCGTCCCTGCCGCCTTTGGCCCCCGCCGTGGTGCGCGAGGCGAGCGCCGGGCAGCTGGCCGCCGCCTTCGCCGGCCCGCCCGACGAGGCCGCCCGCTGGATCGCCGCCGCCGCCCGCGCCGGCATGGTCGAAGCGCAGATCCTCTACGGCCAAATTCTTCTCGAGGGCCGTGGCGTCCCCGCCGACCCCGCCGCCGCCTTCGCCTGGTTCAAGACGGCGGCCACCACCGGGGCGGTGAAGGCGGAAACCATGCTCGGCCGCTGCCATGAGCTCGGCTGGGGCACGCCCATCGACCTGCCGAAGGCGCTGGCGATCTACGCCGCGGGGGCGCAGCGCGGCTATGACTGGGCGCAGTACAACCTGGCCAGCCTGCTGGCCCGCGACGGGCAGCGCGCCGAGGCTTTCCGCTGGTTCCGCGCCTCGGCGGAGCAAGGCCATGCCAAGTCGATGACCGTGCTCGGCCGCTATCTGGAAGAAGGCTGGGAGACGCCGCGCGACCCGGCCGGCGCCCATGCCCTCTATGCCCGCGCGGCGGCGCTGGGCGATTTCCGGGCGCAGTTCAACATGGGCACGCTGGCCGCCACGCCCGAGGCAGCGCTGGACTGGTTCACCCAGGCCGCCGCCACCGGCTCGCCCGGCTTCCTCGGGCAGATGGCCGAGGCGCTCAGCAAAAGGCCCGAACCGGCGCTGCAGGCCCTGTCGCGGCAGATATTCGAAAAACTCGGCGCCTGATCAGGCCTCGATGCGCAGATGCGGCCAGCGGCGGCGATAGTCCTCGGCCTTGCGGAAGAATTGCGCCGGCTGCGGGTGGCGCGCATTGATCCGCAGCACGCCGGCGAAGACGTCATCCAGCCCACTGGGGGCGTAGAGCGCGCCGCTCGCGGCCTCGATGCCGATGCAGGTGCAGTCGATCAGATAGCGGTCGATGCCGTCCCGGGCAGAGACCAGCGCGGGATAGTCCTCGCCGAAGCGGGCGCGGTACCAGAGATGGACGCGGGCCTGGTTCTTCACCTCGACCGTCACGCCGAGCCCCGCAAAGGCTTCGGCGCAGCGGCGGATCACCGCATCCTCGGCCTCGAAGGAGAGGTCCGCGGCGTCATAGTAGAAGACGTCGTAATCCTTGACGCCCCAGCCAGGCGGGTGGCGGGCCACCTGGTTCCACACCGCCTGGAACAGGCAGCCGGCGGTCAGGAAACCCTGCGGCAAGGCGAGCGCCCGAAGGCGCTCCAGCACCGCGCCATTGGCCGGGTCGGCGAAGGCCGCGTCGAACAGCGCCGTTTCCAGCGCCGCGCCCATTCAGCCCATCGCCGCCATGGCGCGGCCGCCGATCAGCCGCAGGATCCGCGTCGGCCGCTCCACCCCCAGCAGGCGATGCGCGATCAGGATGACGCTGCGGCCTTCGGTGGCGGCTTCCAGCGTTTCCAGGAAGGCGCGCTCGGCCTCGGGGTCGAGGCCGGCGCCAGGCTCGTCCAGGATCAGGATATCGGCGGGCGCCAGCAGGGCCCGGGCCAGGGCCAGGCGCCGCCCCTGCCCGCCGGAGAAGCGGGCGCCGCCCTCGCCGCAACGGGTGTCCAGCCCCTCGGGCAGGACGCGCACGACATCGGCGACGCCGGCACGCTCCAGCGCCTGCCACAGCGCGGCGTCATCGGCCTCGGGGGCTGCGAGCCGCAGGTTGGCGGCGATGCTGTCGTCGAACAGCCGCGCATCCTGGGTCAGGCAGGCGATGCGCGCCCGCACCGCATCGCCTGACAGCGTGGCGATATCGACGCCGCCCAGCAGCAGCCGGCCTTCCTGGGGGGCCGCCAGCTTCAGCAGCAGCGCCGCCAGCGTCGACTTGCCGGCGCCCGAAGGCCCCAGCAGCGCCAGACGCCCGCCTTCCGGCAGGTCGAAATTCAGGTCGAGAAAGACCGGCTCGCGGTCGGCGGCCCAGGCGAAGCGGACGCCCTCGGCGCGCAGGGCATGGCCGCGCGGGGCTGCGGCCGGGGTGGTGGGCTCGGCGACCGGCGGCGGGGTGTCGGCGGCGTCGAACAGGCGACGCGCGCTGGCGCCGGCGGCGGCCAGGGCGGCACCGGCGCGCGGCAGCCCGGCCAGGGCCTCGCCGGCGGCCAGCGCCAGGAACAGGCCCACGATCGTGCCGCCAACCGCGCCGGGGCCACCGGCCAGGCCATAGCCGAGGGCGGCGAAGAGCGACGACTGGGCCAGCAGGCTGCCGGCGGCGCCACCCCAGGCGGCCCGGCGCGACATTCTTGTCTGTGTTTCAGCCAGAGCGGCACCGCTGGCGGCCAGGCGGGCGGCGACGCGGGGCTCGGCATTGGCGGCCAGCACATCCTCGATGCCCAGCAGCGGGTCGACGGCGGCGCTGCGCAGCGCGCCTTGCGCCTCGGCGACCTCGCCGGCAGCGCGGGCAGCACCCGGCGCCAGCAGCGGCGGCAGCAGCAGGGCCAGCGCCAGCGGCAGCGCCACCAGCACGGCGATTCCCGGACCGGCGAAGCCGAGCAGCACGGCGACGGCCACCACCACGGCCAGGGCCGCGACGCCGGGGACCAGGGCGCGCAGGTACAGACCGTCCAGCGCCTCGACATCGGCGACGAGGCGCCCCAGCAGGTCGCCGGCGCCGCGATGGCCGATGCCGCCGGGCAGCCGCTCGGCGAGGCGCCGGAAGAACCAGATGCGGGTATCGGCCAGCGCGCGGAAGGTGGCCGAATGGGTCACCAGCCGCTCGAAATACCGCGAGGCCGGGCGCAGAAAAATAAGCGGCCGCAGCAGCAGCAGCGAGCCGACGGCCACCCCCGCCAGCGCCCCGGTGCGCAGCCCTTCGGAGACGCCGCGCCCGGCCAAGGCCAGCAGCGCCACGCCCGCCAGCGTCGCCAGCACGGCGACGATCGCGCCCGACCACAGCCAGGTGCTGCGCTCGCGCCACAGGCCGAGCACGCGGGTCAGGTCGGTCAGCATCATGCGGCTCATTCCCCGGCCATCCGCGGCAGGCCGGCGCGGCCCTTCTCCAGCTCCAGCACCCGGCCGAAGCGGGCGCGCAAGGCGGTGGAATGGGTGGCGATGACGGCGGTGCGCCCGGCACAGAGGCGGCGCAGGCTGTCCAGCAGCTCGGCCTCCGTCGTCGGGTCGAGATGCGCGGTGGGCTCGTCCAGCAGCACCAGCGGGCGGTTGCGCAGGAAGGCGCGGGCGATGGCCACCCGCTGCGCCTGGCCGCCGGACAGGCCGTAGCCGCCCTCGCCGATCATCGTGTCGAGGCCCTCGGGCAGGCTGGCGGCGAAATCGCTGACATGGGCCGCCTTGGCCGCGGCCTCGACCTCGGCATCGGAGGCTTCCGGCCGGGCCAAAGCAATGTTGGCCCGGATGCTGTCGCGGAACAGATGCGCCTTCTGCCCGACATAGGAAGACAGCCGGCGCAGCTCCTCGGGGCGCAGCGCCGTCGCGTCGCGACCATTCAGCGCGATGCGCCCGCCATCCGGCCGGCAGAAGCCCATCAGCAGCCGCAGCACCGACGACTTGCCCGAGCCGGACGGCCCCGCCAGCACCAGCGCCTCGCCGGGCATGACGCGGAAGGAAAGATCGGTGAGCGCCGGGCCGCGGGCGGGGTCATAGGTCAGCCCGACCTGCTCGAAGGTCACCACCACCGTCGGCGGGATCTCTGCGAGCTGCAGCCCGGGCTCCGAGTCGGGGGCGGCCAGCAGCGGGGCGAGCGCCGCGGCGGCGCCATTGGCCGACATCCGCTCGTGATAGGCGGCCGAGAAGGCGCGCAGCGGCGCGAAGAAGCCCGGCACCATCAGCAGGCAGAAAAGTGCTGCGGCCGGGTCGGGATGGCCGCCGACCAGCAGGTTGCCATGCCGCCAGGCGAGGCACCCCAGCACCGCGGCGGCGATCACCTCCAGCGTCAGGCCGGACAGGAACGCCACCCGCAGCACCTTCATGGTGCGGCGGCGCAGCTCGTCGGCGGCCTGGCCCAGCGCCTGGGCCTCGGCCTCCTGCCGGCGGAACAGCACCAGCTGGGGCAGCCCGCGCATCCGGTCCAGGAAGCGGCCCGACAGCGCCTGCAGCGCGTCGAATTGCTGCCGGCTGGCCAGCGCCGCGCCGATGCCGGTCACCGCCATGCCCACCGGCACCATGGCGCCGGCCACGAAAAGAATGAGCCCGCTCAGCGGGTCTTCCAGCGCGACCACGCAGGCGATCAGCAGCGGCCCCGCCGCGGCGAGGACCGCCGCCGGCAGCCAGCGGGAAAAATAACCGTCCAGCGCCTCGATGCGGTCGACCACCAGGGCGGCGCGCTCGCCGACCGGGCGGTCATCCGCGGGGCCGGCCGCCAGCAGCCGGTCGAAGGCGCGGCGGCGCAGATCGGCCCGCGCCGCGGCGCCGGCGGCGGCCTGGGCGCGCTCCTGCGCCACGCCAAGCGCGATGGACAGCAGCGCCAGGCTGGCGGCGGCGAAGAATTCCGGCCAGCCGGCCTCGCCATGGCCCAGCAGGGCCGATAGCAAGGCAGCGATGAACCAGGCCTGGGCGAGGCCGCAGGCGATCGAGGCAAGGCCGAGCAGAATAGGGCGCGCCAGCCGCGACCGGCCCTGACGGGCGGTGGCGGAGAGCAGGGCACGCGCCGACGCCGCCTCGGCCGGCGGGGGCTTGGACATGAGCGGCTTCTAGCGGGTTTCTGGCGCCGCGGGAACCGCACAGCAACCAGCTTGGTTCAGGCTGGTCCGGCGCTTGCTTCGCCGCCGCACCGGATACCTCGAGGAGACCGCCGATGCTGCCGACCCATGGCCGCTACGACTACCACCCCTGGCCTTCCCGGGCGGCCTATGGCTGGCCGGCGGGAAAGAAGCTGGCGGTCTATCTCGGCATCAACCTTGAGCATTTCGCCTTCGGCGAAGGCCTCGGCATGTCGCTGGCCCCGGGCGGGCCACAGCCGGACGTGCTGAACTACGCCTGGCGCGACTACGGCAACCGGGTGGGCGCCTGGCGGATGCTGGAAATGCTGGACGAGCTGAAGCTGCCGGCGACCGTGCTGCTGAACAGCGCCATGTACGACTACGCCCCCAGCCTGGTCGCCGCCCACCGCGCCCGCGGCGACGAGATCGCCGGCCATGGCCGCAGCAACAGCGAACGCCAGTCGCTGATGAGCGAGGCGGAAGAGCGCACCCTGATCGCCGAGGCCACCGCCGCCATCACCGAGGCCGAGGGCAAGCCCCCCGCCGGCTGGCTGTCCCCCTGGATCGCCGAGACCCTGTCGACGCCCGAGCTGCTGGTCGAGGCCGGCTACCGCTACACCCTCAACTGGTGCCACGACGACCAGCCGACCTGGCTGAAGACCAAGGAAAGACGCCTGCTGTCGATCCCCTACCCGCAGGAGATCAACGACATCCCCTCGATCGGGGCGCGCAAGGACAGCGCCCAGCAATTCGCCAACATGATCCTGAACGACTTCGAGGAACGCCGCCGCCAGGTGCGCGACAACCGCCCCCAGGTGATGGGCATCGCGCTCCACCCCTATATCGTCGGCCAACCCTACCGCCTGCGCGCGCTCCGCGAAGCCCTGCAACACATCGCCGCCCAGCGCGATACCGTCTGGATCACGACGGCCGGGGCGATCTGCGAGCATGTGCACGGGTTGAAGGAAGGGTTGGTGCCTTAAGGGATTGGTAGGCTGGGGGAATGAATTCCCCCAGACCCCCATCTTTTTTCTGATCACCGGCCGTGGTCAGACCTGCGCTTCGACGGCACCGTCGCGCGGGCGTCACGGCGGGACGCCATTTTTATAAAAAAAGCGCGCCCTTAAAGGTCGCGCTTCGCTGCAGTGCCGTGTCCCGCCTCACCAGATGCGCGCGGCAGCACTGACAGAAAAAAGAAGCGACTGTCTTGGGTGTCAAGCGGTCTGCTCCTTCGCGGAGGTTGTGGTTCTCCAGGGTGTTGAGCTTTGGAGGATGGCATTGAGGATGGTGAGCAGCTTGCGGGCGATGGCGATCAGGG